>NZ_JBWQQI010000004.1:0-444944 GCF_056619545.1 Paraburkholderia sp. SSBN10T
TAGGAGCGGTGCCTCCTTACTGGTGAAGGGCTGTCTGGACAGGCACTTTCACAACGTGGGTCGGAGTATGGGTAGCCACCGGCCGGGACTGCAGGAGCCAAACCTGGCGCGGCTTCACGGGCGATTGTAGGAGTCGGCTGCCTTCCACCCCGTAAGAGCTTGCCGGATCTTCACCTTCCTGTGGAAGAACTCAATTCGCTTCCCTACGGAATTGAAAGAGCTAGTCTCGCTTATGAACAACGACGTTGAAGTTGTTTGGGAGCGCCATAATGAAGAGCGAACGATTTTTGTCTCGCGAGACTTTTGCAATCTAACTGCGGTTGCTAGTGAAGCCGAATGGCATCATCCTCTTTTCGTTTAGATCTGTTGCTCGCGGCTCTTCAGGACATCTGCTAAAAACCAATACGCTTCGCCCCAAGCGTTCAGGACGCGCTCATCCGCGGCGTCCCCGAGCACATCCTTGATCGCTGGAAGCAGCGCGTTAGCGACAGCAGGATAGTGCTCAGGTTTAACATGCATAGCAACGTGACGTGCGGCGATCCGTTCTATAGCCGGTGTCAAAACGTCGAGCCTGTCCGCGTTAGTCGCAAATGCGAGGAGCGCACCCGCCAGTCGCTTTGGTTGCTCCCCTGATTTTTGGGCTGCATCATCGAAAAGCGCTCTCATTTCCGGATCCACGAAAAGCCGCTCGTACATGCGGGTCGTGATTGCCACACCATGCTGTTGCATGACGGGAGCAGTAGATTTAACGATGGCAATCGTTTCTGGCGAAAGAAGAGCGCTCATGGCATTCTCTCCGAAAGGAATATTCATTGGGGAGCGAACGTAGCCAAGTCTGGCTGATTCGCCAGCGCCCGATGAATTAACTCACGAAGGCCCGCTGCAGCCAGTTGTCAGCAATTTACCGGAGCGGTTCAGTAGTAGTACGGTCTATGCGAAATTTATCCTGCAGGGCATGAACGCAGTCGTTCGAGAACCATCTCGGAGCAAGACGGTTTTATGTGGACGTGTTCACTGCCGAATAAGGCTAGCAGCCAGGCAATCGCTTACCGGACAAAAGCAGATCAATCGACGCCACTTGACGGATTTCGATCATTGCTTCCTTGTCTTCTGCGTAGACGCTCCTACACAGTCGTTTTCCATACCAGAGGTAGCCGGACGTATCGGTATTGGTTTTCTGAGGAGGCGTCGTGGGAGCGGGTTCTGCGGTGCCATTCAGTCCGGGATAAATCACCCGTACTCTGTCTAGACGCGGCGACGCGGCCTATTCAATCGTGGGGACATTGGCACGGCGCGAAACCTGGGCACTACTCAGCATTTCATGGGCGCCGGCGCCGGTGCAAATGGCTGAAGTGGGTCGAACTGAGCAGCACGCGTCAGGCGGAGTTCGTTTTGGTTCGTTCGACGCCAGCTCTTGTCTGCTGCCGCGTGAGCGCACGACGACGCATGCGGGCACCCGTTGCACAAACCTAAACGGGAGCGGAAACTTGCACCAATCGACGAAGCGCCAAATTGGTGCGCGATGTTAGCGAACGGGCGAATCGCTAACGACTCGCCCGTCAGACTGGTTAGTGAGCAGAGTAAAGCGAACGCGAGCCGGTAAATACCGAGACCGAGGGGGCGCCGGATTCCGACGAGCCGCTCACCACACCACCAACGCCGCTCGTCGATCCATTCTGTACGGCAACGCGCGCTTCCGCAGCCTGGATGTCCGCCGGATAGCTGGCATTGTCAGCGACTGCGGGGTTGTAACCCGCCTTCTCGAGCTGGACCAGTTGACTACGAACTTCGGCGCGCGTCACGGGTTGATTCGACTGCGCGAACGAAGCGACAGGAGCGGACAGAACGACAGCAATAGCAACGGCCTTGATAAGCGAGTTCATGATCACTACCTCCAGAGATTGTTTTGCAGGGCGCTGCAAACAGGTTTGTGTGCAGCCGGTGAACACAGTCTAGGAAGGTAGCGGCTTAGGGTAAATACCTAAGTTATGAAATCACTTTTCTCGCAAACGTGACAATGGAGATGTCATGTCAGCGCAAATTCGACGACGTGGGGCGAGCCGGTCTGCTTCCTCGTGGTGGCGCAACTCATTGGGCACGCCCAGCCCGGCGAATGGCTGCGAACCGATCCTTCGGCATTTCGGCAATCCGCAGCACCTATCGCATGATGAAGCCACCGTCCACGGAAATGGACTGACCGGTCACATAGCTCGAGGCGTCGCTGCAAAGCCAGAGGACGACGTCGGCGATCTCCTCCGCGTTCCCACACCTGCCCATCGGAATCGCCTTCAACAATGCGTCGAGCGCCTCGCTCTGGCCGGAGGCTGCCATCTGCTCGGCCATCGGTGTCCAGAACAGACCTGGGCAGACGGCGTTGATCCGGACACCTCGTGACGCGTATTCAAGGGCGGCGCTCCTGGTCAGCCCTAGTACGCCATGCTTTGCAGCGTGATAGGTGCCGCGCTCCGCTCCGCCGACGAGGCCGCCCAGCGACGAGCAATTGACGATCGCACCATTGCCCTGCCTGCGCATCTGTTGCAGTTCGAATTTCATGCAACTCCAGACCCCACCGAGATTGATCGACATCACTCGGTCGTAGTCGTCTCGAGGCGAGTCGGCGGTTTCCGCGAGAACATTCTGAACGCCGGCGTTGTTGTAGGCGACATCCAGCCTTCCGAAGGTCGACACAGTTTGCGCAATCATTGCCTCTACCTGCGCATCGTCGGCCACATCGCAATGCATGGCGAGGACTGCGCAACCTCGGGTCTCCAGTTCGTCTGCCGCTGATTGCACGGACTCTCTATCCCAGTCTGCCAGCACGACCGAAGCGCCCGACAAAGCAAAGGCCTTCGCTGTCGCCAGACCAAGCCCGGAGCCCGCCCCCGTGACGAGTGCGACCTTGTTCTCAAAAGTTATATTCACAGTGAGTTCTCTCAACCTCGTGCAGCCTTGGTTATCAGTGATGTTTTGCGTGGCACCGGTTCCGCGCTACACAGAAGAAGCGGATGCGGTGTTGCACGGGTTGGCAGATCAACCGATCACGCGTCGACCTTCGACGGGATAGTTCGGATCCGTATAACCGGGCGTCGATGCATGGCCAGGAGGAACCAGACTGTCGACAAACTTTTCGTCGTCCGGTCCCAGTTGCAGCGTCAGTGCGTCCATATAGCTGTCCCAGTGCGCTTCTGTGCGCGGACCCGCGATGGCGGAACTCACGAGCCTGTTCCTGAGCACCCAGGCGATGGCGAACGCAGTCGAGGTGGTACCGCGCTCAGCGGCGTAAGCCGCGACTTTCTGTGCAATGGCGAGTGATTCCGGACGCCACTCAGTCTGCTGGATGCGCTTGTCGCCGCGCCCCACACGAGAATCGGCGGGCGGCGCACTGTCGGGTGCATATTTGCCGGTCAGTACACCGCGAGCGAGCGGGCTGTAGGGCACCGCGCCAATCCCGTAGTGTCCGGCAGCAGGCATCAGCTCGACCTCGGCCGTGCGGTCGACCATGTTGTAAACCGGTTCGATTGCAACGGGACGATCGATGCCAAGCTGATCGGTTAGGCGCACTATTTCCGCAATGCGCCAGGCGCGGAAGTTGGACAGACCGAAGTAACGCACCTTCCCCTGGCGAATGAGGTCGCCGATGGCACGAACCCCTTCCTCGAGCGGTGCATCAACAAGCGAGCGGTGGAAGTAGAGAACGTCGATGTAGTCAGTGCCAAGACGCTTCAGGCTAGCGTTGACTGTCCGGCAAATCCATTTGCGTGACTGCCCCTGTTCGTTTGGACGGGCGGTTGCCGAAGCCGGATAGCCAAACTTCGTTGCTACAACCCAGTCGTCCCGTCGTTGCGCGATCGCCCGGCCAACGATTTCTTCGGACCGACCGGCGTGGTAGACGTCGGCGCTGTCGAGAAAATTGACACCCTGGTCGAAAGCCTTGTCGATAATCCGGCGGGAGGTAGCTTCATCCGTTTCGCCGCCAAACATCATCGCACCCAGACACAGGGGCGAAACCTTGAGGGCGCTGCGACCCAGATATCGATAGTCCATTCTCATCATCTCCATGCAGGCTGCGCCTGCGGTTACTAAAAGCGTGGGCGCCGGAACAGGCGCACCAACTGGCGCTTCGATCGCCGTCTGTATGGATGATGATAGGTGGATGGTATCTAGCGATAAAGCCCGTAAAGCGGCAAACTCCCATGAACTGAATTCATGAATCTCATTTCAGTTCCCGCGCTCTGTCTTGCGATAGCGGATCGCATCGATTACCACGGTCATCGCTCGCGAGAATTCACGGCGGGTCGCATAGCAGGCGTGCAGCCCCGGGAAGGTGGGACACCATTCCTCCAATACCTTCACGAGGCGACCCGCTTCGACATGAGGCTGGGCGAGGTCAGCCGGAATGTACGCCAGGCCGTATCCCGACAACGCTGCCGCCAGCATCTGGTAGGTCCCGTTGAAAGCGAGTTGTCCGTCGACGCGAACCTGCACCTCGCGACTGCCTTTTCTTAACTCCCATGCGTAAAAGCCGCCCAACGTCGGCAAACGAAGATTGATGCAGTTGTGAGCGGTCAGGTCCTGCGGCTTCTTTGGCAACGCACGCGTCTTCATATATTCAGGAGACCCGACAATTGCCATGCGCATCTCGGGTGCGAGGCGGACCGCAATCATGTCCCTGGCTACCTGATCGCCATGGCGAACACCGATGTCATAGCGATCCGCCACGATATCGGAGAGGCCGTAGTCGGTGATGATTTCCACCTTGATGTCCGGATATTCACGCAGGACCGGCGACAACCGGGGCCACAGGACCGTCTCGGTTGCGTAATCGGTTGCGGTGATGCGAATCGTGCCCACAGGTTTGTCCCGAAACTCTGTCACGGCCGCCAGTTCGGATTCGATTTCTTCGAAGCGGGGGGCGATTGTCCGAATGAGACGTTCGCCTGCCTCGGTCGGCGAAACGCTGCGCGTGGTTCGAGTCAGGAGTCGCATTCCGAGTCGGGTTTCGAGTGCCCGAATGGTATGGCTCAAGGCGGATTGCGATACGCCGAGTTGCGCAGCGGCACGCGTGAAACTGCGCTCGCGTGCGACGGCGATAAGTGCAAGCAGGTCGTTGTAGCTTTCGCGACGCATTGATGAACTCACTTCATAGGTGTTTGCCGATTCTAGCGCCTAGTCGAGCATGAGTGGGTACGTTAGATTTCAAATGTCGTGCATCGTCCATCCATTCCTGCCGCGCTGCCGGGACCGAATGTGAGCACAGGGTGCGCTTATGTGCGGTCGAACGACGCCGGCCGGATCGGTGTATTTCGATGCGATCGGGCGCTATTGAAGGAACCGACCGATGAAAATGTTCGCAGCAGCGATGCTGTCGCTTGCGCTCGGTACTGCGGCCTGTTCGCAGATTCAAAGGAAAACTGATATGGAAAGTCTGGATCGCTCGTCCGCCGTCAATCTGCTCGCCGGAATGGGTACTGTTTCACCTGCGCTTGAGCGTTATACGAACGATGTGGTCCTGGGAGACCTGTGGAAACGTCCGCAGCTATCCGCACGGGATCGAAGCATCGTCACGCTCTCGGTGTTGATTGCGCGCAATCAGAGCGCGGAGTTGCCGTTCTACCTCGATCTCGCACTCGACAGCGGCCTCAAGCCCAGCGAGATCTCGGAAATCATCACGCATCTGGCGTTCTATTCCGGTTGGGCCAATGCGACCGCGGCCGTGAAGGTGACGAACATCGTATTTGAAAGACGAGGAATTACGGCGGCGCAGCTCCCACCAGCGTCGGTTGAACCTCTCCCTTTCGACAAGGCGGCAGAAGCGCAACGCGAGACC
Source organism: Paraburkholderia sp. SSBN10T (assembly GCF_056619545.1). Classification (NCBI taxonomy): domain Bacteria; kingdom Pseudomonadati; phylum Pseudomonadota; class Betaproteobacteria; order Burkholderiales; family Burkholderiaceae; genus Paraburkholderia; species Paraburkholderia sp. SSBN10T. The sequence goes on from NZ_JBWQQI010000004.1 coordinate 5,828, forward strand.
ACCGTGCAACAGAATTTCGGCGCGGTCTCGCCAGGGGTCGTTCAATTCACCCGGGACGCGCTGTTCAACGACCTGTGGCTGCGGCCGGGCCTTGCGCCGCGTGACCGTAGTCTCGTCACGGTCAGCGCGCTGGTTGCCATGGGACAGGTCGCACAACTAACCTATCACCTGAACCGGGCAATGGACAACGGACTGACCAGGGCACAGGCGTCGGAGGTCATGACACAACTGGCGTTCTATGCGGGTTGGCCGAATGTTTTTACGGCGCTTCCGGTCGTTAAGGATGTGCTGGAGAAACGACCCGGCTAATCTACTTTCCGGTGCTACGGGCACCACAGCAGTCGATTGATGTCCGGGAGGAGTAGCCGGATGACCCTGTTGATTCAACGCCAGAGAAACCGGATGCCTGAAAAACTGGATGGCGCCACACGGCTGTTCCCAATCATCGGCGACCCGATCGAATTCGTAAAATCGCCGCAGCGGTTGACCCGTGGTTTCGAAGCACGAGGCCGCAATGGCCTGTGCCTGCCCATGCAGGTAGCGAAAGGCGATCTGGATGCGGTCATGCATGCGCTGACACTGACTGGAAACGTCGACGGCCTGCTTGTCACGATGCCGCATAAATTCTCGGCATTCACCTACTGTGCCACCAGTTCCGATACTGCACGGCTGCTCGGTGGAGTCAGTGTCATGCGTCGCAACGCGGACGGTACGTGGCACGGCGATATGCTCGACGGCCTTGCGTTTGTGAAAGCGCAGATCGATCACGGTGCGCGCATGAAAGACGGCCGTGCATTGCTGGTTGGCGCCGGGGCTGCGGGCAGTGCGATCGCGATCGCTTTGCTCGAGGCGGGTGTACGCGAACTCATCATCCACGATGCCGACGAATCTCGCTCGACCCGCCTGACCGGGATCGTTGCCGACCCCGGCCGGGGGCGCGTACGCGTTGGCCCGGTCGACCCGGCGGGATGCACCCTGGTGTTCAACGCGACCCCTATGGGATTGGCGGCGAACGACCCGCTTCCAGTCTCCGGCGACCTGCTGGATCCGTCGATGTTCGTTGGCGACGTGATCGCCGGACATGGTGTGACGCCGTTTCTGAAGGCGGCGCAGTCAGCGGGTTGCAGGACGGCTAACGGCGTGCAGATGGTCGATGCAGTTCAGGAGATGATGCTTGATTTTATGCTGGGCCAAGACACCTGTCACAGCGTTTAGCCGGCCGCTGGCTAAACGTCGCCGTGGCCGCACAACACCGATCGCTGCACGGCAAGGCTCGGGGTGTGTATGCCGCTTGCGTGAGGTGGTGATCGGGTCGGCTTGAGGCGCGGCGGTCAGTGCCCCAAGCTCGGCTGGTCTACTCCCCGCGGCTGGAGCAGCGATTGATGAATTCCGCGACTAGACCCGTGGTTTCTGCGGGTCGCTCCAGGCTCGGCAGATGAGCGACGCCGGACAATTCATGGTAAGACCCATTCAACACTGTAGTTGCAACATGACGGCTTCGGTCCTGAGTGCTGGGAAGGTCGAGGTCACCACAGATCACAAGCGACGGCACCGATATCTCACCTAAACGATGATAGGCGGGTGCGGCATCAAGATTCGCCCCAGTCGGCGGTAACCTGAGCGCAACAGTGTTCATGTCGACGAACAACTGGCGAGCCTGACCCATAACACGACCTTCCGGCTCCAGTGGGCCGTCTAGGGAAAGGCAAGTTCTAATCGCGATCGCCTGATCTACATCACCGATCTTCTCGGCTTCCCGCAGTTGCATCCGTAGGTCCTCGATTTTGGGCGGGCATATTGTTTCCGGTGCACCGGTCACGTTGGGCGCAATGAGAACAAGGGCACGGACACATGATGGATGCCGAAGGGCCGCATCCAGCACAATTCCGCCGCCCTGTGAGCATCCAACAAGGATCGCGGGCTTGCCGTCCGCCATGGCGTCAATCACCGCCATCAAATCCGCGACCGCAGAAAAATCCTCCCTGTCGGCACGGGTCTCGCCAAAACCCCGCCGATCGTAAGCGATAGCCTTATTGCTAACCCCGATGCCATCTAGTTGCGCGCGCCACATGCGGCGATCGGCAACACGGGCATGCACAAAGACAACCGGGTCGCCACTCCCGACGACTTCCGCAGCCAGCATGGCTCGGCCGGACCTGATCCGAAAATTGGTGCTCATGGCTCGTCCCAAGTGTTCGTGAAAATTGGATTTGAAATTATCGACGACATCACGCTTGATCTCAGGATACCGTTTGTTCAGCTTGCTGACAGCGACTCTCCGAGTCCGCTCAGGGGCGGTCATTGGACTGTTAGTGCTAGACAGCCGAGATGAGGCGGCTGAGATGCTGTTCGCATATCTAAGCGAATTCTGAAGCTGGATCGCCTGAGGCTGCGAGGACTTACCGGAGCCCAGGATGAATTCCTGCTAGCCGCATCCAAAACGTATCGCCTTGAAATGGACTGAACAAGGGTTTTCCCTTATTTTTGCGCTTTATTGGATTGATATATTGAATTCATGGATACAAATATCCAGTTTTACAAATAGATTTCATCCCGGCTGAACCGATCAGGAAGACCATGGAAGAAAGCGTTCATTCCTTTCGCACAGGATTCGCTGTCACGGCGGAAGAACAGGCCTATGCGCATGTGCTGTATCGCCTCCGCATGGGCGTGTACCGCGCCGGTGATCGCCTGATCCCCGAGGAGATCGCAGCCGAGATAGACACGAGCCGCATGCCCGTGCGCGAAGCATTCCGCAGACTCGCGAGCGAGGGGCTAGTCGTGATCCGGCCAAACCGGGGGGCAATTGTCCGCGGGCTGGATGCCGACGAGATGGAAGAGGTTTTCTGCATGCGCGGCGCGCTTGAGGGACTGGCAGCAAAGATGGCACTGCCGGGCATCACGCCCGTGCACGTCGCTGAACTGGTACGGCTCCTCGAAGTGATGGAGAGCCACGAGCAGGACGCACATCAGTGGGTGAGCGCGCATCGGAATTTCCATGAGTATCTGTGCCAGTTGAGCGGCCGCAAACGTCTCGTCTCGCAGATTGCCGGCCTTCATACTGTTGTCGAGCCTCACATGCGGCTCTGGCTGCAACTTGCCGACAAGCAGGTGACTTCGCGTGACGACCACACGACGATCATCGACGCCATCAAAAGCGGCGATCCCGTGGCTGTCGAGGCGTCCGTGCGGGAGCACATCGAAGCGACGGTGCCGGCGCTGCGTCGATGGATGACGTCGGGCCGTTAGGAAAACATGCCGTCCATAGCGATGAACTTTCCACAAATATTAGTTCTGCGAATATAAAACGAGTGCGATGGGAGCATACGACCGCACGTGACGTACACCAACCTTTTGAGCTTCGACATGAAACGACTCGCAAAGAATCTGCTAGCACTGACCGTATGCGTTCTCGCTTTGAATGCACATGCGAAGGAATGGAAAGACATCCGCATCGGCTATGAAGGCGCTTATCCGCCGTTCTCGTCGATTCAACCGGACGGCAAACCGGTGGGCTTCGATATCGACATCATTCACGCACTCTGCGCTCAGATGCATGCGAACTGCACGCTGGTACAGATCAACTGGGACGGCCTGATTCCCGCGTTGCAGGCCGAGAAAATCGACGCGATCGTCGCGTCCGTTGCAATCACGGCCGAGCGCAAACAGAAGGTCGACTTCAGCGAGAAGTATTACAACTCGCCGCGCAGGCTGATCGCACCGAAAGCGACCCCGATCAAGGACGCGACGCCCGCCGAATTGAAGGGCAAGCGCGTCGGCGTGCAGCGGGGCACGTTGGCCGACAAGTACGCGAGTGCGTACTGGGCGCAAAGCGGCGTGCAGATCGTGCGCTATGCGACGCAGGACGAGGCCTATATGGACCTTCGCTCCGGCCGTCTCGACGCTGGGTTGCAGGATGCGACTGCTGCCTACAGCGCGTTTCTGACCAAACCGGAAGGCGCGAATTTCAAGTTCGTCGGGCAACCGATTCTCGGCACGACGCCGGAGCAGAAGGCGCTGCTCGGCGAAGGCTACGGCATCCCCGTGCGCAAGGGCGACGACGATCTGAAGCAGCAGTTCAACCAGGCTATCGAGGCGATCCGCGCAAATGGTGTGTATCAGTCGATCGAGAAGAAGTACTTCAATTTCGACATCTACTGATACCGATGGCGAAGCGCCGCGAGCGCACGTTATCGAGGCCTCCAACACGTCATTCCAGGTGGAACCATGCTCGAACTCCAGCAGTATTTCCCCGCACTTGTACAGGGCGCTGGAATCACGCTTGTGCTCGCTGTACTGTCCGTGGTGCTCGCGGTGTGCCTGGGCATGATTGGGGCGGTGGCAAAGCTGTATGGCTCGCGGGCAATCGTCTCGATGGCATCGGCCTACACCACGCTCGTCCGCGGCGTGCCCGAGTTCGTGACGATGCTGCTTGTGTTTTATGGCGGGCAACTTATCCTCAATCAACTGGCGTCATTGATGGGCTTTCATGCACCAGATGTCAACGCCTTCGTTGCGGCCGTGTTGACCATTGGTTGCATCTTCGGCGCCTATTACACGGAGACGTTTCGCGGTGCGATGCTGAGCGTGCCGCGCGGTCAGATGGAGGCGGCCCGTGCTTACGGTTTTTCGGGCTGGCTTGCGTTCCGCCGCATCCTGTTGCCGCAGATGATGCGCCTCGCGCTTCCCGCCGCCGTCAACAACTGGCTGGTTCTGCTCAAGGCGACGGCTATTGCGTCGCTGATCGGCCTGCACGATGTGATGTTCATTGCAGACCAGGCGGGCCGCACGACGCAGGCGCCGATGACTTTCTACCTTGCGGCTTGTGCGGTGTATCTCGTGGTCACATCGGGTTCGACGGCCTGTCTTGCGCGAGCACGCACGTATCTTCATAGAGGCGTTCGGGAAGGGAGCCTGCATCGATGACATACGAACAACTCGAGCAACTGTTTTCTTCGTACGCGGGCGGCCTGTGGGTAACGGTTCAGCTCACGGTTTTCTCACTCGCGCTGGGTTTGCTGATCGCCATTCCGCTCGCGGTGCTGCGTGTGTCGCCCAACCGTATCGCGAGTGGTCCCGTTGCGGTCTACACATGGTTCATCCGTGGCACGCCGTTACTCGCACAACTGATGATCGTGTACTACGGATTCGGCCAGTTTCAGTGGCTGCAGGACGCCTGGCAGCGCGGCAATCCTGTTCTGTCCGTGCTGCGCGATCCGTATTACTGCGCGCTGATTGCACTGACGGCGAACACCTGCGCATACACGACGGAGATTCTCGCTGGCGCGTTGCGCGCAACCCCGTATGGCGAGATCGAAGCAGCGCAGGCATATGGCATGAGTCGGCTCATGGCGTGGAGAAGAATTCTTCTGCCCTCCGCGCTGCGCCGCTTCATTCCTGCGTACAGCAACGAAGTGATCCTGATGCTGCACGGTACTTCGCTTGTGAGCGCCATCACGATTGTCGATCTGACGGGCGTTGCGCGCGATTTCTATGCGAACTACTACGCGCCCTTCGAAGCATTCATCTCGGTCGGCACCGTGTATTTCGGGCTGACCACCCTCATTGCGCTGCTGGTCCGGATCACCGAGTGCCGATATCTGGTTTATCTGCGTCCCCAGAATTTTGCCACTCTCGCCAAGGGATAGAACTCGTCACATGAACGCATTGACTGTCGAAAATCTGCACAAACGGTATGGCGACAACGAAGTGCTCAAGGGCGTCTCGCTGTCGGCAAAAAGAGGTGACGTGATCAGCATGATCGGTTCGTCGGGTTCGGGCAAGAGCACATTCCTGCGGTGCATCAACTTTCTCGAATCGCCATCGTCGGGCCGCGTGAGCCTCAACGGGGATGAAGTACGCACCTCGACCAACGGACGCGGCGAAATCCGGATCAGCGATCCCGCGCAACTGAGGCAAATGCGCACCCGGCTCGCGATGGTCTTCCAGCACTTCAATCTTTGGGCACACATGACCGTGCTCGAGAATGTCATGGAAGCGCCGAGGCACGTGCTGAAGCTGACCAGAGCCGAGGCCGCGGAACGGGCTGAGCGCTATCTGGAGCAGGTCGGCATGACGCGTTTCGCAAATGCTTTCCCGTCGCATCTGTCCGGTGGACAGCAGCAGCGGGCTGCGATTGCACGCGCGCTCGCGATGGAGCCCGACGCGCTGCTCTTCGATGAACCCACGTCGGCGCTCGACCCGGAACTGGTCGGCGATGTGCTCAAGGTCATGCGTGATCTCGCGGAAGAGGGCCGCACGATGATCGTGGTGACGCACGAAATGGGCTTTGCACGCGAGGTCTCGAATCATGTGGTCTTTCTTCATCAGGGTGTGGTTGAAGAAGAAGGGCACCCCCGCGAAGTGCTGAAAACGCCGAGAAGCGAGCGCCTTCAGCGATTCCTGTCTGGAGCCATGAAGTAGTCCCAATGCCGCACGACGAGAACACAAACGTGGATGAGACGAATCAAGGAACGAACCTATGCAAAACCTGAAACAGAACGATATCGATCACTACCTTCACCCCTACACCAATCTCAGTCTTCACCGCGAAGTTGGGCCGATGGTGATCGAGCGCGGCGAAGGCGTTTACGTCTACGATACCGAGGGCAAGCGATATCTCGAAGGACTGGGCGGGCTTTTCTGCGCATCGCTCGGCTTTAGCGAAACACGGCTCGCGGATGCTGCCGACAGGCAAATGCGCAAGCTGCCGTTCTATCATGCGTTCGGACACAAGTCGTCGGAGCCTTCGATTCTGCTGGCGGAGAAGCTGATTTCGATGGCGCCCGTGCCAATGTCCAAGGTGTTCTTCGCGAACTCCGGGTCCGAGGCGAACGATACCGCCGTCAAGCTGATCTGGTATTTCAACAACGCGATCGGCCGACCACAGAAGAAGAAAATCATTTCCCGTACACGCGCCTATCATGGCGTGACGATTGCGTCGGCGAGTCTTACCGGCTTGCCGAACAATCATCGCGACTTCGACTTGCCCATCGACAGGATCTTGCACACCGACTGCCCGCATTTCTATCGCTATGGTTTGCCTGGCGAGAGTGAAGAGCAGTTCGCCACGCGCTGCGCCGAGTCGCTGGAACGATTGATCCTCGAAGAGGGCGCAGACACCATCGCGGCGTTTTTTGCGGAACCAGTCATGGCGTCCGGTGGCGTAATCGTGCCACCCGCCACCTACATGGAGAAGATCCAGGGTGTGCTCAAGCGCCACGACATTCTGCTCGTGGCCGACGAAGTGATTTGCGGTTTCGGACGCACGGGGAACATGTTCGGTTCGCAGACCTTCGGCATGCAGCCCGACATGATCACGATGGCCAAGCAGCTATCCGCCGGCTATCTGCCTATCTCGGCGCTGATGGTCAACGAGCGCATCTACCGAGGCCTCGTCACTGAAAGCGAGAAGATCGGCACGTTCGGACACGGGTTCACGTACAGCGGCCATCCCGTGTGCGCTGCCGTCGCGCTGGAAACGCTGAAGATTTACGAGCAGGACGGCATTCTCGAACATGTGAGAGCCGTCACGCCGCACTTCCAGGAGCGAGTGGCCGAACTTGGCCGGCATCCGCTGGCAGGTGAAGCGCGCGGCGTCGGCCTGCTTGCGGCTGTCGAGCTGGTCGCGGACAAGCAAAGCAAGGAACCTTTCGCGCCGTCCGAGGGCGTTGCCGCCTATGCCGGCACGCGTGCGTTGTCATATGGACTGATTACGCGTGCTTTGGGCGATACCGTTAATTTCTGTCCGCCGCTCATCGTGTCTCATGCGCAGATCGATGAAATGTTCGATTCCGCGCAGCGCGCGCTCGACGACACGCTCGCATGGCGCAAAACCCTGCACAACAACTGATGGAACGGGCAAACAGAATGAGAGATTTCGAGCAACCGGGACGATCGCTGGTGATGTCGAAGGACGGCATGGCGGCGACATCGCATCCCGCTTCGACGCTGGCCGCCGTGAAGATTCTGGAAGCGGGCGGCAATGCAATGGATGCGGCGATTGCTGCCTGCGCCGTGCAGTGTGTAGTCGAGCCCGGCTCGACGGGAATAGGCGGCGACTGCTTCGCGCTGTATTCGCGCGGCGGCAGCGACGACATCGTCGCTTTCAATGGCTCCGGGTGGGCGCCGCAGGCAGCCAGTGTGCCGATGCTCAGGTCAATGGGCGTTTCGTCGATCGAGCGTCATTCGCCTCATGCCGTGACGGTGCCGGGCGCTGTCGACGCATGGGCGACGCTGGCGCGCGATCATGGCTCGATGCCGTTCAAGTCGCTGTTCGCTTCGGCGATCAAGCTGGCGAGCGAGGGCTACGCGGTAGCGCCGCGCACGGCAGCCGACTGGGCGAATCAGGCCGCATTGCTGGGGCTGGACAAGACGAGCCGGGAGCAGATGCTGGTCGACGGCGCTGCGCCAGCGGCGGGAATCCTTCACCGGCAGCCGTTGCTCGCGAAGTCGCTGATGGCCATCGCGGAAGCGGGTGCGCGTGTCTTCTACGAGGGGTTCATCGCGGAGGATATGGTCGGGTGTTTAAAGGACAAGGGCGGCCTGCACACGCTGGACGACTTTGCACAGTATCGCGGCGAATATGTGAAGCCCATCAAGGCGAGCTTCCGCGGCTACGAGGTGCATGAGTGTCCGCCGAACGGACAGGGCATCATCGCACTGCTGATACTGAAGATTCTCGAAGGATTCGAGGCAACCGGTGATCCGCTCGACGCCGACCGGCTGCACCGCGAAATCGAGGCGACACGGCTTGCATATTCGATTCGCGACGCGCTGCTCGGCGATCCCCGCGGCCAGCCGCTCGATATCGACTGGTTGCTGTCGGACGAAACGGTGTCGAAACTGCGCGCGGAAATTACGCTCGAGCGCGCCATGACCAACGTGTCCACATACCGGCCCGCCGATCACAAGGACACCGTATATATCTGCGTCGTCGACAAGGACCGTAATTGCGCGAGTTTCATCAACTCGCTCTTTCATCCTTTTGGCAGCGGGATCATGGCGCCTCGTAGCGGTGTGATGCTGCACAATCGTGGGCAGAGCTTTGCTGTCGAAGAGGGGCATCCCAATGCGATCGCGCCTCATGCGAGACCGATGCACACCATCATTCCCGGTATGGTCACGAGGAACGGCAAAGTACAGATGACCTTCGGCGTGATGGGCGGTCACTATCAGGCGATGGGGCATGCGCACTTTCTGTCGAAGGTGCTGGACTATGGACTGGACATGCAGTCTGCGATTGCATTGCCGCGCGTTTTTCCTCGACCGGGCACGAGAGTCGTCGAGACGGAATCCACTTTACCGGTCGCGACGCGTGACGAACTGACGAAGCGCGGATTTACTCTGGTGCCGCCGAACTCGGCCATCGGCGGCGCGCAGGCGATCTGGATCGACTGGGAAAACGGCACGCTTGCCGGTGCGTCGGATCATCGCAAAGACGGCTGTGCATTGGGCGTCTGACCGTCCTGACGTCACGGAGTGGCTCCGGCGGCCCTCCGATTGATTGACGTTCAAGCCGCTTTCGCATCCATCACCGCGCCGCACGGCGCCAACCATTTGACCATTCGTCGCAATTGGTTGCGCGTCAACGCCAGCGCGCCCGGATAGGGTTGGAAGAGAGGATCAAAAATCGTTTCTAACCGCATGCAGCAGGTCGCCAGGCGACTTTTGCATGTTGACCGCATCGATGACGTCAGTTAGAAACCACGGCAAGTTCAGTTTCGTATTGGGATCGCTAACACCGACGCTGATCAAGGGGAGAGACTGGGCACGGCCGCCCTGCGTGTCATTGTCGTTGAGGTGCGGGTGAGACGTGTCCAACGTAGCAGGAGTTTGGGAAATGGATTTCTCAAATGCGTACGAGCATACCGGCAGAAGCGCTGTGGCGAGCGGGAGCAGGACGGTGGCAAGTTGAAGACGATTCATGATCTGATCTCCGTGAAAGGGTAATAATGCGGTTTTGCGTGGGAAGGCAATCTTGTCCGCCCGGCTCGATCAAGTATCGGTCGAGACTAAGGGGCCGGACGCCCGTAATCTGGAACCGTGTCGGCATTGCCGGAATTCGCCGCGAGCGCGCGTCGTCTTTGCAGATAGAGACCGCGGGTGAAGGAGTATTCGTCGAGTGCCGCCTGCGAAAGCAGATTCGTCGAACCCAGCAGATCGGCGCGCGTGCTGACGAATCGCGTGCCGGCCACCGATACCTGAACCGGAACCGATGCAGCGGCGAACGGGTTGAGCAGGCTGTCGACGGCGACATTGCTGACGTCGCGCACGCTGCTCGGTCCCAGCAGCGGAACGACCAGATACGGTCCGATCGGCACACCATAGTGCGCAAGCGTCAAACCAAAGTCCTGATGATGTTTGGGCAGCCCAGCGGGCGTCGCCCAGTCGATCAGTCCGCCGATGCCCAAAGTGGAGTTGAACGCGAAGCGCATGACATCTTCGGTCGCATCGACAGCCTTCAGTTGCAGGGTGTCATTCGCGAAGTTGCCGATGTCACCGAGATTGGAGAAGAAATTCCGGATTGCCGTTCGCGCGGGCGTTGGCATCACCTTCTGATAGGCGGTCGCCACAGGCTTGGCTACGTAAGTGTCGGCCTTGGTGTTGAACGAGAAAATCGCCCGATTCATGGGTTCGAGCGGGTCGCCTGCGGTGCGTTCGGGGCCAGTTGCGCACCCGGACAAAACGAGCGTCCCGGCCATGAGGGCCGGCGCCGTCAAACGAAGCGTTTTCATGCAGGTTCTCCATGCGCTGGATGACCGGTGTGCCGCAGCCGGCACGCCACGCGATGCATGGTCTCACCGCAAGACTTACCGGCGACTTACCGCCGCGGCCAGGGAAGGGCATGCATTGATCCGCGCTCGCGCGTAAATCATCATGCGTTTCCACCGACACAGCATGGTCGCGTGCAACGTGGAGCACGGCCGCGCAACGGCGCACCGGCGCAACATGCACGCTCCGCCACATTCCTTTTTGCCGGTAAGTAACGGGTAAGTCGATCGCTCATATAGTCGGTCCGGTCTTTTCACCGACCTGCTGGAAATGACCGTGAAAAAAAATCCGTTACCTGTTCGCCGGATAATCCTGGCGGTCGCTACGCTTGCATTCTCCTCCGGGGTAGCGTGGGCCGAAGGGGACGGCACAGACCAGACCGATGCGCAGAATTCGGGTCTGACAATCCTGAGCAATGCAACGAATGTGACTCACTGGGGGCTTGGCGCGGGCATCGGTATCGGGGAGTCGCCCTACAAGGGGGACGGCGCCAGGATTGAACCGTTTCCGCTGGTTTCCTTCGACGATAAATGGATACACGTGCTGGGCACCACGGTCGACATAAAGATCGGCAACTGGAGCGGCGTGAGTGTCGCCCTGCGCGGAAAATACGACCTTGGCGACGGCTACAAGCAATCCGATGCGCCCATCCTGAACGGCATGGAGGATCGAAACGGCGCGTTTTGGTACGGTCCCGCGCTTGCGTGGCATAGCGCATTCGGCACGCTTTCCGGGGACTATCTGCTGGGCGGAAACAAGGGCGAGCGGGCCAGTCTGGAATACAGCAGATCCTTTGACGTCGGCGCTTTTTCGATCACACCGGACGTCGGCGTCGAGTGGTTGAGCGGCAAATACGTCGACTACTACTATGGCGTGCGCCCCTCCGAGGCACGACCCGGACGTCCGGCGTACACGGGCACGGCGACCTGGAACGCGTCGCTGGGAACGCGCATCGACTACAGCCTGACGAAGCACCAGCGTGTTGGGCTGGACGTTGGCGTGTCGCATCTGGGCAGCGGCATCACGGACAGTCCTCTTGTCGGCAAGCGGTTCATTCCGGAAGTCAGGGTCGGCTACAACTACCAGTTCAAGTGAGCACAGGAAAGCACATGGGACCGGCCATTCTCTGCTTCGCCGATATCTCAGTGGATTCGCACAAGAGCGTGATGTGTCGTGGCGAGCAGACGGTCTTTTTGGCGCCGGCTGAGTTGCGGATCATGCTTTGCCTTGTAAGGGAAGCCGGGAGCGTAGTCCAGCATTCGGCACTTGAACGTGCGGGCTGGGGAAGTTGCGGGGCGTCTCTCAACACGCTGGAGGTGACCTTGCATCGTCTGCGCAGGAAGATGGCGGCGCTTGAAACCGCAACCCGGATCGCGAATGTACGTGGTGTCGGCTTCACACTGCAGGCTGGTCCAGCGACCAGTCTGCAATCCTGACCAGCGATGGCAAGAGAAGGAGCATCGAGGTATGAAACAGCTGATTCTCGTGGTCGACAGCGACGCCGCCTGTCGCGATGCGCTGCGTACCTGCCTGCAGGCAAGTGGTTTCGATGTCGGCGTGCTGTACGAGCCAGGCAAGGTGGCGAAGCGTCTCGAGGAGGAACGCCCGGCGCTCCTCGTCATGTCGAGCGGCGAGGTGTCCGGCCGTGCAATTGAGGTAGTGAAGGGGTTGCGGCATCGAGGCGACGACCTGCCGGTCATCATGCTCGGTGAGCGGGATGATGTGACGGAGCGGATCGTGGCGCTGGAATGCGGGGCAGACGATTTCGTTTCGAAGCCATTCAACACCACAGAAGTGCTGCTGAGAACGCGACGCGTGCTGGAACGCTCCGGAACGTTGAATTATCGGGATCCCTCTTCGAGACCGCCATTTCGCTTCGATGGCTTCGAACTGGACTATGTTTCACGCACCCTGGTGCTGGATGGGAAAAGGGTGCGACTCTCCGATAGCGAATATGCGATGCTCAATCTGTTCACGAGCGCGCCCGGCCAGGTGCTGTCGCGAGCGGAGATTGCCCAGCGCATCTGGCCCGACGCGCCGCGCCGGGCCAAGCTGGTGAGCGTCTACGTGCATCGGTTGCGCCAACTGGTTGAATCCCGGGAGAACGCTCCGGAGCTGATCGAGACCGTGCGTGCGCGGGGATATCTCTTCCGTCCGCGTCCGGGAGGCAGCAATGAGCGCATGGCTCTGACGACCGGTGCGCCCACGTCGTTTGCAACGGACCCTATGCAAGGATTCCCGTGTGGCCTGTGATCCGGTCGCTACGGTCAGTCCGGTTTCAGGAAAAGAGGACGTCATGTTCAATCACTGGGTTCGAAGTCTCTCGACGCGGCTCCTGGTAACGACCGTCGTGGCGCTTGCAGCCATGCTGACGGTGGTCGCTGTGCTGGTTATCTACGCGTTCAACCATTATCCGGAGCAGACACTGGGTCGACACGAGGAGATCGAGAGCGTCGACACAGTGATGGGTGGAATCAGGTTCGACAAGGCGGGGCTTCCCGTTTCCGTGGACTTGCCTGAACCTGATGCATGGCTGTTTCAGGCGGTGCCCACCGAGGTCAAATACCGTGTGCTTGACGGGCAAGGTCATGTCCTGCTGACTTCGACAGGCGCGCAAAAGGATGGCTCGTGGCTCACCGACAATCTTCCATTGGCCGTCGGCAAGATAGTGCACGTGACCATTGACGGAAAGCGGTTCTCCGTTGCAACGCGGCAGCTCGTGCGGGGGCAGTCCGTGTTCTACGTGCAGACTTCGACCAGTGCACACTTCGTCGAAGCACTGGTCAGTCTCAAGGTCGGCGCGATTCCGGAAATCGTCTGGGTCATATTCCTTGTGGCGATCATGATATTTGGCCTGGCGCTGCCGTTTACGATTCACCGGCTGCTCAAGCCGTTACGGGACGCGTCAGACGCCGCCGCGCAGATTACACCGCGTAATCTGAAGATGCGACTTTCGGGCAGTGGCGTTCCGAGTGAGATCAGGCCGTTGATTGACGCCTTCAACGAGGCGCTTGGACGACTGGAGAACGGATTTGCGATCCAGCAGCAACTCCTCGCGACCGCTGCGCATGAGCTTCAAACGCCGCTGACATTGATCCGCGGCCAGATCGAGTTGCAGCCGGAGATACAGAAAAAAGACCTGCTTTTCCGCGAAATCGACCTGATGTCGCGACAGGTTCGACAGCTATTGCATCTGGCCGAAGTCAGCGAGGTACAGAATTTCACCTTCGACGAAGTCAGCAGCGTGGACGTGGCGCACGATGTCGTTGTCTATCTGGCTCGCAAGGCCAATGGAAAGCAGGTGAAGCTGCATATCGAGGAGCGCAGGACGCCGGCGCCAATCTGGGCGGACAAGAGTGCGCTGTTCATCCTCCTCAAGAATATCGTCGAAAACGCGATCAATGCGTCGCCTGTCAACAGCGTCGTGTCGTTGGCGATAGACGAGGTCTCGATTGAGATTCGTGACGAGGGGCCGGGCATACGGCAGGCTCATCTTCCGTTTCTGTTCAAGCGATTCTGGCGTGCGCCCGATGCAAGATATGATGGTGCGGGACTCGGGTTGGCGATATGCAATGAAATTGCGCTGGCGCACGACTGGCGGTTGACGGTGAGCAGTCTGGCGGTCGGGACGAGATTTACCGTGTGGCTATAGAACATTGGCCGTTTATCGCGTCTCCGTTTTGCCGTGATTGCAGGTTCTCGCTCAAGCGCATCGGTGTTGACCGGGGGCTGCGATCGGGAGGTTAGATATGCAGCGAGATTTTCCAACGGAATGGTATATGACCGCGCTCTTCCCTGATCCGGTGCGTCCCCAGTCGATTCTCGTCATTTGCACGGCACGTATCGGCGACGTGTTGCTTGGCACGCCGGTAGTACGTTCGCTAAAGGCTCGCTGGCCTGCTGCGCAGATCGACATGCTGGTGTTCGACGGCACCGCCGGCGCACTGGAGAACAATCCCGATATCCGGCACGTCATTTCCGTGAAGCGGCGTATGGGGCTGAAGGCGCGTCTCGCGTCTCTAGGCAGGATATGGCGCAAATACGATCTCGCCTGCTCGTTGAGGGTTTCCAGCATCGCGACAATCTATTGCTGGGCTGCGGGACGCAAGCGAATCGGCGTTGTTTCTCCGTCCGGAAAGAGCTGGTCCAGGCGGTGGCTGCTGGACCGCTTTGCGGTCGAGCGCGACGCAGCCACGCATGTGCTGGAAAGTGGCGCCTCGCTGATGAACGTACTCGGTGTTTCACCCAGCTTCGACGTTGTCCTCCCTGCCATCGGTACGAAGCCCGAGCAGTTGACGGAGCTGGACCAGATCGTCGCCCGCATGGCGGGAAGTCCCTTTGTGGTCCTGCATGTATATCCGAAATACGCATACAAAATGTGGCATATCGAAGGCTGGGTGTCGGTCATACGGTTTGCTCGCGCGTCAGGCTGCGCGATCGTCCTGACCGGAGGTTCGGCCGCCCCGGAAGTTTCGTATGCCGACGATGTCGTCAAGCGCGCAGAGGGGGAGGTTGTCAACTTCGTTGGAAAATTGAGCTTCGGAGCAACAACCGAAGTCATTCGACGCGCACGCCTGTTTGTCGGTCCCGATACCTCGGCATCGCACGTTGCGGCGGCGGCCGGCGTTCCGACCGTCGTGCTGTTCGGACCTTCCAATCCCGTTCGATGGGGGCCGTGGCCGAAGGGCTGGACTGGCCGTAGTCCATGGAAACTCGTCGGCTCCCAGCAACGGGGCAATGTCTATCTGATTCAGGGTGCTGGCGCTTGCGTGCCATGCCAGAGGGAAGGTTGCGAGGGAAACATCCATAGCCGGAGCGATTGCCTGTCGACCTTAAGTGCGCATAGTGTCATCGATGCGGCAGAAAGTCTGTTAGGGACTGAAGTGCCTGATAAAACCAGTCTGCCTGTTTATTTGAAGGTGCTTTGATATCCGAATCAGTATCTGTCGAGATATGGGGGCGAGTACCGTTACGATGCCAGGTCGGCATCCGCGATGCCAGGCCGACTGCATCACGACCAGATTTATCGCGGGAATGGGTTCAATTTCTTCCGGGCTTCTTTGTGGAAGAGAAGCCATTCTCCCTGACCGTCCTTGCTGGCACAGGGATTAGCGTTTCCGGTCGAGAACCGATGCCCGTTGTCTTGCCGTCGAAAGTCGCTCGAGCCGCTTCCACTTCTGTGAGGTGTTCTTCCGCCCACATCCACACTCCGCAAAACGCGGCACTAAGGCTAAGTCCCAGCGTCGTGAGCCGGTATTCGACTTTGGGCGGCACCACAGGATGCACTGTACGGACCACCAGGCCTTCGCGTTCCATCAGACGCAGGGTCTGAGTGAGCATCTTGTAGCTAATCCCATGAACCATCTCACGCAGTCGCGTGAACCGAAGCTCTCCATGTTCTGTCAGCACTTCGATAACCATCATGGTCCACTTGTCTGCGACGCGACCGATAAGCTCTGTCACTAACGCTTCGACCCTTCGGTCAGCGGTCTCTTGCGTGTCGCACTGCTGATAGGACTGAAGTGCTGCTCGCTGCTGCTCTGTGACTTTCATCGTTCCCTCCACACTCACCTTTTGGTGAGTAATGAACTTTTGGGTGCCTACTTCCCATTGGAAAGTGCTGCTTCTATATTGCCATGCATGACGTGCTTGATGCTATCAATCCCAGCTCGCACGAGAAGCGAAAGTGATGAAGGAGAAGTCGTGAAACTCAATGGAAGAACAATCCTGATCACAGGCGGCACGAGTGGCATTGGCCTCGAGCTCGCGAAGCAACTCATTGCCCGGAAAAATACGGTGCTCATCACCGGCCGAGATGCACAGCGGTTAGCCGAAACGAAATCGAAGCTACCCGTGCACACGTATGTGTGCGACGCGGGCAATTCTGCCGACATTGAAAGGATTCAGCGAGCAGTGACGGCGGATTTTCCCAACCTGGACACACTCATCAACAACGCGGGCATCATGCGCAATCTTGACCTCAACAAGCCGCATGAGCTAACGGATGTCACGCGGGAAGTCGCTGTGAACCTCAGTGGCCCCATCCAGATG
The DNA here is from genome assembly GCF_056619545.1 of Paraburkholderia sp. SSBN10T. Taxonomy (NCBI): domain Bacteria; kingdom Pseudomonadati; phylum Pseudomonadota; class Betaproteobacteria; order Burkholderiales; family Burkholderiaceae; genus Paraburkholderia; species Paraburkholderia sp. SSBN10T. The sequence continues at coordinate 22,652 of NZ_JBWQQI010000004.1, forward strand.
GTGCAGGCGTTTTTGCCGCAACTGAAGGCACGACCGGACGCGTTGATCGTGAATGTGTCTTCGGGACTGGCTTTTGTGCCATTCCCGCTTGCGCCGGTCTACAGTGCTGCCAAGGCCGGAATTCACGCTTTCACTCGCAGCCTTCGCGCCCAGTTGACGGGTTCCAGCGTCCGTGTGGTGGAGCTGGCGCCGCCGGGAGTGGAAACACCCTTGTTCCGTGGCGAGTTCGAGAAAGAGATGAAAGGCCAGAAAGCGATGGATGTACAGGTTCTGGTCAGGATGGCGATAGCGGGTATTGAATCCGGCAAGACGGAGATTCGACCGGGGTTGAGCAACGTTCTGTACATCCTGAGCCGAATTGCTCCGCAGCTTCCGTTCAGGCAGATGTCGAAGATGCTTTCAGATGCGTCATAGTGGGCGCGCTGTTGTGCGGCCAGAGATGATCGAAGGTGCGGCGCCGGTAAGTCTATCTGAATCAGTCAGCGCAGCGATGACCGCGCAGCTCCAGATGCAACTGGACGAGCCACGCGTGGCTGCAGTCATCTGCGAGGGAGGTTATGTGATCGGGTTCGTCCGAACGTTGAACCTTGTTCGCCCGAGCGGCTGCATTGAACGCGAGCCAGGCGCACCACCGCAGCAGCAACATGATGACTAGCGCTGCTGCAAACATATACGCCTGCCACGGCCATTCGGGCATACCGTCGTCCAGCTCGCCGAAGATCAACATAAGCCCGAAGCACAGGACAATGGCCAGAGTTGCCGAGATCGAGAAGAGCACGATATTCGCGCGTAATGCTGTCATAGTGAATGCTTTCAAGACACGCTTCTGTCAAGAGATGAAGGTGAGTCGCATTGTGAGCACGATTGACTTACCAGACGCTTACCTGTTGGGCTGCAGCGGAAATCTTGCGCGGATTGCACCACTAACATCCTGCGATACGCCAGTCACGTCAAAGCCATCGGCATCGCGTACGACATTGAGCTTCGCCTTGGGGTTCATCTCCGCATTTTTTTGACGAGTAAGTGAGAGGTAAGTCGAGCGCCCATAAAGTCGGTTCCGTTTCGTCCACTGACCTTATGGAAACGATCATGAAAAAAGCTCGTCTGCGCATTCAACCGCTATTTTTGACCGTTGCATCAATTGCCTTGTCCGCGGGTCCTGCGTGGGCTGAAGATGCTGGCGACGACCAACCAGTTGCGGAAAATTCCGGTCTTACGATCCTGAACAATGCAACGAACGTGACGCACTGGGGGCTCGGTGCGGGCGTCGGTGTTGGGGCGTCGCCGTACAAGGGTTATGGCTCGAAGGTCGAACCCCTTCCGCTGGTTTCCTTCGATGACAAATGGATACACATCCTTGGCACTACTGTCGATGTGAAGATCGGGAACTGGAGCGGCGTAAGTGTCGCGCTGCGCGGAAAGTTCTCACTGGGGGATGGATACAAGCAGTCCGACGCTCCGATCCTGAATGGCATGGAGAATCGAAACGGCGCGTTCTGGTACGGTCCGGCGCTGGCATGGAATACGGCATTCGGCACACTTTCCGGGGATTACCTGCTGGGCGGCAACAAGGGCGAGCGGGCTAGTCTCGACTACAGCAAGTCTTTCGATGTCGGGAATTTCTCGATCGCTCCGCATCTGGGTGTGGACTGGTTGAGCGGCAAGTACGTGAACTACTACTATGGCGTGCGCTCATCCGAGGCGCGGCCAGGGCGCCCGGCGTACACCGGAACGGCAAGCTGGAACATGTCGCTGGGAACGCGCGTCGGCTACAAATTTACAGAACACCAGAGGGTCTTGCTGGACGTCGACGTGACGCATCTGGGCAGCGGTATTACGGATAGTCCACTCGTCGGAAAGCGCTTCGTTCCAGAAGTCAAGATCGGCTATCTCTATCAGTTCAAGTGATTCCAGTGTCATGTTGCGAGTTGCCATGACTTCCTGCGCGTGTTTTGCGTCTGCAAGTGTTGCGGACGTTTTCATTTGATTTTCGAAAAGTTTGCTTCTCCTGAAGGGAGTCGGAATAGCGATATGCAGTTAAAAGTGAAGCCAATTGCGAATGCCCGATACTGGACGGCTATTCTGGTCGCGAGTATGTGCGGTACCAACCTGGGTGATTTCATTCCAGATGTTTTCCGGCTGCAGACGGTAGCTGGTCTGTTGCTGATAACCTCCACGTACTTCCTTGTCATGCTTGTGGAGCGAATGCTGACGAGAGGCAGCGAGCTGTTCTACTGGGCGGGCATCCTCGTTGTACGCGCGGCGGCGACCGATATAGCGGATGCCATGGCGGGAAAGGCACACTTCGGTTATCCGGAGGCTGCAAGCATGCTGTTCGTCGGCTTGATGCTAATGGTCGTGATCGGTCGCCAGGTCCGGAACAGGTACGAAGGCGAGGCGATGCCCGCGGTGGACGGCGTCTATTGGTTCACGATGCTGACGGCGGGAGCCCTCGGCACAGTGATCGGGGATGGCATAGGGCATGCCTTCGGGTCGGTGTATGTCGGCGTTCCTGCTTCCGCCGTCATTGCGACTGTGATGCTCGCACTCATTTTCTATGCACGGGTGCGACATTCATGGGCGGGAATCGGAAGCTACTGGATAGCAGTCGTGGCCGTGAGGTGGTGGGGAACCAACATGGGCGATATTTCTGCGCACCTATTCTCGCTTGTCGCTAGCGCAACACTTACGCTGGCAGTACTCTTGACCATTCTACTCGTATGGAGAACGAGACATCGTTGACGATGATGGAACATCCCGTTTCTATATCGCAGTGGTTTTTGCTCGCTCTGTGCTGGATTTCCACGTCCTACTCGTTGGCCGCTGCCTTTGCGATGCCTTTTTTCAGCAAGCGCATCAGTATCCGTCGCGGCGGCTGGACCTCGGTCAGCGTGCTCAAGCCGCTGTGCGGGACCGAGCCGCGTCTGTACGAGAATCTGGTGACGTTCTGCGAGCAGGCGCACCCATGCTTTCAGTTGCTGTTCGGCGTGTCGTCTCCGGTCGATCCGGCGATTGCCGTGGTGCGTCGCCTGCAGGCGGCCTATCCGCACTGCGATATCGAACTGGTGATCGATTCGCGCGTGCACGGCAGTAACCTCAAGGTCAGCAATCTGATCAACATGGCGCGGCGGGCGCGTCACGACATCATCGTGCTGGCCGATAGCGATATCGCCGTCGAGCCGGACTATCTGGACACGGTCACCGCGCCGCTCGCCGACCCCGACACCGGTGTCGTCACCTGCCTGTACCGTGCGCAGAGCGTCGGCGGCTTCTGGCCGCGGGTGGGGGCGATGTTCATCAACGAATGGTTTGCGCCTTCGGTGCGGGTCGCGCATGCGGGCGGCTCGCGCCGTTTCGGCTTCGGCGCGACGCTGGCGTTGCGGCGCACGACGCTCGAGGACATCGGCGGCTTCGAGGCCCTCAAGGACTGCCTAGCCGACGACTACTGGCTGGCCGAACACGCGCGCTCGCTCGGCCTGAACACGGTGCTGTCGTCGGTGATGGTCGCCACCGATGTGATCGAGCCGACTTTCACGGCCCTGTGGCTGCGTGAGGTGCGCTGGCTGCGCACGATCCGCTCGGTGAATCCGTTGGGTTTCGCATTTCTGTTCGTCACGTTCTCGACGCCGTGGTTATTGGCCGGCACGCTGCTGACGTTCTCGTTTACCGAAACGAATGCCGCTTCAACGCATTCTTTTGTGGCGACCACGGCTTCGATCGGTACCGGTATGGGCTGCATTGCTCGCATCCTTTTGCATGCACGCAGCGCTCGCTACTCGCATACATTCTGGCGTGACCTGCTGCTTGTGCCGTTGCGCGACACGTTGCTTGCGTTGCAATGGATGGGGGCGGCATTCGGCTCCTACGTCGTGTGGCGTGGGGTACAGATGCCGGTCATCAATCGCGTGGCGCAGGTGCGTGTGCCGGTTATGGAAATTCCGGATGATCGGTAAGGTGTCTTATTCGTCGCTGTCAGTGAAAAGTGTTGGCCTGCCGTAGCGCCTTTGCTTTTGCGGATATCAGCACGTTGCGATCGGACGTCCACGCGCTCTGATAAAGCGTGCGGATGACTCCCGTCCACCGAGGGTCCGCGTCCTTGTCGGTCCCCACCGGCTCGTTACCTCCTGCGCTTGCATATTCGGCCCGCGTCGTCGATGCGACCCGCGCGAATCTTTTTGCCTGCACGATAGGGCCAGCGTTGTCTGCCTCCGGACAACCGGAGCCGACGGCCGATGGTGCGTCCTTGATCGTGGCAGTTGTGATCGTGACGCCATCCCTGAACAAAAAGCACTTGATTGCATTGCCTTTTCCTCCACCGGAAGATGCAGGTTCGGGAATGAAACCTGCCACTGGGAATACTCCTGTAGACGCTGACCAGATGGTCTGCGATACAGCACGGGCACATCCCCCTATGTCGGCGGCGCTGGCGTCCTTGCAGGCCGTGACTGTCCAGGCAGCTAGCTGATTAGCGGTGGGATTGAGCATGTACGTCTGGACCTTAACGCCGCTATCAGCGTAATAGCAGCGACGCACAGGAAAGCCTTCCCAACGAGGGTAGTTGTTCACGGGCGCGTCGCACTGTCGGGCAATAAGTTTGGACGAGAAGAACGCCCGTGTCGCTTCGAGCACGCCGGCGTCTGTCGGCGCCGCCACATACTGAATCCCGGCAGCGGCAGCGCCCACATTACCGTTAGATAGTCGGTAGAGGTTCCGTTCGGGAGAAACTGTATCCGACGGCGAGAGAGGATTATTCATGATCCGCGTCACGTCTTCCACGTATGTCGCCGGGTCCCAGTTGTATGGATTAGCAATCCCCACGAGCCACGTGCGAACGCTCTCGTTGACATCCTTCCCAGCGGCCCGCGCGAGTTTGTATGTCTCGGTGTCGTGCTTGTACGCCGGCAATGTCGCGAGCTTGCCCGCGACAAAATCGACAGCGTCCGCCGCGTTGGTAAAGACGACGTAATGGTTATTCTTGTCTTTCGGCGGCTGACATGTGAGCGTGTAGCTCTTCCGGCCGCCAGCAGACGCGGCAGAATAGTATTTCCAGCCAAACAGGTTGTGGGCGTAAATCGCAGTCCGGGTCCATCCGTATCCGGACTCGACGATCGACATCGCCGCGATCGCTGCCGCCGGGACGCCGTATTTGCGTTCGGCATCAACTGCGAGCGCCGACACCGCATCGACGAACTGTTCTTTTTCTGTCAACGTCGGATGTCCTGGTTGAGGAGCGTAACAGCCCCAGTCAATTGCATGTGCGTCAGCAACGGCGAACAGAAAGAACATCAAGCAGAACGCGAATTTGTTCATCATTTCCGCCTATTCGACCATGCTCGGTCGAGCGTGTGCGCTGCGATTGGACAAACGGGTGTACTCATCGGGCGATAGCGCGACTAATCTTAGGATTTAAAGCTTTCGAATCAAAAGCCAGAATGTGCGCTAACGCATATTACTCAGTGTTTTCCTGCGGATACGCACGGCCGGTCGTGGTCGTCATACTTTGTCTGGCGCGGCTTGCGCTACATGTACTAAATACTGCGATTAGCGTGGATCAAACCCAGCACATACGGACAGACGCATCCGGGCTCGCATCCGCATAAACCCGCATATCGGCGGGCGGCTGCCCACGACTTGATCTACATCATTCACGAGCGGCCCATTTGGGACCACCTTTAACTGAAGCGGCACACAGACGCCGACAAGACCGGTGTCGTCGTTTGAAGCGCGGTATTGCTGTGGAGGTGACCGATGGGAATTGGCATGCAGATTGTGTACCTCGGTTTTGCTGGCACAAGCCAGATCGAGGCCGAGGCAAGCGCGCAGTTGGTTCGTCTGGAGCGCTTCTGGAAAACCATTTCCGGCTGTCATCTCGCCATTGAGGCGTTGCATGACAGACCCGGGCATCTGATGTACGACGCACGCCTCGATCTGATTACGCGCGCCAACGAACTGATCCCGGTCAGACACTGCCTGAACGAAGATGCGCATACCGCGGTGCAGGGGGCCTTCGACGCAGCCGAGCAGCAACTCGAAAGCTTAAGTCAGATGGGCGCCTAGCGGCGTGAGGCGGGTTTGCGCAAATCAACAGCGTGGCTCCGTTTCCGGACACGATGGTTTCCTTGCCGGAGCCCAAAACCCGGCGCGTCAGATCTCGTCGTCTTCGCCGAACAGCTTGTGGCGCATCGCATAGCGCACCAGCGCAGCTTCATGCGGCATCTGCATCTTCTCGAGAATGCGCGTCTTATAGGTGCTGATCGTCTTGGTGCTGACGCAGAGTTGCTGGGCGATTTCGGTGATCGTCTCACCGGCCGCAATGCGCCGGAAGACGTCGAATTCCCGATCGGACAGGCGTTGATGGGGCAGTGAGTCGACGGGCTCATTCAGGCTCAGTGCGAAGCGCTCGGCCATCGAAACGCTGACGTAGACGCCACCGGAGGCGACTTTCGTGACTGCCGAAACGAGTTCGGCGCTCGCGCTTTCCTTCGTCAGATAGCCTGAGGCTCCGGCCTTGAACGCCCGGACCGCATATTGCTGCTCGGCGTGCATCGTCAGCACGAGAATGCGCAAGGCCGGCTTCTCGTCCTTGATCTGCTTGATCAGCTCCACGCCGTTGCGGCCTGGCATCGACAGGTCGAGCACCAGTACGTTGGCATCGGTCGAACGGGTCAGCGCGATCGTACTTGCCCCATCGTTGGCTTCGCCAACGACCTCGAATCCGCTCGCGCCCCTCAGGATATGCCGCAATCCGTCGCGCACCAGCGTGTGATCGTCAGCGATCAATACCCGGATCATGTTTGAGCCTCTTCCTGTTGAACTGCTTGCAGCGGCAGCGTCACGGTAATCGCGAAACCTTTGCCGTGTTCCGAGTCGATCTCGACAGTTCCGCCCAGCATATACGCGCGCTCCCGAATGCCAAGCAGGCCAAACGATTTGTCAGTCCGTGCGTCGCGTTGCTGCGCACCCTGGCCGTTATCGGCAATGCGTAGCTCGCATTGCTGATCGGCGACGCGCATCGCCAGTCTGACGCGGGTTGCTTCCGCATGCCTTGCGACATTGGTCAGCGCTTCCTGAACGATCCGGAATAGCGTCGTCGCGCCGTTACGGGTGAATTCCATGTTGCCGACCTCCAACCGGCATTCGACTTCGATGCCATAGCGATTCGTGAAATCGTTGGCGAGCCATTCGATCGCTGGGATCAAGCCAAGGTCGTCGAGCATCACCGGGCGCAGATCGGCCGCAATGCGGCGTACCGAGGCGACCGTCGCATCGATGAGCCGGCGCATGCCGCGCAACTGTTCGACCAGTTGCGTCGCCGGCGCGGAGCCGGCGTCGAGCGCCTGCTCCACCGACGACAGATCCATCTTCAGCGCGGTAAGCTGCTGGCCGAGGTCGTCGTGCAGTTCGCGTGCAATGCGGGTTTTCTCTTCTTCACGCACGTTCTGCAGGTTGGCCGACAGTTCGCGCAATTCCTCGCGTGATTTCCTCTGCGCGTTATCCGCTTTGACGCGCTCGGTGACGTCGCGCAGCATGACCGTGTACAGCTTGCCGGTGCCGTCGCGGATCTGCGAGATCGAGGCTTCGATCGGGAATTCCTCGCCGTTCGCCCGCAGACCGTGGAGCACGCGCTGCTTGCCCATCTGGCGGTCCGAAACACCGGTTACGCCGAACTGCTCCACGTGATGGCTATGGGCAGCGCGAAACCGTTCCGGGATGAAACGGGACAGCGATGTGCCGACAGCCTCCATCGCCGAACAGCCGAATAGCTGCTCCGCCATCGGGTTGAAAATGACAATCCGCTGGGTCTCGTCGATCGTGATGATCGCTTCCATCGACGAGCGGATGATGCCCATCATGCGTGCTTCGTTCAGTGTCGACTGCGTGTGCGCGTGGCGGGCCTCGCCGGAGGTGCCGGTACGCTCGCGGGCCATGGCGAACGCGATGCCTGCGAGCAACACCGCGGCGGCGATGCCGGCAGTCACGACGGTCGTGCCGGCGTGCAGCGTCTGGTCGTGCATCACCCGCCATGCCCCGAGGGTGACGGCCAGCACCACCGCGAATACGGCTATGGCGATAAGCGCGGGTTGCCGGACTAGCCTGGCAAGCCGCGTGCGTGGAGATGGCATAGAGGTGCTGGGCGCCTTACCGTGTACGGCCAAGTGCGCCTCGCCTGAGCGTGGACATATCGCTCCCGACAATACAAGGGCGGTGCAGGTTGGAGGGCCTCGACCCCCGGTCAGCATGGCATGCGAAGCGTCGCCATGCCTGATCCATCTCATATTGTGCCGTACCGGCATGTATCGTGCCAGTACGGCACGACATCTGGTTTCCCGCACCCGCTAGTGCGACATCAGGACCGGCATGGTCATCGAGCGCAACACCGTCCGGGTTGCACCGCCCATCACCAGTTCCTGCCAGCGCGCATGCCCATACGCGCCCATCACCAGCAGATCGGCCCCAAGGTCGGCGGCTTGCGACAGCAACGTGTCGCCAGTCGAATCCCCGCTCGCCGTGACGATATCCGTCACCTCGACATGGATGCCGTGTCGCGCGATGACCGCGGCGATGTCCGAGCCGGGAGTGCGGTTACCGGCTGCTTCGGCGTGTGCGCTGTTCACCGTGACGACGGTCGTCCTCTTCGCGTGCTGCATGAACGGCAAGGCGTCGTGAACGGCACGCGCCGCTTCGCGGCTGCCGTCCCATGCCACCATCACGTGGCTGCCGGGCGCAGGAAAGCTGCCGGCGTAGGGCAACACCAGCACCGGGCGGCCGCTGGACATGACGAGGTTTTCCAGAAAGTGGTCGGCAATGAAGGCCTCCGGATCGTCCGGATTGTCCTGACTCGCCACGATCAGGTCGGCGCAGCGCGCGAGGCGCGGCACAGCGAAGTTCGCGTCTTCGTCAGTGGCGAGCCACTCGCCGGACACCTGGGCGCGACTCAGTTCGGCGTGGAACAGGCGCTCGAGCGCGGCGCGGCGCTCGTTGCGCAAGCTCTGCTGGTCGTGGTAGTACTCGGCCGAACCAGCCATGACATAGAACGCTTGCGGTTCCGGCGTGAACACCGAAAACACGCCTGTCAGGTGTGCGCCGAATTGCTTCGCCATGCGCAGCGCGAGTTCGAGGCGCGGATGAGCGCGTTCGCTCGTGTCGAGGTGAACGACAATGCTTTTGTAAGTCATCGCGGTGGCTCCTGAAAGGATGAGTAAACGCGAAATGCATGCTCTGCAGTCTATGAGCCGTGCAGGCCGCGCGGTTGATGCAGGTCAAGCGTGTCCCGGTCGGCCTGGAATTCAAACTTCGCCGCGGGGCGTTCCCGCAGCTACGGGATCTTGCTGCGGAGCGAGAACTCGCTGCTGGTCGGTTAGCGTGGTTTGCGAGCGGCGCCGTTGGAGGCGAGGCTCCCGGAAGAAAGCTCGACAATTTCGGCGGTGATTTCTTCCTGGCGCAGGCGCCGCGAGTCGCCGATCAACTGGTCGAGCTTGTCGTGAACGTTGGCGTGCGCGGCGATCATTGCACGCATGCGTGCCTCGTTTTCCGCCGCGAACGACAGCATGATCGCCTCGCACAATTGCGCGAAGACGTACTCTTCGGCCAGCCTCGCCAATAACCTTTGCGGGGGGAGCGTGACGAGCGGCGCGATCCGCCGCTTCGACACGTGAAACTGTGCGAAGTCGAATGGCAGCAAGGACTTCTGAACGATCTGGATAGCCGTGGCGAGTTGCGGCACGGCATGCAACACCGTGACGCGCGTGGCGCGGCCGGCTTCCAGTCGTTCGTACAAGGCTTCGGTGATGTGGTCGGCGAGCGCAGCTACCTCATCGGGATGGGCGACCATCGGCGCGGACCAGCCGATAGCCAGGCCGTGCTCCTGCGCGACGACGGCGCCGCGGTCGCCGATCACAAAGTAATCCATCGCGCCCGTGCGCGGCACCTGTGCTGCCGCCTCGATCATGTGCTCGTTGAACGTACCGACGAAGCCCTGCTCGGCGCACAGCACGACGACCACGTGCGTACCGGCGCCGGCCTCGGCGGGCGCCGGCTGGGCGCCGCGTTCATCGAGCCTCAGCGCATCGCCGATGGCCGCGCCGATCATCTCGGCGCACACGCGAATCCCGTCCAGCCGGCTGCGGGCTTCCCGCGAGCGCGCCGCCGCAATGCCGCGCATGGCGCTGACGACAGACTCCAGCTCATGCACAGTCGAAATGCGTGCTTCCACCTCGCTGAGCCGGTTGCTCATGGCGAAGTCCTCTCGCTCGCCGGCGGCACGGCAAGCTGCTGCGCGAGTTCGCGCACGGCCGCCACGAGCGCGGCCTGCGTCGCGGCATCGAGCGAGCCCGTGGCATCGAGGGCAGCGGCGACGGTCGCGCCGCCCTGTGGACCCAGATGCGTGTCCAGATGCGCGGCGAGCCGCTCGCGTACCGCCGCAATGCATTCGATCGGTTGTGCATCGAAGATTCCATCGGCCAGTGCGGCCAACAGGGCGATCTCGTCCACCGGACGTAACGGCGCAAAGCGCGGCTGCGTAATCAGCGCGCGGATGCGCTCGCCGCGCGTCACCTGCGCCTTGACCCGGGCATCGGTGAGACCGCCGAAGCGGGTAAACATCTCGAGTTCCAGAAACTGCGAATACTCGAGACGCAGACGGCCCGAGACCTTACGCAGCGCGGCAAGCTGTGCCTTGCCGCCGACCCGGCTCACGCTTAAACCCACATCCACCGCGGGGCGCTGGTTCGCGGCGAACAGGCCCGAATCGAGCACGATCTGCCCGTCCGTGATCGAGATCAGATTGGTGGGGATATAGGCGGACAGATTGCCGGCATCGGTCTCCGCAATCGGCAGTGCGGTGAGCGAACCGCCGCCCAGCTCGCCCGACAGCTTCGCCGCGCGTTCCAGCAAGCGCGCATGCACATAGAAGATGTCGCCGGGATAGGCTTCGCGGCCGGGTGGCTCGCGGGTGAGCAGTGCCAGCTCGCGGTGAGTGGCGGCATGTTTGGTCAGATCGTCGATCACGACGAGAGCATGCTGGCCCCGGTCGCGGAAGTATTCGGCGATCGTGACGCCGGCAAACGGCGCGATCCATTGCAGACCGGGCGAGGCCGCCGCGGAGGCGACCACGAAGACGCACCGCTCGGGTGCACCGTGACGCCGCACGGCGTCGATGGCGCGCTGAACTGCCGTGGCTCGTTGACCGATGGCGACATAGACGCAGATCACATCGGAATCCTTCTGATTGACGATGGTGTCGAGGGCAATCGAGGTCTTGCCTGTCGCCCGGTCGCCGATGATCAGCTCGCGCTGCCCACGTCCGATGGCGAACAGCGCATCGATCAGCAGAATGCCGGTTGCGACCGGCTGCGCGACGAGATCGCGCTCGATGATCGCGGGAGCGGGACGCTCGATCGGCATATGCGTGTCTGCCGGCACGACCTCGTCGCGGTCGAGAGGCCGGCCGAGCGGATCGACGACCCGGCCGAGCAGGCCCGTTCCCACCGGCACTTCCACCACCTGGCCGGTACCGGCGACGCGGCTCCCTGCAACGATGGCGTCGCCGTCGTCAAGCAGCACGGCGCCAATCGCATCGGCATCGAGCGTGAGCGCAAACCCGAGCCTGCCCCCTTCGAAACGCAGCAGTTCGTTCAGTCGAACGTCCGGCAAACCGGAGATCAGGGCGATGCCGTCAGCCACGTGTTCGACGCGTCCCACCGTCTCCGCGTGCGGAGCTAGCCGGGTACGGGCCAGCGTGGCGCGGCTGCGGGCGAGCCAGGCGTCGTCGGCGGAGTCAGCTACGGGTGCTGTCATGGTCGAGCAGTTCCGTTTTGAGGTGAGCCAGATCGTTGCGGAAGCTGTTACGCACGATCGCATGCGGTGCTTCCAGTTCGAGCCCGGCCAGCACCGTTGCATCGACCGTCACCTGCAGGGGCGGCTCGTGCCCCAGCACGCGGGCCAATGCGCTGCGGCAGGCAGACAGTTCATCCGCCTGCAAGGCGCGCGGGGCGATAAGCCGCAGCGCGCCGCCGTTGGCGGCCAGTTGCGTCCGGGTGTCGGCCGGCAGCTTGGCCAGTTCTCCGGCCAGTCCGTCGATGAAGCCCGCCACCCGCGCTTCCTGCGGCAAGCGCTCGAGCAGTCTCGCCGTGATGTCGAGTGCGAAGCGTGAGGCCCGGTCGGCGTCAGCCTGGGCCGCGTCGCGGCGCATGGCGTCGATCTCGGCCTGAGCCGCGCCGCGCAGACGGTCCGCGTCGGCGTGCGCCGCCTGTTCGAGCGAGGCCTTCAGCGCGGCGGCCTCGGTATTCGCCGCGTCGAGCAGATGGGCGCGCTGCTGGGCGAGCCGTGCAAGCTCGGCGGCGGCTTGCTTCTGCTCGTCGACGGCGGCGGCTTTGGCCGCAGCCGCATCGTTGATCAGCGCGGCGGCAGCCTGCTGACGCTCGGCGACCATGTTGGCCACCGGCTTGAACAGGAAGCGCGCCAGCAGCCAGACAAGCACCAGCGCATTGACTGTCTGCAGCCCGAGCGTCCACCAGTCGATATGCATGGCAGCCTCAGGCTCACTTGATGAACGGATTGGCGAACAGCACCAGCAGTGCAATCACGAGGCAGTAGATGGCCATCGTCTCGATCATCGCCAGGCCGACGAACAGCGTGCGCGAGATCGTGCCGGCCGACTCGGGCTGGCGCGCGAGCGCGTCCATGGCGGCGGCGACGGCGCGGCCTTCGCCGAGCGCCGGTCCAATCGCACCGAACGATACCGCGAGCGCCGCTGCAAGAATGCTGACGACCTGGATGAGATTGTTCATGATGAGGTGCCTTGTTGTTTGTCCGAGGAGGTGGGTGAAGCTTCGGCGAGTGCGGCGCCAATGAAGACCATCGCCAGAACGGTGAAGATGTAGGCCTGCACTGCACCGGTCAGCAGATCGAGCGCCATGAGCGGAATGGGCACGAGCAGGCCCGCGAGCGACAGCACGATACTGACGACGAACACGCCGCTCATCACGTTGCCGAACAGACGCACCACCAGCGAAAAAGTACGCGTGATCTGCTCCACCACGTTGAGCGGGATCATGACCCACGTGGGCTCGGCGAACGTCGCGAGATAGCTGCGCAGCCCCCGGGTGCGGACGCCAAAGAAAATCGTCGCGCAGAACACGATCAGCGCGAGTGCGGCGTCGGTTTCGACGTGCGCCGTGGGCGGTTCGACGCCGGGTAGCAGCGACGACCAGTTGCTGGTCAGGATGAAAAGGAAGAGCGTACCGACCAGCGCGCGATAAGCGCCGGGTTCGGTCTGCATGGTGTCGCGGATCTGGCTGTCGATCGTGCCGACCAGCAGCTCCAGTACCGTTTGCGCTTTCGATGGTGTCTGCGCCAGGCGGCGCGTGATCAGCACGGAGGCCGCCCATAGCAGCGCCATGATTACCCACGTCGTGACGACGGGCGCCGAGACCGGCACGGGGCCGAGGTGAAAGAGCGGTTCAGTGGCAAGCGGAGAGCGCATCATGCCGTGCTCCCGTTCAGGCGTATGACGGCATGCCTGGCCAGCAACAAAGCGCCGGCGCCGCACAGGAGTGCCCACGGACCGGTGCGGGCCAGCACGAGGAAGATGACGGCCAAGGCAGCGAGGCGCACGAGTTGCAGCGCAATTGCCTTGCCGGCTGACCCTGTGGTCAGCAAGCGCACGTTCCAGCGCAACGTCGTGAAATGGACGAGTCCTGCCAGCATGCCGACGAACAGGCCGAGCGCGGCCTGAGCGACCTTAACGGTTAGCAGGGAGTGGGCGATCATGATCATTTCCTCGGGGTTTGCCGATGCATCCATTTCCACGCCGACCATAGGCCGACGCCCGCGCCGATCATCAGCAGTGGCGCGGAAAAGAACACACGGGTGCCGAAATAACGGTCCAGCCAATGACCGAGCGCGAGTCCCAGCAGGGTCGGCACCACGATCGTCCAGCCGAGAATGCCGATCTGGCCGAGGCGGGCGCCGAGCGACGGTTCGGGCTCTTCCTCGCCCGCGCGTTTGCGCCGCGCGGCTTGCAGGGCGGCATGTTCGACGCGGTCGGCTAAGACGCGGTCGGCCGACTCCTCGCTCGCGCCGGCAGCGTCAGCGCTCGGCTTATCGACAGGCTTCGGATCATCTGGGTTGCCGGGCGCGCGGCTCATGAGACGTTCTCCCCATCTCCGCGGCCGTCGAGACCCGCTTCGGCGGGCGCATTGCCCGGACGCAGATAACGCAGCAGTTGACGAACCGCTTGCGCATGCAGACGGGTCTGCTCGACGCGCGCCTGGCGCAGCACATCGAGGCGCCGCGCGCGGGCGGCCCGGACCTGCGCTTCGAGTGTCTCGAGCGTGTCGCCGGGCACGCCGTCGCGGCAGGCAATCGTCACGCTGTTTCCGCCCGAGACCCTCAATACGCCTTCTTCGACGGCGCAGAAATGCTGCACGTGATCCGCGCCATGCCAGCGCAGCACACACGGCGTCAGCACAGTCAGGAAGTCCGCGTGTCCGGGGAGGATGCCGAAGCTGCCGCTTTCGTCTTCGGCGCGCACTGCCACAACCTGCGGACTGTCGACGAGAACGCGCTCGGGTGTGGCGACCGTCAGATGGAGCGGCCCGCTCATGGCGTGGCACTCCGATTCTGCGGCGCCCGACCGTCGGCGGCCGGCGCGGCGCCGCGCGAAGCCTGTTCCCGTGCGCGCGCCTCGTCGAGCGTACCGACCATGTAGAGCGAGCTTTCCTGCCACGTGTCGCACTCGCCGGCCAGAATCGCCTTGCAGCCGGCTAGCGTATCGGCCACCGTGACGGAGCGTCCCGGTACTCCCGTGAACGCTTCCGTCACGGCAAACGGCTGGGTCAAAAAGCGCTGCAGACGGCGCGCGCGGCCGACGATGCGCCGGTCGTCCGCGCCGAGCTCTTCCACGCCCAGCAGCGAAATGACGTCCTGCAATTCACGATAATGCTCGATGGTCCGCCGTACTTCGGTCGCGACTGCGGCATGCGCGGCGCCGACCACGAGCGGGTCGAGCAGGATCGACGAGGAGGCGATCGGATCGATCGCTGGGTACATGCCCTCGGCTGCCATCGAGCGTGACAGCACGACCATGCTGTCCACATGCGCGGCGATGGTGGTGACCGCGGGATCGGTGAAGTCGTCGGCCGGCACGTAGACCGCTTCGATCGCGGTCACCGAGACGTCGCCGACCGAGACGATGCGTTCCTGCAACGCGGCCACCTCGCTCGCGAGAGTCGGCTGGTAGCCGACTCGCGACGGCAGACGGCCAAGCAGTCCGGACACCTCAGCACCCGCCTGGACAAAGCGAAAGACGTTATCCATCAACAGCAGGACATTCTGATGGCGTTCATCGCGGAAGTACTCCGCCACGGTGAGCGCGGTGAGCGGCACCCGCCAGCGCGCACCGGGCGGTTCGTTCATCTGGCCATACACCAGCACGGTGCGCGGCAACACGCCGGAACTGCGCATGTCGAGCAGCATTTCATGGCCTTCCCGCGAGCGTTCGCCGACGCCCGCGAAGACCGAGATCCCCTGGTAGCGCTCGACCATTGCATGGATGAGCTCCATCACCAGCACGGTCTTGCCGACGCCGGCGCCGCCGAACATCGCGGCCTTGCCGCCCTGCGCGAGCGGCGTAAGCAGATCGATGACCTTGATGCCGGTCGCAAAGATACCGCTCGCGGCGCCTTGCGACGAAAGCGGCGGTGCGGGGCGATGGATTGGCCGGAGCGGCACGTCTGCGGGCAACGAAGCGCCGCGGTCGCCCGGCGTCCCGGTGACATCGATCAGGCGGCCGAGCATTGCCTCGCCCACCGGCACCTGAATCGGACCGCCGGAGGCCTGAACCGGGGCGCCGCGCCGCAAGCCGTTGGTGGACTGCAGCGCGAGCGCGCGGACCGTGTGTTCGTCCAGATGCGCCTGTACCTCGGCAACGATCGGTGGACCCTGATCGGCGACGATCGCGAGCGACTCCTCGATGAGCGGTAACGCCGCGTCCTCGAAAGCCACATCGACCACGGCGCCCCGGACGGCGACGACGCGTCCGCGAGGCGCCTGCGCCGGCAAGGGAGCCGGTACGCGGTCTCCTCGATCCAGGGAGGGGGCAGTGGCGAATTCGTCCATCATCGTCACGCCATCACATGAAAGCCCGCATCTGCATAGATCGTCGAACCCGTCAGGGTCATGCCGGCGTCGCTGGCGAGGACGGCAGCGATCCGGCCGATTTCTTCGATCGTGACGAGATGCTGCGCCGGCGTGTGCGCACGAACGTCGTCGAGCAAGGCGTCGAAGTGGTCGATGCCGGTCGCGGCACGTGTCCTGACGGCGCCGGCGGAGATGGCGTGAACATGGATACGGCGGACCGCCAGGTCGGCGGCGAGATAGCGCACGCTCGACTCCAGCGCCGCCTTCACGGGACCCATGACGTTGTAGTGCTCGACCGCGCGCTCGGCGCCGTAAAAGCTCACCGTCATCAGGCTGCCGCCGTCCGTCATGAGCGGCAGCGCGAGTTTCGCCATCCTGATGAACGAGTGGCAGGAGACATCCATCGCGAGCGCGAAGCCTTCGGCCGAGCAGTCGTGCAAACTGGCGTGCAGATCGCCGGCGGGTGCGAAAGCAACCGAATGGAGCACGAAGTCGAGCCGCCCCCAGTCTTTCGCGATCCGCTCGAATACCGCTTCGAGCTGACCGGGAATGCGGACGTCACAGGGCAAAACGATGCGCGACTCGAGCGCCTGCGCGACCGGGCGGACAAACGGCTCTGCCTTGTCGTTCAGGTACGTGACCGCCAGCTCCGCGCCGGCCGCGCGAAACAGGCTGGCGCAGCCCGTGGCGATGCTGTGCTCGTTGGCAATGCCCACGATGAGGCCGCGCTTGCCGGCCAGATCGATGATCGGATTCATGACTTTGCATCCTCGTGATGGAGTACGGAGACCGTCTCGTCGGCGATGATCTGCTCTTCGTCGGTCGGCAGGACCAGCACGGTGACCCGGCTGCGGGCGCTGCTGATCACGTGCGCATTGCCGTCGTTCGACTGGGGATCGAGTTCGACGCCTAGCCAGGCGAGCCGCTCGCAAATGGCACGGCGTGTTGCCGGCTGGTGTTCGCCGATCCCTGCCGTGAACACGAGACTGTCCAGACCGCCGAGGGTCGTCGCAAGCCGCGCAATTTCGCCGGCAGTCCTGAACGTGAAGAGCGCCAGCGCTTCGGCGGCCTCGGGCCGGTCGCTGGCCTGCAGCTCGCGGCTATCGGCACTGATACCCGAGACCCCGAGCAGGCCGGACTTCTCGTACAGGACTTTCTCGACCTCTTTGATCCCAAGCCCCTGCTGTTCAAGCAGGTGCAGCACGACACCGGCGTCGAGCGCGCCGCAGCGGGTCGCCATCGGAATGCCGTCGAGCGTCGAGAAGCCCATGCTCGTGTCGCAACTCTTGCCGGCCTCGAAGGCGCACAGGCTCGCGCCGCTGCCCAGGTGCGCCGCGACGACCTTGCCGCCGGCGAGTGGCGGGAGCTGCCGGGCGAGCTGGCCGATGATGAACTTGTAGGACAGACCGTGAAAACCGTAGCGCTTCACGCCCTTGTCGAACAGTTCGCGCGGGATCGCAAAGCGGCGCACGAGATCCGTCTGGGTACGGTGAAAAGCGGTATCGAACGATGCCGACTGAACGAGGTGCGGCCGCAGATGCCGGATCGCGCGGATCAGGCGCACGCTCTGCGGCTGGTGCAACGGCGCAAGCGGCACGAGTTCGGCGATGGCGGCGAGCGTGTCGCCGTCGATCGCAACGGGTCCGGCAAAGCGGTCGCCTCCGTGCACGACACGATGGCCGACCGACACGAGATCGTCGAGCGGGAAGTGCGCGGCGAACCATCCCAGAGTTTCGTCGAGCACGTCGTGCAGATCTTCCGTGACAGCCGCTTTCAGCGGCACCTCGCTGGTCTTGCCGCCATTGGCGAGGTGGAGCCGCAGCGGCTGATGCCGGAAATCGATCATGCCCTGGCCGATTCTCGTGGCTGCGCCGGCGGCGACGCTGAACAGCCCGATCTTGATCGTCGACGAACCGGGGTTGAACGTAAGCAGCAGTGGGATGCTCATGGTCGGACAAGCCCTCGTGGATGATGCGCCGCCGCCAGCTTGGCGAGCGCGGCGGAGGCGAGGCGCACGCGCAGGCTGTCGGCGCGGCTGGTCAGGATGATCGGAATGCGCGCGCCGAGTACGAGGCCTGCGGCGTCGGCGCCGGCGAAATACATCAATTGCTTGGCGAGCATGTTGCCGGCTTCGAGATCGGGAACCAGCAGGATGTCCGTCTGACCGGCCACCGGCGAGGTAATGTCCTTGATTTGCGCCGCGGCGAGACTGATCGCATTGTCGAAGGCGAGCGGCCCGTCGACGACGGCCCCGGTAATCTGTCCGCGCGCGGCCATCACGGTGAGCGCGGCGGCGTCGAGCGTGGTCGGCATTGCTGGGTTGACCGTTTCCTCGGCGGCCAGCACGGCGACACGCGGCAGGGCGACGCCCAGCACATGCAAAAGATCGATCGCGTTCTGGCAGATATCGCGTTTCTGCTCCAGCGACGGCGCAATGTTGACGGCCGCATCGGTGACGATCAGCGGCTTCGAATAGGCCGGTACGTCCATCGCGTAGACATGGCTGATCCTTCGTCCGGTCCGCAGATTCGAGGAGGACGCAACCACCGCGGAAAGCAGTTCGTCAGTGTGCAGGCTGCCCTTCATCAACGCGTCCACCTTGCGGGCGGCGCCCAGTTCGACCGCGCGGGCAGCGGCGGCATGGCTATGCTCGACAGCTTCGATCGCGACACCTTCGAGGCTGACGTGGGCGGCCTCGGCCGCGGCGCGAATCCTGGCCTCCGGCCCGATCAGCAGCGGATCGAGCAAGCCTTCGTCACGCGCCTCGATGGCGGCCCTGATGGAATCCACCGAACAGGGATGCACGATCGCGGTGCGTAGCGCGGGACTCGAGCGCGCGTCGCGAATGAACGCCGCGTAGCGGTCGTGCCGGCGCACTGCGATATCCGGACGGACCGTCTGCTGCCAGACGACCGGCGTATCCGGGGCGATCACGGTAGCGGTGCCGAGCAGCACCACTTGCCCCTTCTGGTTCACGCAACGCGTATCGAGCAGGACGATGTGCTTCTCGGCGCGTTTCTCTTTCACGGTTAGCGTGGTGGTGATGACGTCGCCCGGCACGACGGGACGCTGGAACTTCAGGTCCTGGTCGAGATAGATGGTGCCGGGACCCGGCAGTTTCGTGCCGAGCACGGCCGAAATCAGGCTGGCCGTCCACATACCCTGCACGACCACGTGCCCGAACAGATCGCCCGCTGCAAAGGCGGCGTCCGTATGGGCCGGATTGACGTCGCCCGACATCGCGGCAAACAGGTCGATGTCGTTCTGCTCGGCAAGCCTGACGAGCGAAGCGGATTCGCCGATCTCGAGCTGGTCGAAGGTTCGATTGCGCAACAGGATCTCGTCCATGTGAGCCCCTTAGTGCTGGAAGACGTAGCTGCCGGGCGCATCGCCGAGCGCATCCTGCTGTTGGCCGGACGCTGCCACGGGCGGCACGATGCGCTTCGGGCTTGAATGAGCCTCGAGCCAGCCGCTCCACACGGGCCACCATGAACCTTCCTGCGATGCACTGGCAGCGAGCCATTCGTCAGGACTCACGCGCAGATCGTCATGCCCGGTTCGATAGATACGGAAATGGCGGTGTGCGTGCCCGGGCTCGCTGACGATTCCGGCGTTGTGACCGCCGCTCGTGAGAGCGAACGTGATCTCGGTATCGGACAGGTGATGGATCTTGTAGACCGAGTGCCACGGCGCAATATGGTCGCGTTCCGTCGCCACCACGAACAGCGGCGCGCGAATGTTGAGGATCGATACCGGACGGCCGTCGACCTCATAGCGGCCGGACGCCAGCTCGTTGTTCAGGAACAGGCGGCGCAGGTACTCGGAATGCATCCGGTAGGGCATGCGCGTGCTATCGGCGTTCCAGGCCATCAGGTCGATCATCGGCGCGCGCTCGCCCAGTAGATAGTCGTGGACGATACGCGACCAGACGAGGTCGTTCGACTGTAGTAGCTGGAATGTCCCCGACATCTGATCGGCGGAAAGGTAGCCCTGCGACCACATCATGCTTTCGAGGAAATAGACCTCGCTGTCGTCGATGAAAAGCTGCAGTTCGCCGGGCTCGGTGAAGTCCGTTTGTGCGGCAAATAGCGTGACCGACGCCAGCCGGTCGTCCGCCGAACCCGCCATGGCAGCCGCGGCAATCGACAGCAACGTGCCGCCAAGGCAATAGCCGGTCGCATGAATCTTGCGGTCCGGGACGATGTTCGAGACGGCGTCGAGCGCCGCCATCACGCCCAGCTCCCGGTAATCCTCGAGGCTCAGGTCGCGATCTTCGGCATCGACGTTGCGCCACGAGATGCAGAACACCGTGTGCCCCTGTTCGACCAGATAGCGAATCAGCGAATTGTGCGGCGAGAGGTCGAGGATGTAGTACTTCATGATCCACGCGGGCACGATCAGCACCGGTTCGGCCAGCACCTTGCTGGTGGTGGGCGTGTACTGGATGAGTTCGATCAGGTGATTGCGGAACACGACCTTGCCGGGCGTGGCGGCGAGATTGACGCCGACCTTGAAGCGCTCGAGTCCTGCCGGCGGCTGGCCGCTTGCCTGTCGGGCCGCGTCTTCGAGCGCGTTGCGCATTCCGTCGAGGAGGCTCATGCCGAGCGTGGCAGCGGCGCGCTGCGAGACCTCGGGATTGGTGAACGGGAAATTCGTCGGCGCGGCCATGTCGAGCAACTGGCGGGCGCTGAACGACACCACGTCCTCATGATGGCGAGTGGCGCCCGGCACGTCGTGGGTCGCGAGATTCCACCATTGCTCGGTCAACAGAAAGGCCTGTTGCCAGAACCGGTAAGGTTCGGTTTGCCATGGTTCGGCGCCAAACCGGCTGTCGCCTGCAGCGGGTTGCGCCAAGGGTTGGGCGTACCAGCCGAGCGCGGTCCGAATCATGTATTCGGCGATGCGCTGCACATTCCGGGCGCCGAGCGAGGCAAGTTCCAGTTGCTTGCCGGGCGCCGCCGCGAGATGAATGAGCCAGTCGGAAAGCGCTGCTCGCAACGATGCGGGCGACAGGCCTCCCGTCATGCGCGCGGTCATCGCTTCTTTCGCATGATCGAGCGCACGAAAGGATTCGGTGGCCGCAAATACCGTGGGCCCGTTCGGAGGTGGGGGATTTTCAGCGGTGGCCGGCTTGAAGCGGGTGTCCATTTCGGGTTCCTCGGGTTCTACGGCACATGACTTACGATGGTGCGCAGCAGCAAGCACTTCCGTAGAGGAATGTAGCTGTCCGCTCACAGTCGAGATTGATCTGAGTCAATCCGGTCACGGGCGCCGGTTTGCGCGCGGCAGCGCACCTGGTTCGTCGAAACGGCGCCT
This sequence comes from Paraburkholderia sp. SSBN10T, assembly GCF_056619545.1. Classification (NCBI taxonomy): domain Bacteria; kingdom Pseudomonadati; phylum Pseudomonadota; class Betaproteobacteria; order Burkholderiales; family Burkholderiaceae; genus Paraburkholderia; species Paraburkholderia sp. SSBN10T. The sequence goes on from NZ_JBWQQI010000004.1 coordinate 44,108, forward strand.
GCTGATACGGGGCGCGCTTGACTTTGGTCAATTCCGGCGCCGAACCCGAACGTAGACTCGCTCGCAAGCATTGCGCGCTGAGCGAGTTGAGATGAAACGCATCCGTCCGCCGATTGACCTGACGAAGACCTTGTCTCTGTTACTGATGACGGTGGCGGGCCTTGCCTCCTGCACCACGGCAGACCAGATGGTTGCGTTCCGCAATACCGAAACGCAGCTTGAGCAGGCGCGCGAACAGGCATGGGTGACCTGCAGCTCGCGCACGGCGTGCGATCAGATCTGGAATCGCACGCGGCTGTATGTGCAGCTTTATTCGGGAATGCAGATCAGCCGCCTCAACGATTCTGTGATCGAGGCGGAAGCGCCCCACGAATGGGGCATTGCCTATTTCCGGGCTGAGCGGAGCATCGATGAGAACGGCACGACGACGGTCCGGTTAAAGGGCATGTGTCGTGGCATGTACGCGAGCGACGGCGATCCGGCATGGATGTATCGGACATGCGCCGACCAGATCAGACGTGTGGAGTTGAATTTTCGCGCAGCAGTTGGCGAAGTGCAGTGACATCCACGATATTTCCTGAAGGAGAAACTTATGCGCCGAACCTACGCAGCGTCGCCGGCGGCGAACAGGCCGTGTTCCGGCTCGACGGTATCCCAGTCGACGCACTGCACATGCCAGTGACCCTCAGCGGAAGGCAATCCTGCGTGGGCGCACCACTGTGCGCTTCCCGTTTCGCCTTCGAAGGGGCCGTCTGTCCCATCCAGTTGCAAGCCTTCGAGCAAGCATAACGGGCGTGTGTCGTGCGTCCCGCAGACCAGCGTGCCATGCGCATCGACCACTAACTTGCCCCACTCGGGCAGCTCCAGCCCCACGTGACCTTCTCGCGACCACTGATGCGTTTCTCTGTCGAGCCAGAGTATCGCGTAGGCGCAGGGGTTGACGCGGTTGAATGTATCGAGATGAAGCGTGATGCGCATGATGTTCTCCGGACGCGTGAGGCAGCGCGCTTGCGCCGCGCTCATCGTGTCATTGACTCAGCACCCACTGAATCAGCGTGTGGGCATCTTCCTGCGAAAGCGGACCGCCGCGGTCCGCGGGCAACGGCATCGACATATTGCCCCAATGCGCCTTGCCGCCCACTCTCAGCTTTTGTTCGAGCATCCGACGCGCGTCCGACGAGTCGCGGTAGCGCGCTGCAATCTGCTGGAATGAGGGCGCGAGAAACGGAGCGTCGACCAAATGGCAGAACATGCAATGCTGTTGATCGATCAGCGCGGTGGGCTCGGGCTGTGCGTACGCTGCGCCGCCGGCCAGGCACAGCATGCCTGTCATGCCTGCAATGAAGCGTTTCTGGGCCAGGGTGTTCACGAATCGCGCTCCGGAGCGGTTATTGAAATCAGTGTACGAGTGTGGTCGCAAACGCGATTGATGCATGTCAACGCGATGGGACGACCTGATTCGCCGTTGCGTGCGCTCGCGTCCTGCCCCGGTTGACTTGAGTCAAGCGAGATCTGGGGCGGCAGCTTGCCAGCCGGCACCAGTGGACTATCCTGATCGAAAGCCGGTCCTTCGCGTGGGGTGCCGGACAGTTGTTCAAGACACCTGAATCCGGTTGTGCCGGGCAGGTGAGCATAGCGGTCCGCACGCGGAGGTGCGACATGATGCATATCACTTTTCCACAGGAACATCCTGAGTATTGCGGGCGGGACCTCGTTCTGGCATTCCCTGCCACGGTAGACGGCGCGCGCGTTCAGTGCGCGATTACCGCGGAAGCGCTGGAAGATCATTTCGGCGCCGCGTCATTACGCGAGGCCGATCTGATCGCCGCATTCGACGCCCATCGGCGCGCGATCGAACACGCTGCGAAGCGTATGCTGAGTGAAGTAGGCGGCAAGCCGGTGCTGTTACATAGCGGCTTTTTCCGCTTCTGCGAATGATCCGGCGGCAGCCATCAGGCGAGGGAGGGGTGCCATGCGCGCAATGGTATTCGACGATGCCGGCGGGCCTTTGCGAGACCTGCAGGTTGCGGACCCCGTGCCGGCCGCGGGCCAATTGCTGATCGACGTCCACACATGCGGCATTTGCCGTACCGACCTGCATCTGCTCGACCATGAACTGCCTCATCCGAAGCGGCCGGTGATCCCGGGCCATGAAATCGTCGGCACCGTTGCGGCGGTTGGGGCGGGAGTCAGCGGTTTCAATCTGGGCGAACGGGTCGGCGTGCCATGGGTGGGCCACACCTGCGGCCGCTGCCGTTACTGTCTCTCCGGTCGCGAGAATCTGTGCGACGAGCCGGGTTTTACCGGGTATACGATCGACGGCGGTTACGCCGAGCGCACGGTCGCAGACAGCCGTTACTGCTTCCATCTGCCTGACCGGTATTCAGACATGGAAGCGGCGCCGCTGCTGTGCGCGGGACTGATTGGCTATCGCACGCTGGCGATGGCCGGCGACGCGCAACGGGTCGGCATCTACGGCTTTGGCGCGGCCGCGCATATCGTCGCCCAGGTCGCGCGTCATCAGGGGCGCGCCGTCTATGCCTTCACGCGCGAAGGCGATGTGGCGGCTCAACAACTCGCGCTGCGGCTCGGCGCGACGTGGGCCGGCAGCAGCAACGAAGCGGCGCCGGACCCGCTCGATGCCGCGCTGCTGTTCGCTCCGGTCGGCGCGCTTGTGCCGATCGCCCTGAAGGCGGTGGTGAAAGGCGGGATCGTGGTGTGCGGCGGGATTCACATGAGCGATATCCCGTCCTTTCCGTATGACTTTTTATGGGGCGAGCGTCGCGTGGTGTCGGTGGCCAATCTCACACGTGAAGACGGACTTGCGTTCATGCGTCTGGCCGCGCAGATTCCGCTCGAGATCGGAACGACACGTTATCCGCTCGGCAAGGCCAACCAGGCGCTTGCGGATCTGCGCGAGGGAAAGCTAACGGGCGCCGCGGTGCTGGCCATCCGCTAACGGGATCGCCAGGCACGCTTTGCGAAGTGGCTTGCCGAGTCGGCGTGGGCGGAGCGATTGGGCGGCGGCCATACGGCGCGAAGCCATCCATTTCCCACACACGAATCGGCCGGTGCGTTTACCTAACGGTTAACGCATCGCGGTTTTTATTCAATAGACGTTGCTGGGCACCGGTGAGACGATTCAAGCAACGGAAGCAAACCTTTAGCGGGACGGCGCCGCGGAACTGATCGACAGTCCGAGGCGCAGTCTACGGTGCAATGCCTCGTTTTCAAAGCCGCTGAAGCTGATTGGCGCATGGTCCAGGCAGTGATGGCGCTTCCGACGACTATCAAAGTGTTGCGGCAAAAGACAGCGCCGCATCCGATAAAGGAGACGACATGCCTCGCCGGATAGCTTGCTATCTGCGGCTGTGCCTGGCCGCGCTGTGCCTGGTTTCATCCCTGAACGCATTCGCTGACGATTACCCGAGCCGCACGATTACGATCGTCGTGCCGTATGGCCCGGGAGGCGCGGGCGATCTGACCGCGCGTATTTTCGCGCAAAAAATGACCGAACTGACCAAGGCGTCGGTCGTCATTCTGAACCGGCCCGGCGCAGGTTTCGTCAATTCAGCGACGCTCGTCGCTCACGGCAAACCGGATGGCTACACCGCATTTCTGCTCGGCAACGGCACGGCAGTGGCGACGCAACTGTTCAAGAATCTCCCCTACAAGATGGGCGATTTCAAGCACGTGTCGACGATTTCGTTTTTTGATCTCGTGTTGATCGTCAACAGCGATTCGCCGTACAAGTCCGTGGCCGACCTGATTGCTTATGCGAAGGCCCATCCTGGGAAGATGAATATCGGCACGATCTCGACTGGCAGCACGCAGAACCTTGCCGCTGACCTGTTCAAGTCGATGGCGGGAATAGACGCCCAGGTGGTGCCATACGATTCGACCAGCCAGGTGATCACCGCGCTGCGCGGCAATCAGGTTCAAGCTGCGTTCGAGATCATGCCATCCGTGATCGGGCAGATCTCGGCGAAGGCCTTGATCCCGCTCGCCGTGACCGGCGACAAACGGTTCTCAGGATTGCCTAATGTGCCGACCATGTCCGAGAGCGGACTGAAGGGCTACGAGGCTACGTCGTGGAACGGCCTGAGTCTGCCCGGCAATACACCGGATGCGATCGTCGCCGCGCTGGCCAGGGACGTTGCCGCAGCGGTCTCTTCACCGGATATAGCGAAGAAGCTGCTCGACCTCGGTGCTGAAGCCCGGTCCAGTACGCCTGCCGAAATGACGGCTCGGGTGAAGTTCGACCAGGACAAGTGGAAGCGTGTCATCCAGCAGGCGGACATCCCACTTCAATAAGAGATTGAGTGTTTTTCGACCAACAGGAGTCGAATCGATGAAAATAGTAGTAGTGCGAAGATTTAATCATGAAAGCAGGAAGACGATCGACGTTTTACGTGTCGCCGGCACTTCGATGAAAAAGATTGGGCTGACCTGCATCGATACGTACGAAGGTGCAATGAAACTCGACGCGGCTGGCTGATACGCCGCGTCACTGCGAATTCCACCGCCGTTCTCCGGCCACCTGGTCCATCCCCAAACAGAAACGACTCATGTCAAACGACACACTGCCGCTCAAGATTGCCATCGCCACTTATGAACACACGGCCGCTGTTAAGGACGGCCGCGCGCCGATTGAAGGCGTCGCGCCCGACTTCGTTGAAATCAGTCCGATCATTGCCGCTTTCCGCCGCATGGTGCGCGACGTCGAATTCGACGTGTGCGAAATGGCGCCCGCCACTTATATGATCGCGCGCGCGGCCGGTGCACCGTTCAAGGCGTTGCCGGTATTTGTATTCCGCCGCTTTCATCATGGCGGGTTTGTCTATCGCAGCGATGCCGGCATCAGCAAACCCAAGGATCTCGAGGGTAAGAAGGCGGGCGTCCGCGCGTATTCCGTATCGACCGGAATCTGGACGCGCGGCATTCTGCAGAACGACTGCGGCGTCGATATTTCAAAGGTGACGTGGGTGGTCGACGACGAAGAGCATGTAACGTCGTTGCGTTTGCCGCCAAATGTCGTGCATGCGCGGCAAGGGCAGTCACTCGTGAGCATGATGGCGGACGGCAGTCTGCAGGCCGCATTCACGGGGCCGGCCGGCATCGGGCGATCGGGGGCGCCAAAGGAAGGATGGGACGCATCCGGCGCGCAACAGGCGCCGAGCTATGCCGAGATGTTTCCAGACACCCTCGCAGTGGAACGGGACTGGTATCAACGCACGGGCATCTATCCGGTACACGGTCTGATCGTCGTCAAGGACGAATTGCTGGCTGCACATCCGTGGCTGGCGAAAGCGTTGTTCGACGCATTCGTCAAGTCAAAGGAATTGTGGCTGGAGCAGTTGAAGCGCGGCGTCGTCAAATCGGACACCGACCGGCACTACCTGGCAATCTCGGAGATCGTCGGCGATCCGCTGCCGCTCGGCATCGCACCGAACCGCCCCGCGATCGAAGCGCTGATCCAATACTCGTATCAGCAGGGACTGCTGCCGAAGCACTACAGCATCGACGAACTGTTTGTCGATCCGCAGGCAGCCTGATTCGACCGTGCATCACGCCGCCGGGCGTCGTTGCCGCAACGAAGAGGAATAACTGGAATGATCATCGACTGTCATGGGCATTACACCACCGCGCCACGCCAACTGGACGAATATCGCAAGCATCAGATCGGCTGTCTATGCGGGCAGGACCACGAGCCGGAGAGAGGCAATCTGAACATCAGCGACGACGAGATTCGCGAAAGCTTGGAGACCGCGCAACTCAAGATTCAACGCGAGCGCGGTACCGATCGCACGATCTTTTCACCGCGCGCGGTTGGCATGGGCCACCACATCGGCAACGAGACGACGAGCCGCCACTGGACCGAACATTGCAACGAACTGATCTATCGTGTCAGCGAGCTCTATCCGCAGAACTTTGTCAGCGTGTGCCAACTGCCTCAGAGCCCAGGCGTGCGGCCCGACAACTGCATTGCGGAACTGACCCGCTGTGTCGAGGAATTCGGGTTCATTGGTTGCAATCTGAATCCGGACCCATCCGGTGGCCACTGGGCCGATCCGCCGCTGTTCGACAAGTGGTGGTATCCCCTCTACGAAAAGATGGTGGAACTCGACGTACCGGCCATGATTCACGTAAGCGGCTCGTGCAATCCGAATTTTCACGCGACCGGCGCGCATTACATCAACGGCGACACGACTGCGTTCATGCAGTTTCTCACGTCGAAGCTATTCACGGACTTCCCGACGCTACGCTTCGTCATTCCGCATGGCGGCGGCGCAGTACCGTATCACTGGGGACGTTATCGCGGTCTTGCGCAGGACATGGGCCTGCCGCCGCTCAGTGAACTACTGCTCAACAACGTGTATTTCGACACGTGTGTTTATCACCAGCCAGGCATCGATCTGCTGACAAAGGTTATCCCTGCCGACAACATTCTTTTCGCCTCCGAAATGGTCGGCGCGGTGCGCGGCATCGATCCCGAGACGGGGCACTATTTCGACGATACCCGTCGCTATATCGACCAGGTTGCGTGGCTAAGTGCGGATGACAGGCAAAAGATTTTCAGTGGTAATGCGCAGAAGGTCTATAGCAGGATGAAGCAGTGAGTTGAAGCGGTAAGTATCGAATGGGCGCAGCTTCAGCCAGGAGTCTCGCCCGCACAAAATCATAAAAATTGAGTCCGCGGTTCGGACCATAAAACATGGAGACAAGCAATGAAAAAGTTTGCGCTGCTTTGCGCGATAGTCCCATTCGCCAGCGTGGTTCAGGCACAGTCAAGTGTGACACTTGCCGGGGATATAGACGGCGGTATCCGCTATACGAATTCAAAAGCGGGAAGCCAATTTTCAATGAATTCCAATGGCCTGTATACATCCAACCGTATCGATTTTATCGGCCAGGAAGATCTGGGCGGTGGCTATGACGCTCACTTCCTGTTGGAGAGCGGTTTCAACCTCGGCAACGGCGCGTTCGACAATACGACTGGCGTCCTGTTCAACCGGGGTGCGTACGTGGGCCTTGGGGGCTGGTTTGGTTCGGTCAACTTTGGCCGTCAGTACACCGTCGCTCACGACGTGGTGTTCGATTACGATCCGTTCAATTTCGCCTACCCCGCGATCACCCCGGTGACGCCGGCTACCGACGGGTTCCGTTACAACAACGATGTGAAATACACCGGCCAATACGGCCCATTTCGGTTCCGCGCGGAGAATTCATTCGGCGGTGTTGCGGGCGACTTCAATGCCGGTTCCGCTCGCGGCCTGGGCGTCCAGTATAACTGGGGCTGGTTGAACGTCGGCACTGCATACGAATATCGCACGATACAGGTTGGTACCACTTATCAACCGGACAACTATTTCACGGCGGGCGCGGAACTGAAATTCGGTGCTCTGCGTTTCGCCGGCGGCTACATGAACGAAAACCAGGATTCGACCTCGCCCGCAGCCGACGTCCGCACGCTGAACTACTGGGGCGGCGTCACGTACGACCTGAATCCGTTCATGCGCCTCGGCGGCGCTTATTACATCACCAGTTTGCCGAACTCGAGCGGGAAACGCAGTCAGGGTATCGGGAGCATCGTCTATTCGCTGTCGAAGATGACGCGCCTCTATGCCGAAGTGGATTACACGAAGTTTACCGGTAGCTACATCACGAACAAAACGCTCAATGCGAGCGGCATCCCTCACCAGTCGGCTTTCTCGATGGGTATCAATCACCTGTTCTGACCAGCCATGGTCTTTCCGATTAGGAGTGTGAGCATATGAAGTATGTCAATTTCGGCAACACCGGACTGCAGGTGTCGCGTCTGTGCCTGGGATGCATGAGTTTCGGCGATCCGCAGTCCGGCACGCACGAATGGACATTGGACGAAGGACGTGCTCGCCCCATTTTTCAGGTGGCGCTCGAATCGGGTATCAATTTCTTCGATACGGCCAACAGCTATTCGGCCGGCACCAGCGAGCAGATTCTCGGCAGGATGATTCGCGAGTACGCACGGCGCGATGAAGTAGTCATAGCAACGAAAGTCTATTGGCCGATGCGTGCGGATGTGAATGGCCGTGGACTTTCGCGCAAGGCGATCATGACCGAAGTCGATGCCAGCTTGCGGCGGCTCCGTACGGATTACATCGACCTTTACCAGATGCATCGATGGGACAACACGACACCGATCGAGGAGACCCTCGAAGCGCTGCACGATGTCGTCAAAGCGGGCAAGGTGCGCTATCTGGGTGCGTCCTCGATGTTTGCGTGGCAGTTCAGCAAAGCCTTGTATGTGGCGCGCCTGAACGGTTGGACTCGATTCATATCGATGCAGAACCATCTGAACCTGCTGTATCGGGAAGAAGAGCGCGAAATGCTCGGCTTGTGCCACGACCAGCGTATCGCCGTCATGCCATGGAGTCCCCTCGCGCGAGGCAAGCTCACGCGGCCGTGGCAAAGCACGCCGGCCACCGTGCGCGATCGCACGGACGCGTTCTCCAAAAAGATCTATTCGGCTAGCGAGGAGCAGGATCGCAAGGTAGTCGAGGCGCTCGGCGCAGTAGCGGACGCGCGCGGGTTGCCGTATGCGCAGGTTGCGCTTGCATGGCTTTTGCACAAGCGCGAGGTGACGACCCCAATCATCGGCGCCTCGAAATTGCAGCATCTGACGGATGCGCTCGGGGCGCTCGACGTTCAACTGTCACACGACGAAATCGCCGCATTGCAAGCGCCCTATGTGCCGCATGAGATTGCCGGGTTTGGTTGATATCCGCGAAAGCTGCTGGCACCCATCGCAACTTGTCACTACATCGATGCCCTGTCGACATAGCGACACACGCCGGGAGAGATCATCCCTATGAGCACGACGATTGAACGAAGATGGTTCGGCGCCCGCGCCCGCGAATATTACGGCGGCGCGCTGATGATGCTGATCGGTCTCGGCGCGGTTACTCAAGGTTCGAGCTACAAGATCGGCTCGCTTACCGCGATGGGGTCCGGTTTCTTTCCGGTCGCGCTTGGCACGATTCTGGTGCTGCTCGGAATCTGGATCGCGGGTACCGCGCACCGTACGCCCCACGAAGCCGCGACAGAGAAAGTGCCGTTGGAGTGGCGCGGCTGGTTCTGCATTCTCGGCAGTGTGGTCGCGTTCGTTGTACTCGGCAAATATGGCGGGCTTCTGCCTGCGACCTTCGCCGTCGTGTTTATCGCGGCGCTGGGTGACCGGGAGAACTCGTGGTTGAGCGCGCTGTTGCTGGCCGTCGCGATGTCGATGGTCTGCATCCTCGTGTTCTGGTGGGCGTTGCAGGTGCAGTTTCCATTGTTTACGTGGGGGTGACACATGATCGGGCAATCTCTTGCCGCTTTATGGCAGGGTTTCGGTGTGGCGTTGGAGCCGCACAATTTCATCTGGTCATTCGTCGGCGTATTGATCGGCAATCTGATTGGTGTGTTGCCGGGCATGGGGCCGCTCTCCGCAATTTCCATCCTGCTTCCGCTGACCTATTCGATGCACGCCGTGCCGGCGATCCTGATGCTTGCGGGCATCTTTTACGGATCGCAGTACGGTGGCGCGATCGGTGCGATCCTGCTGAATCTTCCGTGCCATCCACCCCATGCGGTTACGTGCCTGGATGGCTATCCACTGACCCGCCAGGGAAAGGGCGGCACTGCGCTCGGCATCACGATGGTCGCGTCGTTCGCAGCGGCGTCGTTCGGTATTGTCGTGATGGTGTTTGCATCGCCGCTGCTGGTGAGCGTGGCGTTCAAGTTTGGCCCGCCTGAGCTGTTTTCCATCATGCTGCTGGGGTTGTTCGCCGGCGGTACGATGTCGAGCGGTTCGCGTGTCAAGGGGATCGCAATGACGGTGGTGGGTCTCCTTCTTGGCGTAGTCGGCGCCGATTCGACCTCGGGAGCCGTGCGCTTCACATTTGGTTTCACGGAGCTTGCAGACGGTATTCAACTCGTCGCGCTCGCGCTTGGTCTGTTCGGTGTGGCGGAATTCCTGCGTAATGTGAACCGCATGCAGGTGGTCGGCACGGGCATGAAGCTGCGCATGCGGGACATGCGCCCGAGTGCAGCCGAACTGCGCCAGGCGTTCTGGCCTATCGTGCGCGGTACCTCGGTAGGAACCCTGTTCGGCGCGATGCCCGGTACCGGGCCCACCATCACCACCTTCCTCGCGTACGCGCTCGAAAAGAAAATCTCGAAGCAGCCCGAACGTTTCGGCCATGGTGCGATTGAAGGCGTCGCAAGTCCGGAGGCTTCGTCTCACGCGAAGACGCAGATCGATTTCATCCCAACCATGAGCCTCGGCATTCCCGGCGATCCCGTCATGGCGCTGCTGCTCGGCGCGTTGCTGATTCAGGGGATTCAGCCAGGGCCCCAGTTGCTCGGAGACCATCCGGACATCTTCTGGGGCCTGATAGCGAGTTTCTGGATCGGCAACGTGCTGCTGGTATTGCTCAATGTGCCTCTGATCCAGGTATGGGTGCGTGTTCTGCGGGTTCCCTATCGCTTCCTTTTTCCAGCCGCGCTATTCTTTATTGCAGTAGGCGTTTACAGTACCAATAACATGCTGTTCGAAGTGGGCGAGGTACTGGTGTTCGGTCTGATGGGCGCTGTCTTTGTTGCACTGCGATTCCCCATCGCGCCGATCATGCTCGGATACGTTCTGGGACCGATGGTCGAGCAGAATTTCCGCCGTGCGCTGCTGCTGTCGCACGGCAGTCTGCGGATTTTCGTCGATCAGCCAATCAGCGCGACGTTTCTGGGCGTTTCGTTGCTGCTGTTGCTCCTGCAGGCGTGGTTCGCGGTGCGCGGGCGGGCCGGCGGCAAGCGCGGTGCCGACATGCTGCCGCGTCCACCGACGATGGAGGAATCGCAGCACAGTGAGTGGCCGGCCCGTCGGGATCGCCCGATTGCCGCTCCTGCAGGACGGGGCCACGACAAGTAGCGCACAAACGGTTCGTGCCCGCACGAACGCGGAGACACGATGAGTCAACTGGACTGGTATCTGACGGTCAACCTGAAGGCGCGCCATTTGCGCCTGCTCGTGGCCGTCAATGATTTTCGTAATCTGCGGCAGGTCGCGTCGAATTCGTATATCACAGTGCCAGCGGTGTCGAAAGCGCTAGGCGAGATCGAGATTGCGCTGGGTGTGAAGCTCTTCGAGCGCACGGTCAACGGTCTGCGACCGACGGCTTATGGTGAATGCGTCGTCCGTCATGCACGTACCGTGCTCAGCAATCTGAATCAGGCGGCCGATGAGATCAGGGCGCTTCAAACAGGCAGTGCGGGCAAGGTGCATGTGGGCGCGCTACCTACCTTGATCTCCACGATCATGCCGAAGGCACTCGCGCTTCTCAAACAGGATTCGCCCCATACAAACGTATCGATCTCCGAAGGGCGGATGGTTGCCTTGTTGCAGGAGTTGCGACGCGGCGATCTCGACCTGATCGTCGGGCGCCTGCCGAACCGGTCGGACACCGTCGGCCTGCAGGAGCAGGTTCTGCTCGATACACCGATCAAACTCGTGACCGGACCGAATCATCCATTGGCGGGTAAAAAGAACCTGGACTGGGGCGATCTCAAGGGATTCCCGTGGGTGCTGCCGCCAGTTGGATCATTGCTGCGCGAGCCCGTCGAAAATACGTTTGCGCGCCACGGCTTGCCGATGCCGTCGAATTACATCGAGACACTGTCGACCCATCTCATTCGCGCCTACATCCAGATTAACGACGCGATCGCGCTCCATACGGTGGACATGCTGTATCCGTACGCCGATACAAGTCCGATCCACGTTTTACCCTTCGATCTGAGCCTCGTGACGCGACCGCTCGGCGTCGTCTGGCGTGCGGACAAGCCGCTTGCGCCAAGTGCGGCCCTGCTGTTGCGCTGCCTGGAGAACGTGTGCCAGGGCGGGAAGGTTTCGCGCGACGCGGCGCGTGCTCTGGACTCCGATGAATGACGCATCGATGTAAAGCAACTCACCTCATGCACTGATGGCCGAAAAGTCTGCCGAAAGTTAACTCCCGGGTTAACGCATCAACTCGTTATTTCAATAGACGGCAGGTGCGGACGGCACGATCATGATGAAACCGACTCGCTTCAAACCCCGCATGAGGGGTAGGGCGATAGTCAATCGATCGGACGCGGAATCGCGCCGAATCAGGACAAAGACAGGAGACAGCATGCGCCATCTTGCAGAATATCTGACCGTCTTGAACGATATCTATGGCGTTAGCGACCTGAGCAGTTCGCGACGCTAATCCTTCGCCGTACAACGGCGCGCTTTTTTCCTCCCTTCCGATAGCCGTATCTCCGATTCCCGATGCACCAGACCGCAGTGGCCTGTGCAATGGGCCGGGATGGCTGTTTTTAAAATTTGCTAAGGAGAACACAAGATGCCGACAAGAATTATCGATATTCATCCGCACGTTATCTCGACTGACGAGAAGAAGTACCCGCGCGACCCTTTGGGTGGCAAGCAGTCGGTTTGGTCGCAGGAGCGTCCGACCTCTTACGATCAGTTGCTGGCCGCAATGGACGAAGCCGGCGTGGCGAAAGCCGCGATCGTGCATTCGTCGACCTGTTACGGTTTTGATAATTCTTATTGCGCCGATGCGGTCGCAGCGCATCCCGACCGGTTTACGGGCGTTTGCTCGGTCGACATGCTGGCGCCCGATGCCGCCGGGAAGATCCGCTATTGGGTGGGGCGCGGCATGACGGGCCTGCGTCTGTTCACTGCCGGCAGCACGATGCAGGGGCAGGGCGACTGGCTTGCCGACCCGCGCTCGTTCGCCGGCTGGGAGTGTGCGGCAGAGTTGAATCTGCCGGTTTGCGTGCAGGCGCGAATCCAGGGCATCCCGCAACTCAACGTTTTGATCGAGCGCTTTCCTACGGTTCGCATCATTGTCGATCATCTGTTGAGCCCGAATCTCGAAACCGGCACGCCCTATGCGGACGCCGAGCCGCTGTTCAGCCTCGCGAAGTACGAGAACATCTATCTGAAACTGAGCAGCGTGGTCATCCGCCACGCACGGGCGGGCAAGGCGACGCCGGAATCTTTCTTCCCGCGCGTCGTCGAGGAGTTCGGGGCAAAGCGCATTGCGTGGGGTTCGAATTTTCCCGCCTCGCCTGGATCGCTCAAGGCGATCGTCACCGACAACATGCAAGCGGTTGAATGGTTGCCGGAAGAAGACAAGGAGTGGATCTTCAATCGCACTGCCTCGCAACTCTATCCGGTCCTCGCATAAAGGAGCAGCCCGTGAACGCCAGGCAGCGTATTCCCTTGCACATGCTCCTCGGTACCTATCCGAGTACCCAGGCCTTGAAAGACGGTACGGTCCGATCGGATCTCGTGGAACTGGATTTTGCTGACGTGCCGCGACCGAACAACGCCTTCAAGCGCGTCGTGCGCGATCTTGAGTTCGACGTCGCCGAACTTGCGATCATCACGTTCCTGATGGCGAAGGCGCGCGGCAAGCCGCTGGTACTGCTGCCGGCCGTGATGATCGGCCGCTTCCAGCATCCGTACATCGTTTATAACGCGGAGCGCGGGAATCTGTCGCCGCACGACCTCAATGGCAAGCGCATCGGCATGCGCTCGTACTCGGTGACGACGGCAACCTGGGTGCGCGGTATCCTGCAGAACAACTTTGGCCTTGACCTTGCAAGCGTCAGGTGGACGACGTTCGAAGAGCCGCACGTCGCCGAATTCATCGATCCGCCTAACGTCAAACGCGCACCGGAAGGCAAGGAATTGCTACAGATGCTGCTCGACGGTGAAATTGACGCAGCGATCATCGGTGACGGTGCAAAAAACGACCCGCGCATCAAGACGCTGTTTCCCGATCCGGCCGCGGAAGCGAAGGCGTGGCACGAACGCAATCGCGCAATCCAGATCAATCACATGATCGTTGCGAAGCAGTCGCTACTGGATACCCATCCGGAAGCGGTACGCGAGGTGTTTCGCCTGCTGGAAGAAAGCCGCCGCGTCGCGGCTGAAAAGAGCGGCAAACCCGAACCGGCATTTGGGCTCGAAGCGAACCGGCGCAACCTCGAGGTGTCGATTGACTACTGCGTCGATCAGAGACTGATTGATCGCCGTCTGAGCGTCGACGAACTGTTCGACGACACAACGCGCGTTCTGGGAGCGTAAGCCAGTGATGACGGGTTCCGCTTTTTCGAGCACGTGGCGTGCGCGCTTTCCCGCAATGGAGCCGCACAAGCTACGTGGAACGGCGGTGGCATTCGCCGCGTGCTGCTTCCTGTCGATCTTCGCTGCGCCTCGCGCGCATGCTGCGGACGCCGATAGCGATTATCCGTCGCATGCGGTCACCATCGTGGTGCCGTTCGCGGCTGGAGGCGCCGGCGATCTGACGACGCGCCTGTTCGCGCAGAAGCTGACGCAGATCGTCAACCAGCCCGTCGTCGTGTTGAACCGCCCGGGCGCCGGCTTCGCCAACTCGGCGACGATGGTCGCGAATGCACGGCCGGACGGATACACGGTGTTTCTCAGCGGCAACGGCGCGGACATCTCGTCCGTGCTGTTTCGCCACCTGCCTTACCGGCTAAGCGAATTCAGACACGTGTCGTCTGTTTCGTTCTTCACGCCCGCGATCCTTGTCGACGGTCACGCGCCGTACCGGAATATCGGCGATCTGATCGCCGATGCGAAAGCACATCCGGGCAAGCTGAACATCGCGACGGTATCGGCCGGCAGCACGCAGAATCTCGTCGCGTTGCTGTTCCGTCTGAAGGCGGGCGTCGATATCCAGATCGTGCCGTTCCAAACCACGAGTGAAGTGCTGTCGGCATTGCGGGGTGGCGCCGTGCAGGCCGTGGTGGAGGTCATTCCCTCTGTGCTTGGGCAGGTGTCGTCTGGGGCGGTACGCGCACTCGCTGTGACGTCGCCTGCGCGTTTTGCCGGCTTGCCCAAGGTACCGACGCTCGCAGAAAGCGGCTTCCCCGGTTTCGATGCGACGTCGTGGAGCGGACTGAGTGTTCCCGTGAAAACGAGCGACACCGTGGTGAACCGTCTCGCCTCCGCAACCGCAACGGCGCTCGCCGATCCCGACGTCAAACGCAAGATGCTGATGCTGGGCGCCGAGGCCCGCGCGGATACGCCCGATCAGATGACCCGCCTCGTCCAGACCGACACGGCGAAGTGGCAACAGGTGATCCAGCAGGCGGGCATACCGCTTCGCTGACGGAGAAAGTCATGACAATCCAGTCGGGCTTGATACGGCAAAGGCAGGTCGTGATGTATATGCTGCGCAATCCTTATCGAAACTGCGTGACCGTCTGACGGCACGTGAATTTTTTCATTGCTATCGGAAGCGCCTCGCGGATCCTGAAGGCGGCGCTTTAGTTTCCATAGGACGTACCCCTGCATGAAACTCACCAGTTTTCGTACTTCTGGACATGACTCGTATGGCGTCGTCACAGAGAATGGCATCGTCGATGCGGCGCCGGTTGCGCACGAGCTTGGCGCGACGTTGAGAGAAGCGCTCGAGCGGGGCTCGCTCGACGCGCTTGCGGAATTCGCCGCAGGCACGTCCGGCCGGCTCGCGTGGACCGACGTCGAACGCCTGCCTGTGATTCCCGACCCGCGGAAGATCCTGTGCGTCGGCATCAACTATCTGTCTCACGTGAAAGAGACGGGACGCGAAGTGCCTGACAAGCCGATGCTGTTCGTGCGTTTCGCTGAGTCGCAGACAGCTCATGAAGGGCCGATCATGCGTCCGCTCGCCTCGGAACGGCTCGACTTCGAAGGGGAGCTCGCCGTGGTGATCGGCAAACATGCCCGTCATGTGAAGGCGGCGGACGCATTCGACGTGGTCGCCGGATACTCGTGCTACAACGACGGCAGCATTCGCGACTGGCAACGTCACACGTCGCAGTTCACGCCCGGGAAAAATTTTCCGTGCACCGGCGGATTCGGACCGTGGCTCGCGACGGCCGACGAAGTAGGGGATCCGTCGCAACTGTCGCTCACCACACGCCTGAATGGCGAGATCATGCAGCAGGCCACCACCGATGATCTGATTTTCCCGGTGCCGCAGTTGATCGAATACTGCTCGACTTTCTGCACACTTTCGCCGGGCGACGTGATCATCACCGGAACGACGGGCGGGGTTGGCGCGTTCCGCAATCCGCCTCTATGGATGAAAGCCGGCGATGTCGTCGAGATCGAGATTTCGCGCGTCGGAACGCTGCGTAATGTCGTCGTCGATGAGGTGGTGTCCGGTCACGTGCGGGCGGCATGAGAGCGCTGCTGCGCCACGCGTCGTTCACGCGTTTCTGGTCGGCTCGGATCGGCTCCATCGCCGCCCAGCAGATGCTGATGCTCGCGATTAGCTGGCATATGTACGACCTGACGTCCAGCGTGTGGGATCTCGGCCTTGTCGGGCTGTTCCAGTTCGTTCCCGCGCTCGCCACGACCTTCGTCGCCGGCCATTGCGCCGATCGCATGCATCGCGGCCGGCTCGTCGCGTTCTGTCTCGCGGCTCAAGCCGCCGTGGCCGTGTTCCTGAGCGTTTCGACTGTCACGCACATCGTGACACGCGATGTGCTGCTCGGGCTCTCGCTGATACTCGGCGCGATCCGGCCATTCCAGATGTCGGGGCAGCAGGCGCTGCTGCCGATGCTCGTTCCGCCGGCGTTGCTGGCGCAGGCGACGGCGCTCAGCACCGTTGGTCAGCAGGTGTCCGTGATCGCTGGCTCCGCCTTGGGAGGTTTGCTCTTCGCGATCGGTGTCAACGCCGTCTATGCGACCTGTGCCGCGCTCTTCTGCGTGAGCTCCGTGATGTGCATGTTCATCCGCTACGAGTACGTCCCGCCGCCGCGCGAGCCGGTCACGGCCGAGACGATTCTCGCCGGTTTGAGCTTCGTCTGGGGCAACCCGCTGCTGCTCGGCGGCGTTTCGCTCGACCTGTTCGCCGTCCTGTTCGGCGGCGCCACGGCGCTGTTACCCGTCTACGCAAAAGAGATTCTGCATGTCGGTCCGCAGGGCTTGGGCTTGCTGCGCTCCGCGCCGGCGGTGGGCGCGCTTTGCGTCGGCCTCGTGCTGTCCCGGAGTGCCATCGGCAGCGGCGTCGGCAAGAAGCTGCTGATCGCCGTCGGCGTTTACGGTGCCTGCATAGTCGCCTTCGGGCTCTCACGCTCGTTTCCGGTATCGGTGGCTTTGCTGGCGGTCGCGGGCGGGGCCGACACGATCAGCGTGGTCGTGCGGCAGACGCTGGTCCAACTGGAAACGCCCGATCGCATGCGCGGCCGAGTCGCTGCCGTGAACACCCTTTTCGTCGGAGCGAGCAATCAGCTCGGCGAATTCGAATCCGGGGCGACCGCCGCGGCATTCGGCGTCATCGGCTCGGTGGTATTCGGCGGATGCGCGACGATCCTCGTCAGCGTCGCATGGAGCCGCCTGTTCAAGCCGCTCGCCAGACGTGAAACCTTGCACTGAGCGTGGCGCGGTCGGTGTCAGTCGATGAAGCCGTACAAACGCGCTGGATTGTCGACCAGCAGCTTCTGCATGGCGTCGGCGTCGCCGCACAGCGGCAGGACGTCGACCAGGTCCACATCGTCGGCGACCGGATGGCGCGGGTTGGGGTGCGGAAAATCGGTTCCCCACAGCAGACGATCGGGTGACGCGTCGATCAACGCGCGCACGAACGGCGCCACATCGGCGAACGGCGTGCCTGTTGCGGAGAGCCGATCGATTGCTGACACCTTGATCCAGCAGTGATCGCGCCTCGCCCATTCGAGCAGCCGCGCAAATCCCGGTTGTTCGGGTCCACCGGCTGCATCGATGCGTCCCATGTGATCGACCACGAACGGAATGGGCAGGGCGTCGAGCATCGGCTGCAATTCGTCGAGCCCGGTTGCGTCGACGTGCAGCAATACATGCCAGCCAAATAGCGCAATTCGCTCCATGAGCCTGCGAAATGTCGCCGGCTCGGGTGGCGTCCACAGATGCCGGATGAAGCCGAAGCGCACGGCGCGGATGCCGCCGTCGTGCAGCGCCTGCAGACCGGCATCGGACAGGCCCGCGTCGATAAGCGCGACGCCGCGCCGCGCGTGCGGCCGATCGGCGATGGCGTCGAGCACGACGCGGTTGTCCGTGCCGTGCACGGTCGCCTGGACGATGACCGTTCGATCGACGCCAAGCCGCTCGTGCAACGCGCTCAATACGGTCTTGTCGGATTCAGCCGGGGTGTAGGGCCGCGAATCCGCATAGGGGAAACGGCTCACGGGACCGAGGATATGGCAGTGCGTATCGCACGCGCCGCGCGGCAGCGTGAAATCGGGCTGACGAAGTGCCGGTGACGGCGTGGCAGGTTGAGGCAACAGTCACACTCCTTGAATATGCGAGGCAGGCATCGGTCGAGCCTGTCCGCGCCTGGGTCGATCAGGTTCGCGCATGCGTGCCAGGGCTCCGCTCGCGGCCTTGCGCGTCTACGGACGAACGCGGACCACCGGGCATCCAGCGGCTGGTATTCCATGCTGCGATCGTCATCAGCAGTAGCGCGCTGCCGGCGACGAACAGTGCGATGGCCGATCGCAAGCCCATCGACGGCGAGAGGCGTGCGATCGCGTACGGCGCGATCGAGCTGGCCGCAGTCATCGCGTAGCTGATACCGATGCCGGTCGCGCGGCCTTTGACCGAAAAGCGTAGCGACTGGTAGAGCGGCAGAATGCCGAACAGTCCGCTGGCGAAAAGACCCATCAGGCACGCACCCACGGCGAGAAGCCATAGGGTCGACACGAGCGTATAAAGGACCGTCAGCGGAATCACCATGGAGAGAAACAGGACGATCGTGCGGCGTTCGCCGAGCCGGGCAGCGACGTAACCGCATAACGGCTTACCGGTCAACGATCCAACCGAATAGGCCACCAGGAACGGATAGATATGGCTTGCGTCGAGGTGCTGCACGGAGATCAGAAAGGTCGGATACAGCACCTGCACCGACCACAGCATGAAATTGAGCGCGCCCGAAAAGAGCCAGGCCTGAAGCGCGGCAGGATTGAACTCGAACGCCTCGAACGCGCCGCGCCGCGGGTTGCGTCGCTGATCGCGGATCCAGTCGGGCGATTCGGCGATGTTCTTGCGTATGAAGATCGTCAGCAAGGCGGGCAGCACGCCGATCATGAACATCCAGCGCCACCCGAGCACAGGGAACAGCAGATGGAACGTCGCCGCCGCGAGCATGTAACCGATCTCATAGCCGGAGACCATGATGCCGGACGCGTACGGCCGGATGGACTCGGGTACGGTTTCCATCAGCAACGAAACCGACACCGTCCATTCGCCGCCGAAGCCGATACCGAACAGAACCCGCAACACCATGAAAGAGGCATAACTCCATGCCAAACCGCTGAGCCCCGCAGCGCACGAGAACCACAACACCGCCGCCATGAATACGAGCTTACGGCCGAAGCGATCGGCTGCGAAACCCCAGCCTATCGTGCCGACGATTTTCGCCAGTCCTGTCGCAGTCACGATCAACGTCATGGCCGGCAAGCCGACGTCGAACACCTTGCCCAGATGCGGCAGCAGAAACAGCAGCATGGCAAAATCGAACGAGTCGAGCATCCAGCCGGCGGTTGCCGCCGCAATGATCTGCCAGTGCGATTGCAACAACCGCCATTGTCCGGAACGGGTTCGGTCTGTGCTCACATTTCCTGCGTCATGCTGTAAATCTTCCACGCTATATTTCTCCGCAAATCGGCTGGACGTAACAACGCATCGCACTACTGGCAGTGTTAGAAAAGATAGTTGATGCCGACCGAGATTCCCAGTTGATGCGACGCGTGAGCCGCATTCAGCGTCGCATTGCTGATGTAGCTACCGTGATAGGTCGTGTAGTCACTCTCGGCATACAGGCGTGTACGTTTCGACAACAGGTAGGCCGCGCTGAAGATGGCCAGGTTCTTCCGTCCCTTACTGGTTGGAAGATTCGTCACGTAGTAGCCCGCACCGAGATTGACGTCATAGCTGAGGTTGTAGGTTACTCCGCCCCAGTAGTTTTCCGTGCGCGCGGCGGTCGCGGGCGCGACGTTGTCCGTGGTTTCGCTCATGTAGCCGCCTGCAAAACGAAGCGTGCCGAACTTCAGCT
Organism: Paraburkholderia sp. SSBN10T; assembly: GCF_056619545.1. Taxonomy (NCBI): domain Bacteria; kingdom Pseudomonadati; phylum Pseudomonadota; class Betaproteobacteria; order Burkholderiales; family Burkholderiaceae; genus Paraburkholderia; species Paraburkholderia sp. SSBN10T. The sequence goes on from NZ_JBWQQI010000004.1 coordinate 64,222, forward strand.
CGGAGCCGAGCGCGGCATAGTCATCCGGCTGATACGCGGTGCCGACCAGCACGGTACGATGAATATAGGTTCCGCCGACATTGAAGAAGCCGACCTTGTATTGCAGTCCGACGCCATGCGCGGTGCCTGCGTTGAAATCGCCTGCTACGCCGCCCAGGGCCTCCTCCGCGCCGACGTGAAATGGCCCCCACACGCCTGAGTATTTGATGTCGTTGTTAAAGTGGGTTCCATCGACCGCCGGTGTCAGCGGGATGATCGAGGGATAGCCGAAATAGAACGGGTCGAAATCGTGCAGCACGTCGTGACCGAGCGTATATTGACGCCCCAGGTCCAGCGAGCCATACGGACTGCCAATACCCACGAACGACATCCGGTTGAAGAGGATGCCCGTCGTGTTGTCCAGTGCGCCGGTGCCTGTATTGAAGCCGGTTTCAAGCTGGAAATGCGCATTCCAGTTGCCGCCGAGATCTTCCTGACCGAGGAAGTCCAGTCGGTTCGCGGTATACAGTCCGTTCGAACTCATGGTCGTCACGCTGCCCTTGCCGTTGCTGGTGTATCGCACGCCTCCATCGACGTTACCTGCCAGCGTGACCGACGATTGTGCATGGGCGGCGCACGCGATCGCTCCGATTGCCAGCGCGCAAGGGCGCCAACGATTTGTTTTCATCTGGTTGATTCGCTTATGTTGTCTCTCTGTGCTCAAACGGCAAGAGAGTTGTCTCCTTTTATGCGGCGGGGCGAGCCAGATGCTGCATAGGCAGCAGCGCCGCGACAAGCGACCTGACATGGCAAAGCTTCGGTTCGAAAAGACTGGCCGCCGCGCGCGGTCTCTGTATCGTGTTGGCGGATATCCACCGCGTCCTCCCGACGTATGACGATCCAGATTAGCGAGAATCATGGATTTATCCACGGCTGCCGTCTATTGAATAACCGCGCGGATGAGTTAACCGATCTGTAAAGACCTCGGGTTGATACCGATGGTGTCTGCCGTTTGACTGGATTGATGCATGTCAACGGACGTTCTACGTATCGGCCTAAAGTTGGGTGGTAAAGGAACATCGATTCCATCAACGGAGGCACTACGATGAAAGCGCTCGTGTATCACGGCCCAGGAAAGAAATCGCTCGAGGAACGTCCTGTCCCGAAGCTGACCGCGCCAACCGATGCGGTGATCAGGATGACCCGCACGACGATCTGCGGGACCGATCTGCACATTCTGAAAGGTGACGTGCCGACTTGCGAGCCGGGGCGCATTCTGGGACACGAAGGCGTCGGCATCGTCGAGCAGGCCGGCGCTGCGGTCTCGTCGTTCAAGCCGGGCGACCATGTGCTGATTTCGTGCATTACGTCGTGCGGAAAATGCGACTATTGCCGCCGCGGCATGTATTCGCATTGCAGAACGGGTGGCTGGATTCTCGGCAACCGTATCGACGGCACACAGGCCGAATTTGTGCGCATCCCGCACGCGGAAACGAGCCTGTATCCGATTCCGGCGGGCGCAGACGAGGAAGCGCTTGTGATGCTGTCGGACATTCTGCCTACCGGTTTCGAATGCGGCGTGCTGAACGGCAAAGTGCAACCGGGAAGCACGGTGGCGATCGTCGGGTCCGGGCCCATCGGGCTGGCGGCGCTGTTGACCGCGCAGTTCTATTCGCCGGCGCAGATCGTGATGATCGACCGTGACGCGAACCGTCTCGAGGTGGCGCGGCGTTTTGGTGCGACCTCCTGTATCGACATCGGGCACGCCGATCCTGTTGCCGAAATCATGAAACTGACCGATCAGACCGGCGTCGACTGTGCGATCGAGGCCGTCGGTGTGCCGGCGACCTTCGAACTCTGCGAAGCGATCGTGGCGCCCGGCGGCACGATCGCCAATGTCGGCGTGCATGGCGTGAAGGCCGATCTGCATCTGGAAAAGCTGTGGGATCGCAACATCGCGATCACGACCCGTCTTGTCGATACCGTCAGCACGCCGATGCTGTTGAAAACCGTTCGTGCAGGCCGGATCGATCCGGCGAAACTGATCACGCACCGCTTTCGCCTCGATGACGTCGCCAATGCCTACGATACGTTTGGCCGGGCGGCGGATACACACGCGCTGAAAGTGATCATTGAAATGTAACGTGCGCGGCGCAGATTTTAGTTACTGACGAAGGAACTGCGGTCGCGTGTGTCGAGCGAGGCGCGGGACCGTTTGATGCAGTGTGACATTCACCGCATGTCGAGATATTCTTCATGACAATCTCAGGTAACGTTAGCGAGGCCGACTGGTCCGTTTCCGCCGAGGCCAATCAGACCGCCACTGGCTACGACTGCCGGATTCAGGTCAGCCATCGCAAGCCGGAAGGCGTCTTTACACATGTGTTCAGGCACGGCGGGACGTTTGCGACGGAACGTGAAGCGATACTCGAAGGATTGCGGGAAGGGATGGTGTGGATCGAGCTGAAGCGGGCAAAGACCTTCAACGTGTAGCGTTTTGCTTCGATGCATCCGTCACGTGATCGGCGAGATTCTTCAAGAAGTAGGCGAGGCAACCTGATCGAAGCGTGACCGCACGGAGATTCTGCGCTCACGCCTTCTCTATCGCCCAACGAGCCGAAGGTCAATCGAGTGTCAGCACCACGCGGCCGTCGACCTTGCCGCCCTTGAGATCCGCAAACACCGTGTTGATGTTCTCCAGACGATCGGTGTGAATACGCGCCCGGACCTGTCCTTCGGCTGCGAATTCGAGCGACTCCTGCAAATCCCGGCGGGTCCCGACAATCGAGCCGCGCACCGTGATGCCGTTGAGCACGGTCGAAAAAATCGGCAACGGAAAATCGCCTGGCGGCAAGCCGTTGAGCGAGACGGTGCCGCCGCGCCGGACCATGCCGAGCGCTTGAGCAAAGGCGCTGCGCGAGACCGCCGTGACCAGCACGCCGTGGGCGCCGCCGATCTCCTTTTGAATCACGGCAGCGGGATCCGCCGTCGCGGCGTTGATGGTGAGTGTCGCGCCGAGTTCGCGCGCAAGGGCGAGCTTGTCATCGGCGATATCCACGGCGACAACGTGCAGTCCCATTGCAATCGCATATTGAACCGCCACATGGCCGAGGCCGCCTATCCCCGAGATCGCGATCCACTGGCCGGGGCGCGTGTCGGTCATACGAATGCCTTTGTAGACGGTGACGCCGGCACACAGAATCGGAGCGATTTCTTCGAAGCCTATTTGTGCAGGCAAGTGTCCGACGTAGTTCGGATCGGCAAGTACATATTCCGCGTAGCTGCCGTTGACCGAATAACCGGTGTTCTGCTGCTCATGGCAGAGGGTTTCCCAGCCGCTCAGGCAGTGCTCGCAGTGGCCGCAAGCGGTGTAGAGCCACGGCACGCCAACCCGGTCGCCCTCCTTGACGGCCTTGACACCCGTGCCGACTGCCGTGACGAAACCGACCCCCTCGTGACCGGGAATGAAGGGTAGGGAGGGACGCACGGGCCAGTCGCCGTCGGCCGCATGAAGATCAGTGTGGCAGACGCCCGATGCCTTGATATTGACGAGGATCTGTCCAGGGCCCGGGGTGGGCACGGGCACTTCCTCGATCCGAAGGGGTTCGCCAAACGCGTGGACGACAGCGGCTTTCATCGACTGAGCCATAGGATTCTCCGATAGAGGGTGAGGTGCCCTCAGTATCGGCGCGGAGGCAACGGGCAAATTGACGTGGATCAGTAATCCACCGGGTGGCTTGACGACGGACTCAGGGTCTCGCACGCACAACCGCACCGGATCATCCTGCTTGCCTCGCCTCGGTTGCCCCGGTCACCGGTTGATCCAGGTCAATCCGCTGCGCGCATTCGAGGCCTAATCTCAAATCAGTTGAAGACATGCTCATAACCGGGCGTAGTTATCAGCAGCCGCACAATTCGGTAACCGAAACTGTTTGGGAGACTCTCCATGCGCGCATCTGATGTCATGACCTGCAACGTTATATCCGTCACTCCCGATATGACCGTGCGCGACGCGGCCAAAATCTTTACGGACAACCATATAAGCGGCGCACCTGTTCTGGATGGCGAAGGCCGTCTCGCCGGTGTGATCAGCGAAGGCGATCTGCTTCGCCGGGTGGAGATCGGAACCGATACGCGCAAGCGATCGTCATGGTTCGATCTATTCTCGGCCAGCCACGACGCCATCGACTACATCAAGACTCATGGGCTCAAAGTGGGGGACGTGATGACGGCCAATGTCATTACCGTGAGCGCAGCCACGCCGCTCAGCGAAGTGGCCGGCATTCTGGAGACCCGGCGTATCAAGCGTGTGCCGGTGACGGAAGCGGGACGGGTCGTCGGGATCGTCAGCCGATCCAATCTCGTTCAGGCATTGGCCAGCATCGCCGTCGAGCCGGTGCCGGATGTTGCACTCTCCGACAGCGATATTCGCGCCACGCTGATGGGTGAACTGGCCGGCCGGAATTGGGCGTTCGCCGGGCGCAACCTGGTCGTCACGGATGGCGTGGTTCATCTATGGGGCACGTTTCACTCGATAGAGGCGGTGCAGGCCGTTCGCGTGGCGGCGGAGGGAATTCCGGGCGTCAAACGGGTGGAAGACCATACCGAACCCTATCCGATGATGCCCGGTATATAGACGATCGCGGGTGGCATCTTCACATTTCACACGTCTCGTACGAGGAGAGTGACATGACCCAAAAACGCGTTGCCTTTGTGACGGGCGGCATGGGTGGGCTGGGTACCGCCATCAGCCGCCGGCTGCACGATGCCGGCATGATCGTTGCCGTTTCGCATTCGCCCCGTAATGACCACGTGGCCACGTGGCTCATGCACGAGCGCGACGCGGGGCGCCGCTTTCAGGCGTTCGAGGCCGATATCGCCGATTTCGACTCGTGCGAGCGCTGCGCACATCGTGTGCTGGACGAGTTCGGCGCGGTCGACGTGCTCATTAACAACGCGGGTATCACGCGTGATTCGACCTTTGCGAAGATGACCAAAAGCGATTGGGATACGGTGCTGCGCACCGATCTCGATGCGCTCTTCAATATGACTAAGCCGTTTATTGGCGGCATGGTCGGTCAGGGTTTCGGGCGGGTCGTCAACATCGGCTCGGTGAACGGCTCGCGCGGTTCTTTCGGGCAGACCAACTACTCGGCAGCCAAGTCCGGCATTCATGGTTTTACGAAGGCGCTGGCGCTCGAAGTGGCGAAACATGGCGTGACGGTCAATACGGTTTCGCCGGGCTATCTGGCAACCGCGATGACCGCCGCCGTGTCGAAAGAGATCATGGAGACGCGCATCTTGCCGCAGATTCCTGTCGGCCGGTTCGGTCAGCCCGACGAAATCGCAGCGTTGGTAGGATTCCTGTGTTCCGACGATGCAGGTTTTATCACCGGGTCGGATCTCGCGATCAACGGCGGCATGCATATGCGATAACAAGCAGCGGACCGACGAGGATATTGCTGACCCGCTACGCGTCATCATTAGCGCCACGCATACCGCAGGCCGACCCACATGCCGCGCGGCGCACCCGGGCCGACGAATTGCTCGTTGACCGGATTTGCGCCGTCGAACGTGTGGTTGGGTCCGTTGAAAAAATTCTCGCCGAGCACGCCGAAACTCGCATATTGCTTGTTTAGCAGATTCGTCACGGTGGCGAAGATCTGCAATTGCTTCGTCACCTGGTACGTCGTATCCAGATCCACCAGCAAGTAGCCGGCAATCTTGCCGTTCACGTCCTCGTTATTCTCGTCGCCCTGTGCATAGATGCCGCTGCGCCATGTCAGATTGGTGCCGATTTTCCACTTCGGCGTGACAGCGTAATCGAGCCGCAGCTTGACGGTGTTCGACGGGATGCCGGGAAGGTGATCGCCGGGCTTTACGGTGATGTTGCCGTTGGCGTCGGCGCTTGAATTGCTGGCGCTGCTTTCCGCCCACGTCGAGCGATAGGTCGCGTCGATATAGCTGTAGCTCAGGTCTAGGCCCAGCGGCCCGAATCGGGTGTGCCCGGCGAGTTCGAAACCTTGCCGACGGGTATTGTCGACATTCTGGAAATAACCTTGTGTGCTCGCCGCGCTGCTGATGAACTCGATGTCGTTCTCGAGCGTCGTGCCGTAGGCTGCGGCGCTCCAGGTCGTCGTCTTGCCGATGCGGCCGCGCGCTCCGATCTCGAACGTCTTCGAGATCACCGGCTTCAGTGCCGGGTCGGCCACGAAGTCGTTCGGCAGCGAGCACGGCGCGGCTGGGTCCGCGCAGGTCAGTTCGATCGCCGTGGGGGAACGCATGCCCTCGTTGTAGGTGGCGTAAGCGGTGAAGTTGGGGAGCGGGTTCCAGTTGAGCCCGACGGCAGGATTAAAGCGCGAGAACGTGTGATTGCCGTCTAGCAGCGGCTGCGTGCCGCTTTCGTCGCCGATCTGTGCGTTTGACCGGTTGTAGCGGCCTGCCAGCGTCAACGATATCTGCTGGGTCAGCGACAGCGTGTCGCTGAAGTAGAGACTGAGGTCCGCGTCGCGCGTTTTGGCGTCGGTCTGCTGTTGGTAGCCGCCTATACCGATCGCTGCGCGCGAGGCGGTAAAGTAGGCCTCCTGCGAGGACGCCGTATAGTGGGAATTCGCGAAATCGGCGGCTATGCCCGCAACGAACTGGTTGTCCATCCCACCGAGCTTGCCAAGCAGGGTCATCTGGAGGCTCGCGCCATAACTGTCGGTCACAACGACGGAATTCTCGTTGGTTCCCTGCAGCGTGTCGATATTGCCATTGGCGTCGACTGACCCGTAGCCTGTATTGTTGTTGCTGCTGATGTTGTTGTTGCGGTAATGCCGGTAATAGAGGTTGCCGCTCAGTTCGACGTGGTCGTTGAAGTAGTGATCGCCGGACAGGGTGACGTAACCGGCGCTGTTCAGATTCTGATCCGGATACGTATACAGTTGTGTCGGGTTGCCGAGGAACGAGCGTGGAATCGTCTGCATTCCGTGCAGATCGTTGTCCGCACCGCCTGCCGCGAACGACAGCGTCGTATCCGTATCGGTATAGCGCAGCTTGCCGAACGCTTGCCGCACGCGGCTCGAGTTCTGCTGGGCCCAGCCGTTATCGTTCGATGCGTTGCCGGTGAAGTAGTAGTCGAGATTCTCGCCGATGGTGCCTCCCTGTTCGATCTGCGCAGTCTTGCGTCCCCACGATCCCGCTGTCAGCTCGGCCTCGCCGCCGGGGCTGGTTTTGCCGTTCTTCGTCGTGATCGCGATGGCGCCGCCAAGCGTATTGAGGCCATAGGTCGGATTCGAGCCGGGAATCAACTGGATCGTCTCGATCGCTTGCTGGGGAATGAGGTCCCAGTTGACGACATTGCCGAACGGCTCGTTCACGCGTACGCCGTCGACGAAGACAGACAGGCCTTGTGGCGTGCCGAGCAACGGAGAAGCGGTGAAGCCGCGATAATTGATGTTGATCTGATAAGGATTGCCTTGCGCATCGGAAAGATCGACGCCCGGGAGGTTCTCGGCGAAATAGTCGATCAGCGTGCTGCGATGTTGCCGATTGAGGTCCGCCGCGCGGATCGTCTGCACGTTGGCGGGAACCTGCGACAGCGGCGTGCCGACGCCGAGTAGCGGCGTGGTGCCTACCACGATGATCGGTGCGAGCACCGTTACCGCGCTGGAACTGTTAGCGTTCAGGCTCGTGAATGCCGCGGGCGGCGTTGTTCCGGCCGGTTCTGTCTGCGCCCAGGCGACGGCGGACACGCTCGCAAGCGCGCTGCCGAAACACAGCGTCAGGCCGGCGCGTCGTGGAAAGAACGGGCGGCCGCGCCGTCCTCCATACGGTGCGCTCATTGGGTTGTCTCCTGCTGGTTCTAAGATCGGCATTCTTCGATGCTCGACGCTTTTTCTGGATCAATAATGCGGAATCACGAAGCGGGATTCGTCGAATGGACGGCATGCGCATTTGTAATGCACGTCCAATGTAGAAGGCGGTCGGTCAAGGCGCGGTTTCATAAGCGCCCATCGCTAGACGTATCGGTTCGGGGGAAACACATGCCATGTTCCGTCGTCGTGCCGGAAGAAGAGAATCGCTACGCTGCCTTGCGGACGCGATACCTCGACTCGAACCTGACGCCGCTTGCCGGCGCCGGCATAGCGGTAACGCGAGATCCGAACCGATGACACCGGCGTCGACGGCATCCATTTCTCGACGAGAAGACGCAAGGTGTTCATTGGTTTGTCCTCCGCTCCGCTGGCGGCCTCGTGGGGCGTTGTGTCGAGGCCGCCAGTTGCTACGCATGGCCTCCTCGACAACACGTGCCTGTTTCAGAAGAAACCGAGGGGCTTCTGGCTGTAGCTGACGAGCAGGTTCTTGGTTTGCTGGTAGTGGTCGAGCATCATCTTGTGATTCTCGCGGCCAATGCCCGATTGCTTGTAGCCGCCAAATGCCGCGTGCGCCGGATATGCGTGATAGCAATTGGTCCATACGCGACCCGCCTGGATGCCGCGTCCCATACGGTAAGCACGTGCACCGTCGCGGGTCCACACGCCGGCGCCGAGACCGTACAGCGTGTCGTTCGCGATCTCGAGCGCCTCATCTTCGTTCTTGAAGGTCGTCACCGACACCACCGGTCCGAAGATTTCTTCCTGGAAAATGCGCATCTTGTTATGGCCACGGAACACGGTGGGCTTAACGTAATAGCCCTTGCTCAGCTCACCTTCGAGCGTGTTGCGCGCGCCGCCTGTCAGGCATTGCGCGCCTTCCTGCTTGCCGAGATCGATATACGAGAGGATCTTTTCGAGCTGTTCCTGCGAGGCTTGCGCACCGATCATCGTGGTCGGGTCGAGTGGATGTCCCTGTTTGATCGCCTCGACACGCGTGAGCGCACGCTCGATAAAGCGGTCGTAGATTTTCTCCTCGACCAGCACGCGCGACGGGCACGTGCACACTTCGCCCTGGTTTAGCGCGAACATCGCGAAGCCTTCGAGCGTCTTGTCGAAGTAGCTGTCGTCGCGGTCCATCACGTCGGCGAAGAAGATGTTTGGGCTCTTGCCGCCGAGTTCCAGCGTGACGGGAATCAGATTCTGGCTCGCGTACTGCATGATCAGGCGGCCGGTCGTCGTTTCACCGGTAAAGGCAATCTTCGCGATGCGCTTGTTCGACGCGAGTGGCTTGCCTGCTTCAAGACCGAAACCGTTCACGACGTTGACCGCGCCGGGCGGCAGCAGATCCTGGATCAGTTCGAGCAAGACGAGGATCGAGGCGGGCGTTTGCTCGGCCGGTTTGAGTACCACGCAATTACCGGCGGCCAACGCGGGCGCGAGCTTCCAGACGGCCATCAGGATCGGGAAGTTCCACGGAATGATTTGGCCGACGACGCCAAGCGGTTCGTGGAAATGATAGGCAACGGTGTCGCCGTCGATTTCCGAAATCGAACCTTCCTGCGCGCGCAGGCAACCAGCAAAGTAGCGAAAGTGGTCGATCGCAAGCGGGATGTCCGCCGCCATCGTTTCGCGCAACGGCTTGCCGTTGTCGATCGTTTCAGCGATAGCAAGCCGCTGCAGGTTCGCCTCCATGCGATCGGCGATGCGGTTGAGGATGTTGGCGCGATCGGTCGTGGAGGTCTTGCCCCATGCGGCCTTGGCGCGATGCGCGGCGTCGAGCGCGAGTTCGATATCGGCCTCGCGTGAACGCGGGATCGACGTGAACGGTTCACCCGTGATGGGCGAGATGTTGTCGAAGTATTCGCCGCCGAGCGGCGCGACCCATTCGCCACCGATGAAGTTCGCATACGTCTTCTTGTACGGAAACTCGGTGGACAGATACTGTATTTCGGCGTGGCTCATTCGTGTCTTCTCCAGAATCGGTCTGATTGAACGGACGGCGCGTTGCGCTGGGCGGCGATACCTGCCGTCGCGGCGGCGCTTGCTGTCTCGGTGAGCGGAACAGCGAGAACCGTGCCATCGACGCAACGCGAAAACGCCGCGCAGCAGGATCGGAACACCGATGCGCCAACCTCCTGCCGATGTGCGCCGGCGGGCAGCGGCATGCGTACCCACCTGTCATGTTTAGACACATACCGGATGTTCGCTGTACCAGGATGCAACACCCTCGGTCAGCGCCCGAGTACCAGGAACAACGCATGAAGCCGTGCGTCGGTTCGCTGCCGCATGCGCGAGCGCGCCGCTCGATCCGATGGCACACGATTTGCGATGTTGATTCCGCAGCCATTCTGCGACAACCGGCAAAGGCGCCGAGAGCACGGCACAGCGCCGACAAATCAACAGGAGACAAACATGAAGAGACGTTCGGCTTCGGCCATGCGATTGGCGATGCTTGCGATCGGCGTCGTATCGGTTCTCGGTCTGGAATCCGGAGTGGTGGCCGCTGCTTCCGACTATCCGGCCGTCACTTATGACCGGCTGACGAATGCACAAACGGATCCGGGCTGGCTCACTTATTACCGCAGCTACAACGGCCAGTCGCATTCGCCGCTCAAGCAGATCGACAGCGCCAACGTGAAGGGCCTCAAGCAGGTCTGGAGCTACAAATTCCCCGCTGACCTTCAGCAAGGCTTCGAAGCGACGCCGATCGTCAACGGATCGTTCATGTTCGTGACGACGCCGAAAGACAACGTCTACGCGTTCGATGCGACGACGGGCAAGCCGCTCTGGAAATACGAACCGAACCTCGGTCCCGAGTCGTTCAAGACCGCGTGCTGCGACGTGGTGAATCGCGGAGTTGCGCTCTACGGTAACAATGTTTACGTGGCAATGCTAAGCGGAGAAGTCGTTGCGCTCGATGCGAAAACCGGCGCCGTGGTCTGGAAGAAGCAGATGTTCGAACCGGGTATCGGCTACGCGTTCTCACTCGCTCCGCTCGCGCTGGATGGTGCGATCGTGGTCGGCAGCTCGGGTGGCGAGTACGGTGCGCGCGGCTTCATCGCCGCGCTCAAACCGGAAGACGGGACCGTGCTCTGGAAGCGCTTCACGATACCCGGCGCCACGGAAAAGGATGGCAATACCTGGCCCAACGGCATGCAGGAACATGGCGGTGCGCCGGCCTGGCTGACGGGAACCTACGATGCAGCGACGAAAACCCTTTACTGGGGCGTCGGCAATCCGGGCCCGTGGCTTGCGGACCTGCGCCCGGGCGATAACCTCTATTCCGATTCGCTGCTCGCGCTCGATCCTAAAACGGGCGATCTCAAGTGGCACTATCAGTACACCCGTCACGACACCTGGGATTACGACGGCGTCAATACACCGGTTCTCGCCAACATCAAGTATGAAGGAAAGGACTACGACGCGATCATTCACGCGGACCGCAACGGCTATTTCCATGCGATCGACCGGACGACCGGCAAGCTGATCTATGCGAAACCGTTCGTGAAGGCGACTTCCGTCACGGGCTACACCGGAGAGGGCGTGCCGGTCGAAGACGGCACGAAGTATCCGAAAGCCGGCACGACCATCGACACTTGCCCGAGCTTCCTCGGCGGGAAGAACTGGTGGTCGGTCTCGTACGACCCGGACACGCATCTCGCGGTCGTCCCGACACTGCATGCGTGCATGAGCCTGTCCGGCAAGTCGGTCAGCTACATGGAGGGGCTGCCGTACCTGGGCGAGGGATTCGAGATCGAAGCGGAGCCGGGTAGCCAGGGCTATGGCGAGCTGCAGGCGATCGACGTCGATACCGGCAAGAAGGTCTGGAGCCACTGGAGCAAGCTGCCGTGGAACGGCGGTGTGGCCACCACGGCGGGTGGTCTCGCCTTCAGCGGCTCGCTCGACGGACACCTGTACGCATTCGACGAAGCCACCGGCAAGGTGCTGTGGCAAAGCCCGAAACTGGCGAGCGGCATTGTCGCGCAGCCTTCGGTATTTGAAATCGACGGCAAGGAATACGTTGCCGTACTGGCCGGTTACGGCGGTGCGAACCCGATCTGGGGCGGCCCAATGGCGAAGGCCGCGCAGAAGGTGCCGCGCGGCGGCACCCTGTATGTGTTCGCGCTCAATCACGTCTGATCGCTCAACCATCGCTCAACCTGACCGCGTTCGCAACTTCATCGCTCGCGATGAGATTGCGAACGCCCAGCATTTACCGGATTCATCATTATGAAGATTCAACTCAATCGTTTCAGTGCGGCTGGTCTGCTCATGGCCGGCGCGCTCATGCCGGCGTACGCGATAGCCGAGGTACGCATTTGTACCTTCCCGGGCAGCCCGTCGACGGCGCTGGACCGGGCCGTCGCCAAGGAAGCCTTCAAGACGGCCGGCATTGCCGCGTCGTTCGCGTCGCACGTCATCGGCGATGGCGATGACGACGGCGTTTCGCTCAAGGAACTCGATAGCGCGCTCGGACGAGGTTGCGATGTGATCGCAGGCTTTCCGCGCTCAACGGTTGCCGATGGATCCGGCAGCCGGCTCCGGTTTTCGAACGGCTATTTGCGCACCGGATACGTGAGCGTCGAGGTGCACGGCGCGAAAACCGGGGACGCCGCCGAAGGCGTCGTGGCGGCGACCTATGCGAGCCCGGCGCAACTGATCGCGGTGCAGCAGAGCAGCGTCAAGCTGGATCTGGAAAATACGCCCGAGCAGACGGTCGATGCGGTGGCGAAGGGCCATGCACAACGGGCGATCGTCTGGTATCCGGCCGTCGTCGCATATGGGCAGACGCATCCGCAGCAGCAGTTCGACGTGGCGAACGCGGCTTCACCGTACGCGGACTGGCATCTGGTGTTCGCGTTCGGATCGAAAGGCGCGGCGTTGCAGGCGCGGATCGATTCCGCGCTTGCGAAGATGACGGTCGATGGCCGGCTTGTCGCGCTGACCCGGAATTGGACCTTGCCCGAGGCCGCGCAGCACGCGCAGACTGCGGAGCCGTCGCTCGCCTATCGCGACGGGCCGGCACCGGCCGGCGGCCATGCGCAGCTCGCTCATCTCGCCCGTCTTGCCGGCGCGACGCAGTCCGCGGCCGGCCGCTTCATCCGGGTGTCGGACGCTGCGGCAGGCGACGCGCCGTCGTTCGACCACGCGCAGGTCGAGCATGGCAAGAGCCTGTATGCGGCTTCCTGCGCCAAGTGCCATGGCGCGAAGCTGCAGGGGATCTCCGCCCCCACGCTCAGTGGGCCGGCATTTGCGCCGGTGGCGAATTCGCATCTGACGATCGGCGGTGTGTTTGGCTACATGGCGACCAACATGCCGGCGGATCGTCCCGGCAAGCTGAAAGATCAGGATTACGCCGACCTGATGGCGTTCCTGCTGTATTCGAATGGATATCGCCCCAGTACCGCCAAGCTGACCGCCGACACCGCGCGGGCGTCAGCCACGCCGCTTAACGCGGGTCCGCAACGATGAACGCGCAGCCGCGGCGTGGTCGGGCAGACCACGCGCGGCGTGCGCAATACCGGCCCGGCTGTGAGCCGGGCCGCCCCGCGCGCGCAACGCAATCATCCGTGGCGCAACGAATTGTCCCTGCTGCGGAAAATCAGCGGTTGCTCGTCGACAGGCCGCACTGGACGGCGCGCGAGCGCCACCACATGCTCGACCTTGTCGTGATGCGCGGATTTCGCGCATACGGGATCGGCGGCGGCCGCATCGCCCGTGAGCAGATAGGCCTGGCAGCGGCAGCCGCCGTGGTCGACATTGCGCTCGTCGCAGCTCCGGCAGGGCTCGCGCATCCAGCCGTCGCCGCGGAATGCGTTGAACGCCGGACTCTCGTACCAGATCTGCGCGAGCGATGCGTCGCGCACGTGCGGCAGATCGAGCCCCGGCAGCGAACCCGCCGCGTGACACGGCAGCGCGGTGCCGTCCGGCGCGATGCCGAGAAACACCGATCCCCAGCCATTCATGCAGGGTTTGGGGCGAGTCTCGAAGTAATCGGGCACCACGAACAGAATGCGGCAGCGCTCGCCCAGTTGCGCACGGTACCGGTTGACGGTTTCCTCCGCCTCGCGCAGTTGCTCGCGGGTCGGCATCAACTGCGCACGATTGAGCATCGCCCAGCCGTAATACTGGGTGTTGGCGAGTTCCAGATAATCGGCACCCATCTCGAGCGCCATGTCGATGATTTTGTCGACGTGCGGCAGGTTGTAGCGATGCAGCACGCAGTTGAGCACCATCGGGTAGTCGTGCGCCTTGATGAGGCGCGCGATCCGGCGCTTCAGGTCGAATGTCCGCGTGTTCGACAGGAAATCGTTGAGTTCACGGGTCGAATCCTGAAACGATAGCTGGATATGGTCGAGGCCAGCATTCTTTAGTTGTGCGATGCGCGTCTCGGTCAGGCCGATGCCCGACGTGATCAGGTTCGTATAGAAGCCCAGGCCGCGCGCATGGGCGACGAGGATTTCGAGGTCGTCGCGCAGCAGCGGTTCGCCGCCGGAGAAGCCGATTTGCGCGGCGCCGAGCTTGCGCGCCTGAGCGATCACGTCGCACCAGGCATCGGTATCGAGTTCGGTGTCGTGCGCGGCGAAATCGACCGGGTTAGAGCAGAACGCGCAGTGCAGCGGGCAACGGTAGGTGAGTTCGGCCAGCAGCCACAGCGGCGGAGACGGGCGGACGTTATCGGTAGGCATGTCAGTCGAGCCAGCCGCGCTGCCGCGCATGATCGATGAAGCGGTACACGTCGGCGGCAAGATCCGATGCATGGAACAGACCTTCGAGTTCGCCGATGATCTCGTCCAGGTGGCGGCTTCCGTCACAACGTACGAGAATCTCGCCCGCACTCGGATTGAGGATCACCATGCCCTCCGGATACAGCAGCACGTACGCGTTCTGGACGTCCTCCCATTGCAACCGGAACATTTTCCTCAGGCGTGGAAAAACGCGGGCGCCGCAAGCGGTGTTCAGTGTGTTCATACCGGGTACGCCTTTTCGATCGCATCGAGCATCGACCAGAGAATGTCGAGCTTGAATTGCAGGATGTCGAGCGCACGCGATTGCGCCTGCGGCGTGCGGAAGTAGCCGAGCGTCACTGCGAGCCCATGTTCGACGTCGCGCTGCGCGAGCGGGATCCGGCTGCGAAAGTATTGCAACCCGTCCGCGTCGATCCACGGGTAGAGCGACGGCCAGCCGGCCAGCCGGTCGCGATGGATTTGCGGCGCAAACATTTCCGTGAGCGACGAGCACACCGCTTCCTGCCACGGTGCGCGCCGCGCAAAGTTGACATAGGCGTCGACCGCGAAGCGTACGCCCGGCGCCACGTGGTCGAGCGACCACAAGGCCGTGCGCTCGAGCCCGACCGCATCGGCGAGACGCGCCCATGCTTCGATGCCGCCGGCATCGTCGCCGTAGCCGTCGTGGTCGAGCAGGCGCTGGGTCCAGAGCCTGCGGGTGTCCCGGTCCGGGCAATTCGACAGGATCGCCGCGTCTTTCAGCGGGATGTTGATCTGATAATAAAAGCGGTTCGCCACCCAGCCGCGCACCTGTTCCGGTGAACATCGGCCGCTGTTCAAGCGGACGTTGAACGGATGGTGGATGTGGTAGCGCGATCCGAGTCCGCGCAGGCGCACCTCGAATTCGTCGGTCGACCAGGGCGTCGCGTGCAGCGTGGCGGGAAGATAAGGCGCGTTCATGGCTATACCTGAAATTGCATTCCGTCCCGCGCGACATCGATGCCGCGTGCGCTCAGCAACGCATATTCGGCGGAATGCGGGTCGAGAATCGGATTGGTGTTGTTGATGTGAGTCAGCACTTTGCGCGTCGTGTCCGGCAACGCGTCGAGCAGATCGAGCATGCCAGGCTGTCCGCGATGGCCGCATTGGGCGAGATGGCCCATGTCCGCGGCGGGCCGGGTCGATAGGCCGAGGTCGATCATTTCGTTAGCCATCCAGAACGTGCCGTCGACCAGCACCAGGTCCGCGCTGCGCATCGCCTCGCGCACCGGCGCCGATGCCGTCTCCAGGCCGGGTGCGTAGAATGCCCGCGCGCCGGTCGCGACGTTTTCGATCAGCAGGGCGATGTTGTCGCCGGGTATCGCGGCGGCGCGGCGTGGCGAGTAGGGCGGTGCCTTGCTGTCGATCGGAATGGCCGTGAAACGCACGCCTTCGACGGGCGGGATCGTAAACGGGGTGTGCAGCGCGATCTCGTGACGCTCGACGCCGCAGTAATGCCCGAGCAGGGGCACCAAAGGCAGTCCGCTGGAGAGATCGTCGAAGACCGGTGCGCATGCATAGAGCGGCAGCGGCGACGAGCGTTCGCGCAGCATCAGCAAGCCGGCGACATGGTCGATTTGCGCATCGATCAGCAGCACGGCGGCGATACCGCTATCGCGAATCGAGCGGGCCGGCTGCAGCTCCGGATGGGCGCGCAATTGCGCGAGTAGGTCGGGCGAAGCGTTGACAAGTACCCAGTCGACGCCATCGTCGCTGACCGCTATCGACGATTGCGTACGTGGGATCACATCTCCCGTCCGATTGCGCGCCCGCCGGCAGTTCATGCAGTTGCAGTTCCATTGCGGCAAGCCACCGCCCGCGCCCGAACCGAGAATCTTGATCTTCATGAGCGGTGCTCCGGAGCCGCCCGCGCGCCGTTGCAACTGACGGCGCGCGGGCGAAGCTGCGTAGTGGCTTCAGCGGTTGGCGATATACATCGTGATTTCGTAGCCGAGACGCAGATCGTTGTAGGCGGGGGTGGTCCACTGCATGGTTGTCTCCTTGATGAGGATGATTAGGTTGAAAACCGCGCTCAACGAGCGGTCGGATCGTTTAACGCAAGGTCTGTGCCGGAGGCGGCGAAGCGGCGCCGGCGAGGTTGACGCAAGGCGATGAGTGCGGGTTCGCGGCGGCAAATGCGGAGGTCCGTGCTCGAACGGTGGGACGGGAGGAGATTGAATACCGGCTGGCGCAGCGGCAAGCTGAGGACTGTTCAAATCGAGGACACTGGTGTTGCAAAATGCCACACATGCGCAACAGTACGAAGCGGCAGGCAACAGGTGTCGGGCGGCGAGTCAGTGAGGCGCTGCCGCGTGTCGCGGCAGTCGCTTTGCGAAGGCGGCTAGAGGTCGTCCTTCGCTTCGTCCGGGCCGACCGTTGCCGGCATCTTCCGGTAGATCGTGTTGCGCGAGATGCCGAGCGCACGCGCGGCGGCCGATACGTTGCCGCCGTTCTGGGCGAGCGCGTTCGCAATCGCCGAAGCGGCGACGTCCTCGAGCCGCGTGCCTTGCGGCAGCAGCGGTTCGGCGCTGGCCGGAGGGCAGGCTGCCGTGCTGCGCAGATCCTCGAAGAAATCGTCCGGCAAATGCTCGCGCCGTATCTGGCCGTCCGCGTCGACCATTGCCGCGGCGGTGCGCAGAAGATTGCCGAGCTGGCGGAAATTGCCGGGCCACGTGCATCGCTCGAACAGCGCCATGACGTCGTCCGCGATGCTCAGGTGCGGGCCGTCGGTGCCGTGAAGCGACTTGTCCTGCAGCATCTTGTTGATCACCGAGGCGAGATCCGTGCGCTCGCGCAGCGGCGGCAGTTTCACCACCAGACCGTTCAAGCGATAGTACAGATCCTCGCGGAAGCGATTTTGCGCGATCATCTCGCGCAGATCGCGATGGGTCGCGCAGATGATCGCGATATCCACCGGAATCGAGCGGGTCGAACCGAGTGGATTGACGACGCGCTCTTGCAGCACGCGCAGCAGCCTCACCTGCAGCGGATAAGGCATGTCGCCGATCTCGTCGAGAAACAGCGTGCCGCCGTTGGCCTGCAGGAGCTTGCCCGCCGCGCCTTTGCGCCGCGCGCCGGTGAAGGCGCCTTCTTCGTAGCCGAACAGCTCGGATTCGATCAGCGTTTCGGGAATCGACGCGCAGTTGAGCGCGACGAACGCAGCCGTGCGCCGCGGCGAATCGTTGTGGATCGCCTGGGCGAGCAATTCTTTGCCGGTGCCCGTCTCGCCGGTGATCAGGACCGGAATGTCCTTGCCGATCACCTTGCGGACCTTGGCGATGACCGCGCCGACCTGCGGATCGCCGGTGTCCAGATAGTTGAGCTTCGACAGCGTGCCCGCGAGCGCCGCCGGTCGCGGCGCGTCGGCCCGGGGGGCGGGCCTGGCGTCGGTCCGAACCTCGGGCGGCCAGGCGCCGTCGGCGAGCGTGGCGCGCCGGAATTCGACGGTCGCGCAAACCACCACGCCGGTGTTCAGGTTCAGCGACAGGTGGGTATTCCGGCTCGTGCGCAACTGGTCGATCAACTGCGACGTGGTGACGCCGAACAGAGACGACAACGTGTGAGCACGCAAGGCGGCGAGCGGCAGGCCCAACTGGAATTGCGCGCTGCGATTGGCCGAGAGGAAGCGGCCGTCGCACGTAAACGCGACGATCCCTTCCATCAAGGTATTGAGAAATTCGGGGCGGCCGTGAAAGGCGATTTGCAGGGTTTCGCGAAACGTACTGCTAAACAGATGATTCTCGATCATCTGCACCGACATTTTCGCCAGCGCCATCGTGTGCTGATGGTAGCTGCGATGGTCGCCCGTGACATCGAGCACGCCGATCAGGTCGCCGTACGGATCGAGGATCGGCACACTCGAACAGGTCAGGAAGCGGTTCGCCGCCAGATAATGCTGGTCGCCACGGACGACGGTAGGGCACCGTTCGGCCAGTGCGGTGCCGATCGCATTGGTGCCTTGCCGTGCTTCTGCCCAGTTCGCGCCGGGGCGTAGCGCGACCTTTTCGGCACGCTGGAGAAAGTCGTCGTCGCCAATCGAATGAAGAATCAAGCCGTCGGCATCGGTCAGCACGATCATGCTTTGCGTGTTGGCGATCTGCTCGCGCAGGGTTTCCATCACCGGTGTGGCATGCGCGTACAGCACCCGGCTCTGTTCCAGCCTGAGCGCCAGTTCGGTGGCGGGGAGCACGTCGTAATCCGGCCGCATCGACGCACTGAGTCCGAAGGTTGCGGAGCGCTCGTGTGCTTTCTGGATAGACGGCGTATGCCAGCCGGGTTGCGGGGCTGTCAACGGGCAAGCCGCGTGATGAACGTCATCGCGCATTGTCTCCTCCTGTTTGAATTCCGGTCGTATTGCCGAAATCTCCCTCATACCGCACGCAAACTTTGCGCCAGGCATGGATGTTCATGCTTTCAAAAACCTGACGATGCATGGGGAAGCCGTTGATGACTGCACTGGCTGCGCGCTTAGGCACCCTGCCGGTGGGCGATATCGGAACCAGCATAACGGCGCCCTAGGCGCCATCCTGATTCGGACAGCTATTTTGTGCCTGGCGACGCGGTGCTGCCTATCCGTGATCGTCCTGATCGAAGGCCTGGTCACGTCAGCGCTCGCGCTGAGCCGCAAACGTGGCATACGCCTACTTTCGTCTGTTCCCCGTAGTTTTGCGCCCTTCATGACGCAGCGCATCGTCGGCGCATTGAAGAAATCCCTTGATCAGATGGCCGCGCGGCGAGCCCCTGTGCCACACCACGCCGAAGCGGCGCGGCTCCGTTTTGACGGGCAGCGCCAGCTTCGCGACGTCGAGCCCCGCGGTCAGCGGAGAGACGATGTCGGGGACCAGAGATACACCGAGGCCACGATCGACCATCATCGCTATCGCCATCAGCGAATTCAGCTCGAACAATTCGCGCGGCGCAATTCTGGCTGCGCGCAGGTAAGCGTCCGCCTGTTTGCCGCCGCCGAGCGAGCGGTCGTAGCGGATGAAGGGCTGGCTACGCAGCAGTTCGTGCGGATCGTCTGCGGCGAGGCGCGCGGGCGCCAGTACGACAAGCGGCTCCTCGCGCAGCAGATGCCAGTCATAGGCCTTGGGCAAAGCGAACGCCGGGTGCAGGCAGACCGCCACGTCGAGTTCGCCGCGCAGCAGCGTTTCGTAGAGCTCCATCGACGTGCCGGCGCGAATCAGGACCTTGACCTGTGAAAACACCGAGGCAAAGTTCGCGAGCACATCCGGCATCAGGCTCAGCAAAGCGGTGGTGATCGTGCCGATGCGCAATTCGCCGGCCGCTTCGCCCTTGAGCGCAAACGCCTTCAGGTCGGCAAACTCGCGAACCAGACCGCGCGCCCGCTCGATCACGCGATGCCCCGCTTCGGTCGGAATGACCGTGCGCCCGGCGCGAACCAGTAGCGGCACGCCCAATTCCCGTTCGAGCGCCTGGACCTGCTGTGCGACGGCCGCGGGCGTCACGCCGACGCGGCGGGCCGCTTCGGCCATCGAACCGCTGTCGACCACCAGCATCAGATTGGCAAGAAATTCGATGTCCATAAAAGATAGATTGGCTATGTTTTGAAGATAGGTGTAGATAGTTTATCTAAATCTTGCTCGTGCGTAGACTGGTTTCAGGCAATCAGAACCTGGATCGGGAGACATGAGAAGCAAGCTGTTTGTACCGGCGTCGCGGCCGGAACTGTTCGCCAAGGCGCTCGTTAGCGCGGCCGACGCGTTGTCGTTCGATCTCGAAGATGCGGTCGCCGCCGAACGCAAGCCGCAGGCGCGGCTCGCATTGCGTGAGCTCCTGCTTTCCGACGCCGTGGCCGATTCCACCAAGGTGCTGATCGTGCGCATCAACGCGCTCGATAGCGCGTATTTCGATGCCGATCTCAGTGCGGTTGCGCTACCCGGTCTCGACTTCATCAATCTGCCGAAACCCGCTAGCGTGGACGATGTGCGCAGCGCCGTCGTCGCCCTCGAGCGCGCTGAGCAGGCCAACGGCGTGACCACGCCGATCAGGCTGCTGCTCAATATCGAATCGCCTAAAGCATTCCGCCATGCCGCCGAACTGGCTGGCGCGCATCCGCGTGTGGCCGGTCTGCAACTCGGCCTCGGCGATCTGTTCGAACCGCTCGGCATGGCGCGCCGCGATGCCTCGGCGATCCGCCAGGCGATGTTCGGGCTGCGTATCGCGGCGGGGGAAGCAGGCGTGTTCGCTTACGACTCCGCGTTCGCCGACATCAAGGACGAGGCCGGCTTCCGCGCAGAAGCCGAGATGGCTCGCGCTATGGGTTTTCTCGGCAAGAGTTGCATCCATCCGAGCCAGGTCGCGCTTGCCAACGAGGTGTTTCGTCCGTCGGACGACGAGATCGCGCACGCGGTGCGCGTCGTCGCAGCAGCGTATGACGCCGGCGAAAAGGGTGTGGGCGCCTATGTGGTCGACGGCAAGATGATCGACCCGCCGTTTGTCGAGCGCGCCCGGGTGCTCGTCAGTCAGGCGCAACAAATGAGACTCCTTACGGGTGACCAGCATGCCGCGCTCGACGGCGCAGCGCAGAGCCGTCCAACGCACGACGTCGAACGCTGAACCGCATCTCATTCGATACTCACTGGATCAATACGGAGACCTCTCATGGAACGCTCACCGCAATTAGCGCGCTCCGGCACGACGGGGCCGCTCGCAGGCGTACGGGTGCTCGATCTGAGCGCGTACATCGCCGGACCCTATGGGTGCACGCTGCTCGGTGACCAGGGCGCCGACGTCATCAAGATCGAGCCGCCGTCGGGCGACAACCTGCGCAAATATCCGTCGACGCTCGAAGCCGAAAGCCGTGCGTTTCTCGGCATCAACCGCGGCAAGCGCGGGCTCGCGCTCGACCTGAAGCAACCTGAGGCGCTCGCCGTGCTGCTGCGTCTCGTCGAACAGGCCGACGTGCTGGTGCACAATTTCCGTCCGAGCGTGCCGGCCCGGCTCGGCATCGCGTATGAGCAACTGCGCGAAGTCAATCCACGCCTGATTTATTGTGCGGTGACGGGCTACGGCGACACGGGGCCCAACAAGGACAAGGCGGGCTACGACCAGGTGCTGCAAACCATGACCGGCATGTGCGCGATGCAAGGCAAGCACGGCGGCCCGCCGGAGATACTCTACGGCTCCGTGGTCGACTATTACGCGGCAGCGTTGGTGGCGGCGGGGGTGTCGTCGGCGCTGTTCGAGCGCGAGCGTAGCGGGGCCGGCCAGTATGTCGGCGTGTCGCTGCTGCGCAGCGCACTGACGATGCAGTCCGCACGGATGATCTGGGCCGACGGCGAGCCGAAAGAGATCGGCCGCGACATGCGTTCGGGCGGCATCACCGGCATTCATCCGACGCGCGCAGGCTATCTGTACATTTCAGCCAATACGCCGCATTTCTGGCAGGCGCTGTGCGAAAAGACCGGCCTCGATTCGCTTGGGCGCAACGAGCGTTATGACACGGTGCGCAAGCGCGCGCTGCATTGCGAGGAAATCATTCCGCAACTGCACGCGGCGCTCGAGGCGCGCACTGCGCTCGAATGGGAGGCGCATTTCGGCGACGCGGTGCCGTGCGCGGCTGCTCGCAGCGTCGAGGATATGTTCGACGATCCGCAGGTGCTCGCCGAGGACATGGTGAGTACTTTCGAGTATCCGGGTGTGGGCCGCTATCGCGGCTTCAGGGAGCCGATCCGCTTCGGCGCGGCGTCCGCGCCCGTGCCGGCAGCCGCACCGGCCTTCGGCCAGCATTCCGATGAGGTGCTGAAGGACGCGGGCCTGGCCGACGCGCAGATCGAAGCGTTGCGCGCGCAGCGCGCCGTGCTGTGAAGGTGGCTTCCTGACGCCATGACCCGGCACAGGAAGCCGGCATAGAAAATAACGGAGACGATCGATGGACACTCGAGACGACGCCGACAGCGCGAACGCTGCTGACGGCCGGCGCCCACGCATCGCGGCGCCGGCGGGTGCGTGCAACGCGCACATGCATATCTACGACCGGCGCTTTCTCGCAGGACGTGGTGGCGCGGGCTTCGTCGAAGGCGCCACGGTCGCCGACTACCGCGCGGTGCAGGCGCGCATCGGCACGCAGCGCACGGTGGTTGTCACGCCGCGCCCCTACGGCACCGACAATCGCGTGACGCTCGATGCGATCCGGCAACTCGGCGCCGACCACGCGCGCGGCATCGCCGTACTGCGGCCCGACGTCACCGATACCGAACTCGCCGCGCTGCACGAAGGCGGCATCCGCGGCATTCGCTTCACGTTGTATACCCCAGCGAACGCCGTGGTCGGCTTCGAGATGGTCGAGCCGCTCGCACGCCGCGTCGCCGAACTGGGCTGGCATGTTCAATTGCACTGGACGGCCGCGCAGATCGTCGAGCATCGGGCGATGTTGTCGCGCCTGCCGTCGCCGATCGTATTCGATCATCTGGCGCGGTTGCCGCTACCCGCCGGCAAGTCCGATCCGGCGTTCAAGGTGGTACGCGAGCTAGCCGAAAATGGCCGTGTGTGGGTCAAGCTGTCGGGCCCGTATCTCGACTCGGCCGTCGGTCTCGAAGGCGGCTATGCGGATGTGACAGCGACCGCCCGCGCGTGGATCGCCACATTGCCGGAGCGGGTCGTGTGGGGCAGCGACTGGCCGCACACCACGGAATCGCACAAGCCCGACGACGCCGACCTGTTCGATCTGCTGGCGGACTGGACCGATGACGACGCCATGCGATGCCGGATTCTTGTCGACAACGCGGCGAAACTGTACGGCTTCACAGACTGAGTGACCGGCTGTCACGCCGGCACGAACAATGGGCAACGAACAACGAGCGACGAACGCGGCCGCACGAAACCATACTGCAACCCACACGCGCAGCGAACGCGTGGGTCAAACCGAATCTCAGGAGACACGATTACATGAAACCGACCACCGCTGCCACGCCCGTGCGCAGAACGAGCTTCACCGAAGCGACGATTGGCCTCTTCGAACGGACCATTCCCGATCCGTTCGTTCTCGCGATTCTTATCACGGTCGTGGTGGCCGTGCTCTCGGCGCTGTTCGCGCCGCACGCTTCTGTGGGGCGGCTGGTAGGTGGCTGGTACAAAGGATTCTTCGACATCCTCACGTTTGCGTTTCAGATTACGCTGGTGCTCGTCACGGGACATGCGTTCGCTCATGCGCCACCGGTGCAGCGTGCGTTCAAGGCGCTGGTGGCGCTCGCGCGCACGCCGGCGCAGGCCGCCACGCTGACATTCGTGCTGGTCGCCGTCGCGTCGTTTTGCAACTGGGGACTCGGCCTCGTGGTGAGCGCCTTGCTCGCGCGCGAAGTGGCCAAGCGCATGCGGGTCGATTTCGCCTGGATCGTCGCAGCCGGTTTCTCGGGATGGGTGGTATGGGCGAGCGGCATTTCGAGCTCGATTGCACTCGCGCAATCGACGCCCGGCAGTTCGATGAACGTCGTGCAGAAGCTGACCGGCGAGGTGCTGCCGTTCAGCGCGACGGTCTTCACCCGTTTCAATCTGGTGCCGACCCTTGTCATGCTGTTCGTGATGCCATTCGTGTTCATGCTGCTCAAGCCGAACGATGCGGACGCGGTGGTCCTGGATACGGAAAAGCACCCCGATGCGCCCCTACGCGAGAAGCCGCAGGGCAAGTTGAGCTTTGCGCGCTGGATCGAGTATTCGTGGTTGGGCAGTGCGTTTATCGGCGTGGCGGGCGTGGCGTTTTTCGTCCTGGCTTATACGCAGCACCTCGCATTCTCCGGTGTCAACGCGGTGATTTTCGTCATGTTCATTGCGGGCGTGATACTGCACGGCTATCCGCTCGCCTATGCGGATGCGATCAAAAACGCCGCGAAACAGACGGGTTCGATGATGCTGCAGTACCCGTTGTACGGCGGCATCATGGGCATGATGGACGCGACCGGCTTGCCTGACGTGATCTCCCACTTCTTCATCGCGATTTCGAATGTCCACACGTTGCCGTTCTGGAGCTATGTGTGCTCGCTGATCGTCACGTTCTTTATCCCGAGTGGCGGTGGCCACTGGGCCGTGCAGGGTCCGTTCGTCGTACCGGCCGCGTTGTCGTTGCACGCGTCGGTGCCGGCGACGACGATGGCCGTCGCGATGGGAGAGCAGGTGTCGAACATGATGCAGCCGTTCTGGGCGGCGCCGGTGGTGGCGATGGCCGGGATCGGCGTGCAGCGCGTACTCGGGTTCACGGTGATCACGTTCGCGGTCGGCGCACTCGTGTACGGCGCCGCATTGCTGCTGCTGGTCTGAGCCCGAGACGATCCGGATAGGAATGAGGGGAGACAGGTAGATGGAATCAGCCACGAATCACGGCACCGTATCCGCCCCGGCGAGCGGCACGAGCGGCAGCAATGCGGCGCCGTTGCCTGAACGCAGCTTCAGGGACCGCTGGTGGGCGGTCTTCGACAGCCGCATCGGCGCCTTGCCTGTGCCTGTGTATCTGCTGCTGATCGCCGTGCTGGGCGCGATGACGCTCAAGGGCAAACTTGCCTCGGACCTGCCGACCGGCATCGCGCTCGTCGCGGTCGGCGGCTTTACCTGCGCGGAACTGGCGAAGCGTATTCCGTGGATCCGCCACATCGGCGCCACGTCGATCTTCGCGGCGTTCATTCCGTCGATGCTGGTGTACTACAAGTTGATGCCGCATCCAATCGTGAAGGCGGTGACGGACTTTACCAACAGTTCTAATTTCCTGTACCTGTTCATCGCGGCGATCATCGTCGGCAGCGTGCTCAGCATGGATCGGCAGACGCTGATCAAGGGTTTCGTGCGCATCTTCATTCCGGTGGCGAGCGGATCGGTGGTGGCGGCACTGGTCGGCGCGGGTGTGGGCGGCGCGCTTGGGCTCGGCTTCCGGCACGCGCTCTTTTTCGTCGTGGTGCCGATCATGGCGGGTGGCGTGGGCGAGGGCGCGCTGCCACTATCGGCGGGCTATGCGCAGATCATGGGTGTGGAGCAGGGCCCGTTGTTCGCTCAGGTCCTTTCGGCGGTGATGCTCGGCAACATCGTTGCAATCTGCTGCGCGGGTCTGCTGAGCTATCTCGGCACCCGCCGGCCCACGTGGACTGGCCGCGGACGGCTGACCGTGGCGCAAGCTGACGATGAGGCCGTGAACCCGGCACCGCTGTCGTTCGAGTTCGACGTCAGCGCGGTCGCCGCGGCGGGTGCGACGGCGATTGCGTTCTATCTGCTCGGCGTGCTGGGTCACCAATGGTTCGGCTGGCCCGCGCCGGTTGTCATGCTCGTGCTGGTCGTCGCCGCGCAATTGTTCCAGGTGGTGTCGCCGCGGGTTCGAGCCGGCGCGCGTTTCATGTACGGATTCTTTTCGAGCGCTGTCACGTATCCGCTGATGTTCGCCATCAGCGTCGCGATGACGCCATGGGGCGAAATCGTGGCCGCCTTTCACTGGGTGAACATTGTCACCGCGGTTTCGACTGTGCTGGCACTGGTCGTGACCGGTTTCTTCGTCGGCAGGCTGGTGGGCATGTATCCGGTTGAAGCGGCGATCGTCAACGCCACGCATAGCGGGCTCGGCGGGACAGGCGACGTGGCGATTCTCACCGCGGCCAACCGGATGGAATTGATGCCGTTTGCACAGATCGCGACCCGCATTGGGGGCGCCATAACGGTGATGACGGCGCTCGCTGTCTTCGCGTTGCTGCGCTGAGCGCTGAGGATTTTCATGCGCTTACCCAGCAGGCAGGCGCACCCTGGCAATCAGACCGTTCGGGGTATTGCGCAAGAGATCGAGCGCGCCGCCGTGTTGCTTCGCGATGCGCTCCGCGATGGCGAGACCAAGGCCAGTGCCGCCGCGCTGCTCGCTTTGCGCACCGCGACGAAACGGTTGTTTCATCATCGGCAACAAGGCATCGGGCACACCAGGCCCATGGTCCCTGACATCGATCGTCACGAAACCATCCGTCATGCGGGTAACGATAGACAGGCTGAACTGTCCGTGCACGACCGCGTTCTGCATGAGGTTCATCAGCAGTCGCTGCATTCCGGTCGGCCGAAAAGAAATAGCGGGCAGCGAACCCAGTGACAGGGCGAACGTTTGTCCGAGCCCCGCGTAGTCCGCCACCAGACGTTCGATCAATGCGTTCAGATCGCCAGGTTTAGCGGGCTCACTGCCCCAGCCTCGTGCGAAATCGATGAACTGCTGCACGATCGCGTCAATCTCATCCACGAAGCGTTCCGCACTGGCCGCCGGCGCCTCGACTGATTCCGGCGCAGAATGCACCATACGCAGCTTGGTAAGGGGAGTGCGAATGTCGTGTGAGATACCCGCCAGCATTTCTGCCCGGGTCGCCTCCAGTTCCTGAAGTGTCGCCACCATCCTGTTGAACGCGTCCGCGACCACTTCCAGTTCGCGAGGTCGTTCGACGGGCACGGCCTCAGGCCAGCCGCCATGCTCGATCGTATCGGCCGCGCGCGCGAGCCGGCGAAGCAGACGTTCAACGGGCCGATGAATCAGGAAAGCGACCAGCGCCGGGAACGTCGCAATACTCAACAACAGACAGATCAGCGTCCACGGGAGACCGTGATTTGCGTTGGGTGCGCCGGAAAGCAGCATCCAGTAATACTCCTGCTGCACACGCAGACGAACCCAGACGCGATGTTTGCCGTCACGTTCCCAGCGAATCTGCTCATCGCGCCCCAACTCGGCAGACAGGCGAGAAACGAAATGACGTGCGATCAGATTCACGGGTAGCTGTGATTCGACATCTGCAGGAGGAACATCGCTTTGCGAGACGCCGTTGATGGCGAGGAGCTGCTCCTCTCTGGCATCCTTCGGCAACGCGGATAGCAGCCTTGTCAGCGTGCGGATCTGTGTGGCCGTCAGCGCTGCCGCATCGTCGATTCGTGGCCTCTGGATGAAAAATATATAAATGCCGAACGCAAACGACTGGCTGAAGAGCACAAGCAGGATCAGCGCCAACGCGTTCCTTGCGAATATAGAGCGAAACCAGCCTGACATGAGGCTCCCTGATGATGACGACGTGGTTGGGTGATACCCGGTCCTGTCCGGTTCGCAGTCCGGCGATCACCCGTCGAGCCCTGCGACGAGCATGTACCCGGTGCCCCACACGGTACGGACGTGGCGGGGCGACGCGGCATCCGCCTCGATGATCTGGCGCAAGCGGAGCATCTGTACGTCGACGCTGCGCGTATTCACCTCATAACGACGCCCCCGTGCACGCTCGATCAGATTCTCCCGGCTGACCGGGCGGTTTGGCGTCTGCGCCAATGCGCACAGCAAGTGCATCTCCGCCGAGCCGATATCAACGGGTCTATCTGCCACCGTCAGTTCCTGAAGATGAGGTTTGAACAGGTGGGCCCCGAAGCGCAGTGTGAAGGTTTCACGTTCGCTGACTGCGCCGCTACGCGCGCTTTGCTGCTGCGCCGGGACCTGCTGGCGACGGAGCATCGCACGCACACGGGCAACCAGTTCATGCGGCAGGAATGGCTTGCCTAGATAGTCGTCGGGCCCCATCTCGAGACCGGCGATCCCGTCGATCAGATCGCCTCGGGCCGTCAACATCAGAATGGGGATCGTCTGGCCTTGGGTGCGCAGACGTCGGTATACGGACAGCCCGTTTTCTCCTGGCATCATGATGTCGAGAATCAGCAGGTCGTAGGGATGCCGCTCAAGGAACACGTCGAGATGGACGCTATCCCTGACGGTTCTCACCTCGAAACCCTGTGCCGTCAGAAAGCGTTGCAGCATGTTGCGGATCTCGAGGTCATCATCCAGTACGAGGATGCGGCCCGGCAAAGTCTGATTCATCGACTGTTCGTCTCCCAGCAGAAGATGTGACTGCATGGTTGCTCGAAACGCTGGGTGCATTTATTTACTGCTGGTTCTTCTCGATGTACTGCTCGATCTGCGGCAAGGTGATATAGCCCTGATGCGTGCTGTCGATCTCGTCGAAGTGCGCAGCCACGCGCGGCATGCCGGCCTGCGCTTCCTCTCTCGTCAGCTTGCCGTCGTGGTTCACGTCGGCTGCGGCAAAGCGGGCCTCGAGTTTCTGCTGCATCGCGCTTTGCGCAAAGGCAGGTGCAGCTACAAGGATGCCGAGCAAGACAACGCACATACGCTTCATTTAATTCCTCCTGGTTGGACAAGCTTAACGGACGACCACGACTCCTCGTCCCCAATAGCCATATCCACCGCGGACCACGACCGTTGTTGGACGCGCGACATATACAGGTGCGGCCACGACCGCGGGTCCGACGACTACGGCGGGCGCGGTCGCAACGACGGGCGGCGCCATAACAACCGGAGCAGGAGTGATCACGTAAGGAGGCGCCGGAACAGCGACGACAGGCGCGGCCACCACCGGCACGCCAATGCCCACGACAACACTGCCGGCCATGGCGCAGGGAGCGATACAGGTGCCGACGAGGCAAACCACCAGTGTGACGGGAAAGCGAACTTTCATGGCATCTCCAGAGCAGATTGACGAATGTCGCAATGGTCAAACGCGACAGCGATCGTCACTCTAGAGTCACCAGAGATTTCAAGCTGTTCAAAAGATATGTCAATGTATGTCAGCGCGCCCGGATCTCGCGGACGTACGTGGCGCTCGTTGCCTCCAGCTCAACGGTTCGCACATCACGACGGCTCCGGGGTCAATCCTCTTCCAGTCCGCCGTCCGGCCCTATGAGCGCCGCCCTCTGCGCGCGCCGTTTTTTGACCGCTTGACACCGAATGTCGCAACAACTACATTTAATTTTAAAATTGTAGCAAACACGACAATGCCACTCGAACCCATCGTCCCGACGTCGTTTTCCGACGCGCTGCGCCTGCACTTCGATTCGCTGACCCGCGCCCAGCAGGCGCTGGCGCGCCATATCGCCGACCACACCGAACGGGCGGCGTTCATGACCGCGCGCCAGCTCGGCGATGCGACCGGGCAGAGCGACGCGGCGGTCGTACGCTTCGCGCGCGCGATCGGCTATCCGGGCTTTCCGCAGATGCGCAGCGCATTGCGCGAAGGCCTGCTCGAGCGCGTCGGCGCGGGCGGCATGCGCGCCGCGGCCGAAGGCCCCGCGGTCGGCGAGGACGTGAAAAACGAGGTGTTTTCGTCGGACGCCGCGTTGCTCGACGCCACGGCGCGGCTGAATCCGGTGGCGCTCGGCGAGCGCGTCGCCGACCGCCTGATCGCCGCGCGGCGCATCTGGGTGAGCGGCCACGGCACCACGTATCCGCTTGCGCTACTGCTGTCGATGCACCTGAACCAGATTCTCGGCACCTGCGAGACGCTGACCGTCGGCCATGGCGACATCGCCGACCGCATCCGCCAGGTCGGCCCGGACGACGTGCTGATCGGCATCGGTTACGCGCGCTATCTGCCGTACACGATCGAGCTGATGAAGCTCGCTCGCCATTACGGCGCGCACGTTGTCGCGATTACCGACAAGCCGTCCTCACCGCTCGCGCAGATTGCCGCGGACACCTTCGTGGTGGGCCGCGAGGGCACGGCGTTCAGTTGGTGGTCGCAGGCCGGCACGATGAGCCTGATCAACTGGCTCGTCGCGCTCGCGATGACGCGCAACGGCGAGAAAGCGACCGCGCTCCTGCAACGCTCGGATGATGCGTGGCGCCTGCTCTCGCACTGGAACGCCAACGACGATACCGGCGACACGCCGTCGCTCGCCGCGCAACTCGACGAACGCCTGCGCCAGACGCACGAGTCCGCCAAACGCACCGCCACCTCGAACGAATCCGTAAAGCCCGACCGACAAACCGCGAAAGAGAGACCGACCCATGCAACAGAGAAAGTTTCGAAACGACGCACACGGCGCCGAGCCGCTTGACGCTGCACGACCGGCCGACGCTGGCCGCCGCCGCTTCCTCGCGACGAGCGCGGGTCTCGCCGCCGCGAGCGCATTGCAGTTCGCCGCGCCGTCGCCGGCGCGCGCAGCGGACGACGCCGGCAAGGTCGTCGTGCGCGGGCTCGGTGGCGCGTACCAGGATGTGATGGCGGCCGCGGTCCACAAGCCGTTCACCGCCGCGACAGGCATCGAAGTGGTCGTGCAGCCCGCGACCGCCGCGCAGATCCGCGCGATGGTGCAGGCGGGCCGCGTGTCGATCGACGTGGTCGATCTCACCGATATCGCGCAGGTGGCGCTCGACAAGATCGGCGCGCTCGCGCCGATCGACTACGCGAAGATGAAGTTCACGCACCCGGACGATATTCAACCGGTCGTGCGCAAGCCGAACTACGCGGGCAGCCTGTTCTTCTCGACGGTGATGGTCTACAACACCGAGGTCTTCAAGAGCGGCTCGCATCCGAAGTCGTGGGCTGAGTTCTGGGACGTGAAGAAATTCCCCGGCGCGCGCACGCTCGCTGACCAGCAGTCCGGCTCGGCCGAACTGGAGTTCGCCCTGCTCGCCGACGGCGTGCCGATGGACAAGCTCTATCCGCTCGACGTGCCGCGCGCGCTCAGGTCGCTTGCGCGCATCAAGCCGCAGATCGCGACGTGGTGGACGACCGGCGCCGCGTCCGCGCAGTTGTTGGAGCGCAAGGACGCCGTGCTCGGCGGACTGTGGAACGGCCGCGCGCAGGACCTGATCGACAAGGGCGCGCCGCTCGCGATCGAATGGAACGAGGCCAAGCGCCAGACGCAGTGCCTGAGCATCATCAAGCAGGCGCCGAACGCCGCGAACGCGCAGAAGTTCGTCGACTTCGCGTTGCAGCCGTCGGTGCAGGCGGAAATCGCGCGCCATCTCGCGTACGGCCCGACCAACCGTGCGGCGCTCGCGATGCTGAAGCCCGAAGAGCTGTCGCGTCTGCCGAGCTCGAAGGAGCATTTTGCGCAGTCGTTTCAGCAGGACCCGCAGTGGTGGTCGGACAATCTGGCCGCGGTGGGTCAGCAGTGGCAGTCGTGGGTGCTGCAGGGGTGAGCATGAGCATCTCGACGGGCGCCGGCGCGAGTCTCGAACTGCGCGGCATTACCAAAACCTACGGCCGTGCGGCGGCTGTGCGCAATCTGGACCTGAAGATCGAGGCCGGCGAGTTCGTCACGCTGCTCGGCGCGAGCGGCTCGGGCAAGACGACCTCGCTGATGATGCTGGCGGGTTTCGTCGAACCGACCTCGGGGCAGGTGCTGATCGGCGGCGAGAGCGTCATCGGACTCGCGCCCGCGCAGCGCAATCTCGGCGTGGTGTTCCAGAGCTACATGCTGTTTCCTCATCTGACGGTCGCGCAGAATCTCGCGTTTCCGCTGCAAATGCGTAAGCTCGGCAAGCAACAGATCGCGGCGAAGGTCGCGCAACTGCTCGAAACCGTGCAGCTCGCGGACAAGGGCCAGCGCTATCCGCGCGAACTCTCCGGCGGTCAGCAGCAACGCGTCGCACTGGCGCGCGCGCTGATCTTCGATCCGCGCGCGCTGCTGCTCGACGAACCGCTCGGCGCGCTGGACAGGAATCTGCGCGAGCGCATGCAGCATGAAATCAAGGCGCTGCATACCTCGCTCGGCACGACGATGGTGCTGGTCACGCACGACCAGGAAGAAGCGCTCACGCTGTCGGACCGCATCGCCGTGATGCACGACGGCGCGATTGCGCAGATCGGCTCGCCCGCCGATCTGTACGAGCGGCCGCTCACGCGTTGGGTCGCGGAGTTCGTCGGGCAATCGAATCTGCTCGATGGCGTCGTGGAATCGGTGGAGGCGGGCCGCGCGGTGCTGCGGCTCGCCAATGGCGCGGCGCTCGATGGCGCGTGCGCGCCGTCGCTGCGCAAGGGCGAACGCGCGAGCGCGCTGCTGCGGCCTGAACGCATCGCGCTGTCGAAGCGTGGCGGATATTTCGAGGGCGAAGGCGCCACGCTCGACGCCGTGGTCGTCGATTCGCTCTATCTCGGCCACACCGTGAAGTACACCATCGCGCTCGCGGACGGCCAGCGTCTCGCGGTGCAATTGTCGAACACCGGCGCATCGACGATGCCCGCCGCCGGCGACGCGGTCACGCTACGCACCAATGCACAGAGCGCATGGCTGATGCCCACGGCCGGGGAGCGCGTAGCATGAGCGCCGCGCGCCGGCGCGCCCCCGCCTTCTGGCTGCTGCTCCCGCTGCTCGCGTTCGTCGCAGTGTTCTTCATCTATCCGCTCGGCGCGATGCTGGGGCGCGCGGTGCACGACAAGACCGGCTTCACGCCCGTCTATATGCTGCGCATCCTGCACGAGCCAGCGTATCTGATCGTACTGCGAACGACCTTCGAGATCGCCGCGCTCGTCACCCTTCTCACGCTCCTGACCGGCTATCCGCTCGCCTATTTTCTGTCGCAACGCAAGCCTCGCACGGCGACGCTTTTGATGATCCTCGTCGTCATTCCGTATTTCACGAGCGTGCTGGTCCGCACCTATGCGTGGATGGTGCTGCTCGGCAGCCACGGCATCGTCAACGATCTGCTGATGCATCTGCATCTGATCGATGCGCCGCTGAAGCTGCTCTACAACCGCACCGGCGTGCTGATCGGCATGACGTACATGCTGCTGCCGTACATGGTGCTCGCGCTCTACAGCGTGATGCGTTCGATCGATGCGCGTCTGCTGCTCGCCGCCGAAAGCCTCGGCGCAGGCCGCACGCGTGCGTTCTGGCGCATCTTCTTCCCGCTGGCGATGCCGGGCGTCGCATCGGGCGGACTGCTCGTCTTTATCCTCTCGCTCGGCTACTTCATTACGCCGGCGTTGATGGGCAGCCAGCAAGACAGCCTGATTTCAATGGTGGTCGAAGCGCAGATCGAAACTTACTTCGACTGGAACTTTGCCTCGGCGCTCGCCGCCGTGTTGCTCGCGAGCACGCTGGTGCTGTTCGCGCTGTATGAACGTCTGATCGGACTGAACCGGCTTTTCGAGGCGAAACTGTGAAACCGCGTGGAACCAGCTTGCCGCTCGCGATCGTCGCGCTCGCCGTGCTCATCTTCATGGCCGCGCCGATCGTGCTCGTCTTTCCGCTCGCACTGAACGATGCCGGCTATCTGTCGTTTCCGCCCAAGGCGCTGTCGCTGCGCTGGTTCGTGTCGGTGCTGACGGACCCGGACTGGCTCGCTTCGATCTGGCTGAGCGTGCGCATCGCGTTCGTCTCGACGCTGCTGACGCTGGTCCTGTCGTTGCTCGCATCGCTTGCGCTCGTGCGGCATCGCTTCGCGCTCAAGCGCGCGGTCTATGCGCTGATCCTGCTGCCGATGATCGTGCCGAACATCATCGCGGCCATCGCGATGTTCTTCTTTTTCTCGGATGTCACGGTGTTCGGCAACATTGGCGCCATCGTGATCGGCCATGCGGTCGTGTCGTCGCCGATCGCTGTGATCATCCTGTCGTCGACGCTGCAGGCTTTCGACGGCCGTCTCGAAGACGCCGCGCATAGTCTCGGCGCGAGCCGCATCACCGCGTTCCGCCGCATCACGCTGCCGATGATCGCGCCCGGCGTGATGTCCGCTGCGATCTTCGCCTTCCTGACTTCCTTCGACGAACTGCTGATCGCGCTGTTTATGGCGGGCACGTCGTCGCAGACCTTGCCGGTCCGCATCTGGAACGCCGTGCTGTTCCAGCTCGACCCGAAGATTGCCGCGGTCAGCGCGCTGCTCGTTGTCGTGTCGGCAGTCACGCTCGGCCTGAGCGCGCTGGCGGGCCGCCGCGGCTGATTTCCTTTGCTTAAGCTCATTTCGCGCGCCATGCGCCATTTCCATGACTATCGATAAGAACCTGCTGTTTTCCCTCGACGAATACCGCGACCGCCTGGAGAAGGTGCGCGCCGCGATGCGCGCGCGCCGGCTCGACACACTGATCGTCGATCAGACCGACTTTCTGTTCTACATCAGCGGCTTCGGCATCTCGGAGAACATGTATCGCGCCTGCGTCGTGCCGCTCGAAGGCGAGCCGGTCTTCATGTTGCGCGCAATGGACGAACTGCCGTATCTGGAGACGACGTGGCTCTC
This sequence comes from Paraburkholderia sp. SSBN10T, assembly GCF_056619545.1. Taxonomy (NCBI): domain Bacteria; kingdom Pseudomonadati; phylum Pseudomonadota; class Betaproteobacteria; order Burkholderiales; family Burkholderiaceae; genus Paraburkholderia; species Paraburkholderia sp. SSBN10T. The sequence continues at coordinate 98,799 of NZ_JBWQQI010000004.1, forward strand.
GCAGCACGTCGGCTTCTCCGACTGGCAGGACCCTATCGAGGTGCTCGCGCAGTTGCTGCGCGAACGCGGCTGGGACGCAGGAAGCATCGGTCTCGACGGCGATTCGTACTGCATGACGATCAACCGCTTCAACCGCCTGAAGGCCGCGTTGCCGCAAGCGCAGTTCGACGACTTCTCCGGTGTGCTCGAAGTGCTGCGCATGCGCAAGTCGCGTGCGGAAATCGACTATGTGCGGCGCGCCGCGGCCATCGGCGATATCGCCATCAGCGAGGCGCTTGCGGTGGCAGGCGTCGGCAAGTCGGAGCGCGATGCGGCGGCTGCCGTGAGCTACGCGTTCATGCGCCACGGCGCCGATTCGGGTCGCGCGGGCCCGATCACGAACGGCGTCGGCGATGCGTTCCTGCACGGCAATCTGCACAGTCGGCCGCTCGAGCGCGGTGAGATCCTGCATATGGAATTGCTGCCGTTCGTGAACGGCTACAGCGCGCGCATCATGCGCCCGGCGGTGATGGGCGAAGCGAGCGGCGCACAGCAACGGATCGCCTCGCAACTGCTGGAGATTCAGGATCGCCAGTTCGCGGCGATGCGTCCCGGCGCGGTGGCGAAGGACGTCGATGCGATTGCGCGCGAGGCGATTCTCGCCGCCGGGCTGCGCAGCACCTTTCCGAACATCACGGGCTACACGCTCGGCTATTACCCGCAATCGACGCCGCACACGAGCGACTTCACGCGCGTGTTCCTCACCAATTCCGACTGGCTGCTGGAGTCGGGCATGATCTTCCACATGTACGTGTCCGCGAACGGCATCGCGTTCAGCGAGACCGTGCTCATCACGGATCACGGCATCGAACTGCTGACGCGCAGCCCACGCCGTCTCGCAGTGGTCTGAGCCTTTGCGGAGAGTACGTCGATGAGAATCGCCGTCGGTGGCATTCAGCACGAGACCAATACGCACGTTGCCGCAAGCACGCCGCTCGATGCATTTGTCCAGGGTGGCGGCTGGCCGGGATGGCAGAAGGGCGCGCAGATCATGGCGACGCTCGACGCGATGAATCTGCCGGTGAGCGGGGCGATCGCCGCGCTCGCGGCCGATGCGCGCGTCGGTGCGGCGAACGTGGTGCCGCTCATGTGGGCGGCGGCGACGCCGTCGGGCCGCGTCGAGGACGCTGCATTCGATGCGCTCGCCGGCGAACTCATCGAGCGTATCCTGGCAGCCGGTCCGCTCGATGGCCTCTATCTCGATCTGCACGGCGCCATGGCGACCGTCTCGCACGATGACGCCGAGGGCGAACTGCTCGCGCGCATCCGCGCCCGCGTGGGCGCTGCGCTGCCGATCGTCGTGAGTCTCGATCTACATGCGAACGTGAGCCGCCGTTCGTTCGAACTGTGCGACGCGATGGTCGTCTATCGCAGCTATCCGCATGTCGACATGGACGAGAGCGGGGCGCGCGCGGCGCGTCTGTTGATCGAGCGCATCGCGCGCGGGCGTCCGTGGGCGAAGGCGATGGCGGAGGTCGCATTCGTCGCGCCGTTGACCGCGCAATGCACGCTCGCCGAACCCGCGCAATCGCTGATGGCGCTACTCGAGCGCACCGAAGACGAAGAACGGTTGGCGTCGATGTCGTGGGCGAGCGGCTTTCCGTTGGCCGACGTCGCGTGCCGGCAGCAGACCGTGCTCGTCTACGGCGATAAGATATTGACCGCGCACCGCGTGGCGGCGCTGTTCGCGCAAGCGGTCGAAGCGCAGCGCGAACGCTTCACCGAAGCGCCGCTGACGCCCGACGCGGCAGTGAGCGAAGCATTCCATCGTTGGGCCGCGCAGCCCGGCATGCCGGTCATCCTGTGCGACACCGACGACAACCCCGGCTCGGGCGCGGCGTCCGACAACACCGCGATTCTTCGCGCGCTCGTCGCGCGCAAGGCCTATCGTGCAGTGGTCGCCGTCGTTTGTGACGCGCAGGCCGCACAGGCGGCGCATGCTGCAGGTGAGGATTCACGCATCACGCTGGCGCTCGGCGGACGCGCGCCGGTGCAGGGCAGCGTGCCGTTCGAAGCGGCCTTCATCGTCGAGCGCACGACCGACGGACGCTTCACCGGAACCGGCCCGATGTGGCGCGGCTCGCCGATCGATCTCGGCCCCATGGCGCTGCTGCGAGTCGAGCACACGGATGTGTGCGTGATCGTTTCGTCTCGCACGATGCAGGCCGCCGATCAGTCCATCTTTCGTCACGTCGGCATCGAGCCGAAGACGATGTGCATCCTTGCATTGAAGAGTTCGGTGCACTTTCGGGCGGATTTCAACCAGATAACATCGTCGGTGATCATTGTGCGCGCTGCGTAGGCTGCGCTCAAAAGAAACAAGGCGGTTGCGTCCCGGATCGGGGCGGGATATGCGGCCTGCCCATATGAATAGCTGCAATTCTTGGTTTGCCGACGCAGGCGGAGAGGATAATTTTCCAGATCGGTCCATCAAGACGGGAGGCGCTCATGAGCCGTCGTGGATGCGACCTTCGAACTTCTGATTCGGGCGCATTGAGGCGCGCGCCGTTCCGGCCCGTTCGCACTGCAGATGTTTTGCATATGCGCAAAGATTGGTTGAGCTGGCATCGGGACGATCTTACTGTTGATGTCTTGCCGCTCAGGCAATCCATCTATCAGGAGTATTCCATGAGTGCAGCCGTCTCGGCCGAAGCGACCTCGCTTCAGGTTGCGCCCCTCTCGGCGCATATCGGTGCGGAAATTCACGGCGTCGATCTCACGCAGAAGCTATCGGCCCAGCATGTCGCCGAGATACGCGCTGCCTTGCTGAAGTGGCGCGTGGTGTTCTTCCGGGAGCAGTTTCTCACGCACGAGCAACATGTCGCGTTTTCCGCGCAGTTCGGCGAGCTGACAGTCGGACATCCCGTTTTCGGGCACGTGGACGGTCATCCGCAGATTTACTCCATCTCCAAGTTCCGCAAGGCCACACGGTTCGAGGGCGCCGCGCTGCTAAGACCGTGGACGGGCTGGCATACCGACGTGACCGCCGCGGTCAATCCGCCGTACGCGTCGATTCTGCGTGGCGTCACGATCCCGCCGTTCGGGGGCGATACGCAATGGACCAATCTCGTCGCGGCTTACGAAAAACTGTCGGAACCGCTGCGCGCATTCGTCGATGGACTGCGCGGCGTGCACCGGTTTGCGCCGCCGGCCGGCGCGAAAGGCACGGATGCGTTTGTGCAGGCGGTGTCGCAGCGCACCCTTGTGACGGAGCATCCGCTTGTGCGCGTGCATCCGGAAACCGGCGAGCGTGCCCTGTATGTGAGTCCGAGTTTCCTGAAATATATTGTCGGCGTCACGCCGCGAGAGAGCCAGGCGCTGCTGGAGCTGCTCTGGGAGCATGTGACGCGCCCGGAATTTACCGTGCGTTTCAAGTGGGAGGCGGGCAGCATTGCGTTTTGGGACAATCGCGCCACCGCGCATCTGGCGCCCACCGACATCTACGATCTCGACTTTGACCGCCAGTTGTATCGGACCACACTGGTTGGCGATGTTCCGGTCGGACCCGACGGCAGAGCGTCGGTCGCCCTGGAAGGGTCGCCGGTCGGTGCCGCGGCAGCCACGGCGTTGAATTGACTGCGGCGGTGTTGGTATGTACGCGAGCGCGAACCGTCCGGGTCGCGCTCGCTGCTATTGCTTGGATAGGAATGCTTGGTTTTTAGATCCATGCTTTGCCGTCGGACTTGCCAGGTCCGTGCGTTTATACAAGGAAAGAAGGTATGCAGGCCTTTAACGAAACCACCGTGCAGTCGCGGCTCCAGGCGGCGTTGTCCGCGTTGCCGAGCCTGGCCGAAGCGATCGGCGCGGACGCCGCGCAGCGGGAAGCCAGGCGCGAATTGCCGTTTGACGCGTTTGCCCTGTTTCGGGAGTCGGGGTTAAGTGTGTTGCGTCTTCCGGTGGAGTGGGGCGGTCTCGGTGGCACGTTGGAGGATCTGTTTCATGTGATTACCACCCTGGCCGCGCACGAGTCCAATGTCGCGCACGCGCTGCGAATCCATTTCGACTTGACCGAATCGCTGTTGCTGTCGCCGCGCTCTACATTCAATGACATACAGATCGAGCGCTTGCAAAAGGGCGCGATCTTCGGCGGGGCATCCACTGAACTTGGAACCTCGCGTCCCGGCGAGATCACCACGAAGCTGGTACGCGACGGCGGACACTATCGCGTGACGGGCCGAAAATTCTATTCGACCGGGACCGCATTTTCCGACTATGCACGGATCAACGTCCAGGATGAAAACGACCAGAACGTGTCGATCGTGATCCCGGTGGCGCGCGAAGGCCTGCAGGTGCTCGACGATTGGGACGGCATGGGTCAGCGCATGACGGCAAGCGGCAGTCTCGTGCTCGACAATGTGCGGGTCTATGCGCATGAAATCGCGGCGCGCGGCAATACGACGCTCGCAGGACGGCATGGCGGCGCGCTGCGGCAGTTGCATCTGGTGGCCGTCGCAGCCGGGATCGTGGGCAACATCGTTGCGGATGCGCGCCGCTATGTCACGGAGTTCGGCCGGCCTGTGCTGCATAGTCCAGCACCGTCCGCGCGCGAGGATGGATTCGTGCAACAGGTCGTCGGTGACCTCGCGGCGCATAGCCTGTCGATCGATGCGTTGGTGCAGCAAAATGCGCGGACTCTGGAGCGCTCGGCGAATGCGATCCGCAAGGGCGCCGGCAACGCCGAAGCGCTGGTGCTGGAAGGCGCGCTGGCGACCGCCAAAACGCAACTGGTCGTCAGCAAGCTGGCGCTGTACGCGGGCGAACGCCTGTTCGAAGTAGGCGGTGCGTCGGCCACGGCACGCACGCATAACTTCGACCGCCACTGGCGCAATCTGCGCACGATCTTCAGCCACAACCCGCTGTTGCACAAGGCGCGGGTGATCGGCGATTACGAGTTGAACGGCGTGACCACGCATTTGACGGAAGGGCGGGTGTTCTGATCTGCGACTGGTCGCTGTGATGCCGCCTGAATCCCGGCGGTGTTCGCGCTAAGTTGCTGGCTGCATATCGTTCTGCTGATTTCTTCGTGGCGCGATCTCAAGCGAGGGATGAGAATCGTCTGACTCATCACCCTCTGGATTGCCGCACATCATGAGCCGAGATCTTCTCTTGCTGCTGGAACCGGGCTTTACGGATCCGAAATACCCAGGCGAACGCTTCATTTGCCCCGATGGCGCACCCATTGAAGGGTTGCTTGCCAGCGATCCCGCGAAGACCGCCAGCCTCGACATTCAGCGTTTGCCGTTTGCGCGCCCGCGCGAGGTGGCGATCCAGGCGCTCGACGCCGATCATCAGAGCCTGCCCGTGCTAATCCTCGGCGACGAGCATTCCGCTCCCGCCGATGCGCAGACGCTAGGCGAAAAGCGTTTCGTCACGGACACGAAACGCATCCTGGCGTTGCTCGCCGAACGCCACGGGTTTCCAAAGATCCACTGACGTTGCCGGATGATCCACCGGTCCGAATCGAACCGGCCGGTGGTGAAGCCACGCCATGCTGCGCTCGCTTCGCTTCCGCGAAGCGAGCAGGAATGACCGCGTCACGGAGACTTTCCCATGAGCTACGCACCACGCCAGTTGCATCTGAACATCAACATCCTGCATTCCGGCTTCGTTCCGTCGGCGTGGCGAGTCGGGCAGGCCGATCCGCACGCGTTCATCGACGTCGCTCATTACGTGCGCATCGCACAGATTGCCGAGGCGGCCAGGTTCGATGCGGTGTTCCTCGCCGACAACGCGTCGATTGCCGACCAGATCGGCTTTCGGCCGATTACCGCGCTCGAGCCGACAGTGCTGCTGGCAAGTATTGCAGCGGCCACCTCGCGCATAGGCGTGATCGGGACTGCATCGACCAGCTACAACGAGCCGTACAACATCGCACGCCGCTTCGCGACGCTCGACCACGTAAGCGTAGGACGCGCTGGCTGGAACGTTGTCACCACCGCCGATCTGGGTTCGGCGCGCAATTTCGGCCGCGAGGCGGTGCCCGATCACGCCGAGCGCTATGCCCGCGCGGCCGAGTTCACCGAGGTGGTCAAGGCCTTGTGGGATAGCTGGGAAGACGACGCGTTCCTTGGCGACAAGGCCAACGGGCATTTCGTCGACACCGGCAAGATTCATCCCATCGCACACCACGGCAAATATTTCGACGTTCAGGGGCCGCTGAATCTGCCGCGCTCGCCACAGGGGCATCCGGTGCTGGTGCAGGCTGGGGCGTCCGCGGATGGCCGCGACCTCGCGGCACGCCATGCCGAGGCGGTGTTTTCCGCCTCGCAGTCGTTCGAAGAATCGCTTGCGTATGGGCGCGAACTGAAGGCTCGTGCAGCCGCCTACGGGCGCAGCGCAGTGAAAGTCCTCGCCGGCTTGACGACGATTATCGGCGCCACGGAAAGCGAAGCCTTGCGCCGGCGCGACGAACTGGTCGATCTGATTCCCTGGAGCTACAGCCTGACGCGTCTCGCCGGTACCCTTGGTATTCCCGCTGACAGGCTCAAACTCGACGAGCGGCTGCCTGACAATCTTGCCCTGCCGGGTGGCGGCAATGGCAACCATACTTTCTTTCACGCGACTATCGCCCAGGCGCGGCGGCACGGTTATACGGTGCGCGAGTTGATCCGTTCACTGGCAGGTGGGGGCGGACATCGCGTGCTCGTCGGGACACCTGAGCAGATTGCGGACGACATCGAACATTGGTTCAAGGCCGGCGCGGCAGATGGCTTCAACCTGATGCCCGACGTTCTGCCGGGCGGCTTGCAAGACTTCGCGGATGGCGTAGTGCCGATCCTGCAGCAGCGCGGCATCTTTCGCAGCGAATACGAAGGCCGCACACTGCGCGAACACTTCGGTCTGGCGCGGCCCGACAACGGCCGTCTGTGGCAGAAGAGCGCCTGGACCATCGTCTCGAATCCTCAATTTCTTCGTCCATTACCATGACCAAACGCACTGGCCATTTGCGTCTCGGCGCCTTTCTCTACCCTGCCGGGCACCATATCGCAGCATGGCGTCATCCCGAGGCGCAGGCCGACGCCGGCGTCAATTTCAGACACTACGTGCAACTGGCCCAGACTGCGGAAGCCGCGAAGTTCGATCTGGTGTTTCTCGCCGACGGGGCCGGCACGCGCGGCGATAACGTGGAGTTCCTCAGCCGCACGGCGCATAGTTACGTCGCGCAGTTCGAACCGATTACCCTGCTGTCGGCGCTGGCGGCGGTCACCGAGCACGTGGGGCTCGTTGCCACGGCCTCGACCAGCTTCAACGAGCCGTACCACATCGCCCGGAAGTTCGCGTCGCTCGACCACATCAGCGGCGGGCGGGCCGGATGGAACCTGGTGACGTCTTCGAACGAGCATGAGGCGAGAAACTTCAACCGCGATAAACACTTCGAGCACGCGGAGCGCTACGAACGAGCGGTCGAGTTCGCGGAGGTCGTGAGCGGCTTGTGGGATAGTTGGGAGGACGATGCTTTCCTGCGCGACAAGGAGCAAGGGCGCTTCTTCGATCCGGCGCGGCGTCACGTCCTCGATCATAAGGGGCGTTTTTTCCAGGTAAGGGGGCCGCTGAATGTGGCACGCTCGCCGCAAGGCCATCCGGTTGTGGTGCAGGCCGGATCGTCCGAGGCGGGCCGGGACCTTGCGGCCCGCACGGCCGAGGTCATCTTTACGGCGCAGCAGACGCTCGAGGATGCCGTCGATTTCTATACGGACGTCAAGGGGCGCCTCGCTCAGTATGGCCGTCATCCCGACGACCTGAAAATCATGCCCGGAGTATTTCCGATCGTGGGCCGTAGCGAGCGCGAGGCACGCGAGAAGTTCGAGCAGTTGCAGTCGCTCGTCGACCCGAAGGTGGGTCTCGCTCTAGTGTCCGGGCTTACGGGAGGCTTCGACCTGTCCGGCTATCCATTGGATGGCCCGATCCCTGAATTGCCCGAGACGAACGCGAGCAAGAGCCGCCAGTTGTTGACGCTGGAGTTGGCCCGGCGCGAGAACCTGACGATCCGGCAACTCTATCTGCGGGTCGCGGGCGCCCGCGGGCATTGGCAACTCGTCGGCACACCAGCTCAGATCGTCGATCAACTGGAGGAACGTTTCGTCAAAGGTGGCGCTGACGGCTTCAACGTCATGCCGCCGGTGCTGCCGGCCGGGCTTGACGATTTCGTCGAACTGGTAATCCCCGAGCTCAGGCGACGTGGGCTCTTCCGCAGCGCATACGAGGGCCGCACCTTGCGTGAGAACCTGGGACTGCGGCGCCCCGTCAACCGGCATGTTGGGCAAGCCGGTTTCCAGCACGCCGTTGCGTGAGTCTGCCTAGCGGCGGTGAGGCGGCGGGGGCGGGTTGCCGGAAATCCGGCAGGACCCCGCCGCGTTCTCTTAGCTAAACGCGGCTCGCGCCGGCGCCGCTGTCAGCGCGTAACGGTTCTGCGGCCGCGGCAAGCCCGGGTTGTCGCGCAGCGTGCGCCCTTCGTACTCGGTTCTGAATTTGCTCGGTGGGATTGAGGCGTGAACGTTTGGTGCAGGCAGGTTCACCACGCGAGCCGCCATTGCGTGATCGGCGGGGTAGCCGAGGGCGCAGGAATCTGCTGGCCGCCGGGCGGCACATCATCTGCTTCGTCGTGAAGGGTGGCGCCGTTCTCGGCAAAATCGGCGAGCACCTCGTCGCGCAAACGGATGAAGCGCGCATCGCTGCGCTGGCGTGGCCGTGGCAGCGCGACTTCGACGATCCGCTTGATGCGTCCAGGGCGCGGCGCCATCGTGACGACACGATCGCCCAGATAGATGGCCTCGTCGACGTCGTGCGTCACGAGGATCATGGTGATGCGCTCGCGTTCCCAGATCCGTTGCAGTTCGTTCTGCAGGCGCGCGCGGGTGAGGGCGTCGAGCGCTCCGAACGGCTCGTCGAGCAGCAGCACGCGAGGCCGGTTGACGAGGCCACGCGCAATCGCCACGCGTTGCGCCATCCCGCCCGAGAGTTGATGCGGATAGGCGTTCTCGAAGCCGTTCAGTCCTACCAGTGCGATGTGCTCGGCAACCGCTTCACGTTTTTCTTTAGCTGACAGCGGCGCATTGCGCAACGCGGCGAGAATGTTTTGCGAGGCGGTTAGCCACGGAAACAACCGATGGTCCTGGAAGACGATGCCGCGTTCCAGCGACGTATTGCTCACTCGCTCGCCGGCTACCCGGATCTCGCCGCTGTAATCGCTGTCGAGTCCGGCGATCAGCCGCAGCAACGTCGACTTGCCGCAGCCGCTCGCGCCGAGCACGCTGACGAATTCGCCGGGCCGCACCAGCAACGTGATGTCGTCGAGTACCGCGAGCGCCTCGCCACGCTGCGCGTAGTGCTTGCTGACGTGAAGAATGTCGAGTGACTCGGAAAGCGTGGTGCTCATGAACGATGATCCTTTGTGTGACATGGTGGCGCTGTCTTCGCGCCTGGCCTAGCTCGAAGCCGCGAGGCGCCGCGCCAGCACGGCGCGTTCTACCGCGCGTGCCGCTGCGTTGAGCGCCCAGCCGGCGATGCCGACGACGATGATCCCGAACAGCACCAGATCCATGCGGAACTGCTCGCTGCCGTCGACCAGCGTGTTGCCGATACCGCTGCCCGCAACCAGCAGATACTCGGCGCCGAGCGTGGCGAGCCACGAATAGATCAACGCGAGATAGATGCCGGTGAAAATCGACGGCAGCGCGGCCGGCAGAATCACGTAGCCGATCATTTGCAGCCTGGTATAACGGAAGGCGCGCGCGACTTCGATGTAGGCGCGCGGCACCGCATGAATCCCGTCGCAGGTGTGCGCGGTGACGGGCAGCAGGGCGGCAAGCGACAGAAAGACGATTTTCGCGGCGTCGCCCAGTCCGAACCACACGGAGATCAGCGGAATCCATGCGAACAGCGAGATCTGCTTGAAGGTGTCGAAACTCGGTCCAATCAGCCGGGCCGCAATACGCGAGAGACCGAGCACGCTGCCCAGCAGCAGTCCGCCCACCGTGCCGATGACGAAACCACTCGCTTCACGTGCGAGCGAAGCGGACAGCGCGCGCGTCAGCGCCCCGCTGACGATCTGCTGCCAGGCGGTCTCGAGCACCTGGCCGGGGCTGACCAGCAAGCCGCTCTTGACCAGATGAGCCTCTGAAATAGCCCACCACAGCGCGATAGCGATGACCGGCAGCAGCGCGCCGCGCGGATCGAAGCGGCGCCGCTGTGGACTGGATGGCTGCTCGCTGGGCGTGGCTTTACGTTTCGCCGCCCTTGTCGACCTCGCCGGCAATTCGCAATCGCAAGGCGGCGGCCCCTGCCGTTTGGTGCTCGCAGCCCGCAGCAACAGTGATCGGATGATTCGGCTCATGACAGACTCCAGTGGGATCGAGGCGGCTCACTCGCGAAAGGCGGACGGTTGGCCGCGCCGTAAGCGCGCTTCGAGCGCATCGAGCAGCTTGTTTATCGCGAGGCCGATGGCGCCGACCACGACCACCGACGCCATCACCAGATCGAGCTGGAAAAGCTGGCGTCCGTACACGATCAGATAGCCGAGCCCTTCCGACGATGCGACCAGTTCCACCACCACGAGCGCCAGCCATGCCTTGGTGAACGCGAGCCGCACGCCGGTGGCGAGTGTCGGCACCGCGGCGGGCAGCACCACATAGGCAATCCGTTGCCAGCGGTTGTAGGCGAACACGCACACCACTTCTTCCAGCGTGGCCGGCGTTTGCCGGAAGCCTTGCAAGGTACTGAGCGTGACGGGGACCAGCGCCGCGTGCGCAATCAGGATGTACTTGAGCGGCTCGCCGACGCCGACCAGCAAGAGCAGGAAGGGCAGCCAGCCCAGCACGGGAATCTGCACGATCGCGTTGAAACTCGGCAGCACGTAGGCCTCCAGGGTGCGCGAGAGGCCAAGCGCGGCGCCGATCAGAAAACCGAGCACGGTTCCCACGCCGAAGCCGATCAGCACGCGCTGCAGGCTGATCAGCGTATTGGACGCAAGATCGCCGCTTCTCGCCAGCTCGATGAAGGTCTCATACACGCGCTGGGGCGGCGGCAGAATCTGCGGAGGAATCCAGCCGCGCTCGCAACCGGCCGTCCATAACCCGAACAACAGCGCCGGCACCAGCCAAGGTGCGAGATGCCACGCCACCGCACGCAAACGCTCCCGCCGGTGCGGCCCGGCTTGAGCAGCACTGGTCTGAGCGCCGGCTTCCGCCGTGAGAGTGATCGCGGTTTCGCTCATCGTGGCGCTCCGTTAGCCGATGGGTTTGCCTGCCGGGTCGTAGCGCGTCCAGTAGTGTTCGAGATTGAGCGTGCGCAGCGCGTTGTCGAGATAGCCGGGCTCGAACCAGCTATCGACGTCGATGGGCTGGCGGATCAGTTTGAGCTTGAGCGCATCCTGTGCGACCGTCTTGTAGCGCGCGACGATGAACGGATCGATCAGCGGCGAGTTGCGCTCCTTCAAGGTCTGGTTGGCAAACTCGGCTTGCCAGGACGCGAACGGGACGCCGCTTTTTGCCCACAGCTTGAACAGGGCGTCGCGGTTCGCTTCATCGGACGACCATTGCGCGCCTTTGACGAAGCTGGTCACGACGCGCTGCACGATGTCCGGATGCGCGCGGTCGAAATCGTCGAGCACCAGCAGATGCGACTGCCGGGTGAATTGAGGTCCGTCGTTTTGCGATTCGTAGATGATTTTCGCGAGACCCTGATCGCGCAGCTTGTACAGGTGATAGTCGTTGACCGCTGCGTCGATGCCTTTGGAGGCGAGGGCCGCCAGCGCGCTGCTGGTATCGAGATTGATCACATGAAGGTCACGCTCGTCGAGGTGGTTGGCCGCGAGCGCGTTGTCGGCGACGAGCTGCAGGTTGGTGCCGCGAAAGATCGACACGCGGTGGCCGGTCAGGTCCTTGATCGAGCGGATGTCGGAGTCCGGCGGCACCGCAACCTTCACGCCAACCCGTACGCCCGATTCGAGTACGATGCGCGTCTTCAAACCATTGGCGCGCGCCAATACCGCCGGCAAATCGCCTTGGAACGCGAAGTCGAGCGACTTGTCGGCAATGGCCTCATTGACGGCCGGCCCCGCGCCCTTGAAAAACAGCCATTCGATCTTGATGCCGTCGGGAGCGAACTCCTTTTCCAGCAACTGCTGCAATTGCACTGTGGCCGCCGGCGAGCCGCCAAAGGTCGGCGGGTCGCCGGCGCCTTGTTGCGCCACGCCAATCCGGATCACGGAGGGTTTGTCGGCGTAAGCGTGCATGGCCGCCAGCGAAAGCACGGTGGCCGCGAGGACTGACTTGAGCAAACGAAGATATCGCATCGATTCGGGTGGGACCAAAGGGAAGGGCGCGCCGGGGCGTCATTCGTTGCGCCGGCGATTTTGGAGGGACGTCGCCAGGCTCGGGAACAGACATTCTTGTCGACGAAACTAGTCAGGACAAGAAAGGATTTGAGCTATGTATATTGCCGCTGGTGTTTTTGGTGGCGGCGTTGCCGTCTTCGCGCCAGGTGATGGGCAAGGCTCGAAAGGGATTCGTCGGGATACGCTCAACAGATTGGCTGCGATCGATATCACGATTGGTCGTTTTGCCGCTGTCGCATCCGTTGCTAGGATGATCAGTTGGTCCATGACGGCATGCTGCTGATGACAGACACTCGTGACAATTCACCCGACAGCCCCACTTCGCGCAGCCGCCGACGCATGCTGGGCGGGCTCGCGGCAGGCGCTCTGATGGCCACGCGCCGTGCCGGCGCTGCCAACCCGGTGCTGGAGCCGCTCGACGTCGCGCCGTGGAGCCGCACGCCCGGCGCACCGATACTCGCGCATCCTTACGGCGTGCCCTCGCCGCACGAGGCCGACGTCGTGCGGCGCAGCGCACGAGCTTGGCCACTGCCCGGGAGCGCTTCGTCGATGACGCCACTAGCGGACCTGTACGGCACGATCACGCCGAATGGGCTCGTCTACGAGCGGCATCACAACGGCGTGCCGGATATCGATCCCGACCGGCACAGTCTCGTGCTGCACGGCCTGGTGCGCGAGCCGAAACGGTTCACGATGAATGATCTGGTGCGGCTCCCGGCTGAATCGCGGATTCATTTCATCGAATGCTCCGGCAATACCGGCAGCGAATGGAATGGACCGAGCGGCCAGCCGGTGCAACTGACGCACGGTTTGCTCTCATGTTGCGAATGGACGGGAGTGCGGCTTTCGACCTTGCTGGAGGAGGTCGGCGGCCTCTCGATGTCGACGCCAGGCGGCGGCTGGGTGCTCGCGGAAGGCGCGGATGCCGCCGCGATGACGCGCAGTCTGCCGCTCGAGCGTATTCTCGAGCGCGCGCTGGTCGTCTATGCCCAGAACGGCGAGCGACTGCGTCCGGAGAACGGCTATCCGTTGCGTCTGATTGTGCCGGGCTTCGAAGGCAACACCAATGTCAAATGGCTGCGCCGCCTGAAGTTCGTCGATGCGCCTTTGCAAACGCGCGAGGAAACCTCCAGATACACGAGCCTGATGGCGAACGGCACCGCCAGGCAGTTTGCCTTCGAAATGGATGCGAAGTCGGTGATCACGAGGCCTTCGCCTGGGCACCGTCTGAGCACGCAAGGCTATTACCCGATTACCGGTCTTGCCTGGTCGGGCCGCGGCGCGATTCGCAAGGTCGAGGTATCGACGGATGCGGGCGCAACATGGCAAGCTGCACGCCTCGACGGGACACCGCGCGATCGCGCGTTGACGCGCTTTCAGGCGGACTGGTTCTGGCAAGGCGGGCCTGCGGCGATCCTGTCGCGCGCCACAGATTCGACCGGTTATATGCAGCCCACCCGCGAGGCGCTGGTCGCCGCGCGCGGCCTGAATTCGCAATACCATTACAACGCGATCCAGCAATGGCGTATCGACGCGACGGGCGAGGTGCGCAATGCCTAGTTTCTTCAGACATAGGGTGGCGGCCGGCATCGCTGTCGTGGCGATCGTCGCGAGTTCGCTGGTGCCGAGCGCATACGCGGCTTACGGCATCGGCACCCCCGTGCCGGAGCAAGACGTTGCGGCGTGGAACATCGACGTTGCGCCCGATGGCCGTGGCTTGCCCGCGGGCAGTGGTGACGTCGCCACGGGTGCGCGCATCTTTGCGGGCCAGTGCGCCGCATGCCACGGTGCGCAGGGGCAGGGTCTGATCGGCGACGCGCTGATCGGTGGACAGGGCACGCTCGCGAGCGCGAAACCGAAGCGCACGGTCGGCAGCTACTGGCCCTACGCCACCACACTGTTCGACTACATCCGCCGGGCCATGCCATACAACGCGCCGGAGTCGCTTTCCGCCGCCGACGTATACGCCGTTTGCGCGTTCCTGCTCAATCAGAACGGTGTCGTGCCCGCGGATACCCGGCTGGACGCACGCTCTTTGCCGGCGGTGAAAATGCCTAACCGCGACGGATTCGTGCCGGATCCCCGGCCCGGGCGGCTCTAAGCGGCGGCGAACCAGGAGATTGTCCGCATTGCCAATGCAGGAATTGATCCGCTTTCCGAAAACCAATCCACAAATACTTCTTTGCACTTGGCTATCCGGCTCACTAGATTCATAGGTATAGGGATGAATCGACGGAGGTCGTATGGCCACACTTTCAGCGACGCATATCTGGGGCGGACTTCGGCATCCCGTGCGAAGCCTGCAGAAGCAATTGTCGAAACACACGCCTGTCACGCGGGATCGATCCTCAGAGGAGTCCTCGGCAGCGGCCCACGGTTCCCAATCGCCCGAGCGGCACGAACGGATTGCCGCTTACGCGCGTTGCGGCTATTTCCACATGGAATACACCGCTGGCATGTTTGTCGTACCGCTCGATATTCCACCAGAATGACACTCGTTTTCGGCTCACGAGCCGCGACGATGCAAAGGAGAACGCAATGACCGAGGTGACCCTGAAACCCCAGCAGCCCACGCGCCTCGCGTGGATTGCCGGTGTAGGCGCGAGCGCTGGACTGGGGGCGGCGCTCGCGCGCCGTTTTGCTCATGAGGGCTTGCGTGTCGCCGTGACCGGCCGCTCGCGCGAGCGGCTGGAGGCAATCGCCGATGAAATTCGCGCGGCGGGCGGTCATGCACTCGCCTTACCGGGAGACGTCACCAGCGAGCGCGATCTGGCTGCAATCGCGCGGCAACTCACTGAGTCCGGCACGCTCGAAGCGGCGATTTTCAACGCCGGCAACGCGACGCGCGCGCCCACGCTCGAACTGAGCGCCGAGCAGTTCGAAGCCGCGTGGCGCGTGTCGACCCTCGGCGGCTTCCTGTTTGCGCAGGCGGCGCTGCCGCCCCTGCTGGCCGCAGGCAGCGGTTCGTTGTTGTTCACGGGCGCGACAGCGTCGCTGCGCGGCCGTCCGCCATTTGCGGCGTTCGCTTCTGCCAAAGCGGGTTTGCGCTCGCTCGCGCAGAGCCTCGCGCGCGAGTTCGGGCCGCGCAACATTCATGTTGCGCATGTGGTGATCGATGGCGGCATCGACGGCGAGCGCCTGCGTACCTCCGCTCCGCAGCGCGTTGCCGAGCGCGGAGCGGATGGTTTGCTCCAGCCGGCTGAGATCGCCGATGCCTATTGGCATCTCCATCAGCAGGGGCGCAGCGCGTGGTCGCAGGAAATCGATCTGCGGCCGTTCAGCGAAACGTTTTGAAGCGAAGAGGACCGCGACATGAGCGATATTGTCATCGACAGGCCAGTGTCGGTCAGGACGATCGAGGCCGAGCTGAACTACCTCGAGTTCACCGGCGAGAAACCGGTGTCGTATCAGTACGAGCCGCCACCCGGCGTGCCGAAGCGCAGCGGCATGTACAGGCCGCACCGGGTGACGATTTCAAATGCGCGCGTTGTCCCGCCGCCGGGCGCATTGTCACTCGACAGGAACGGTTTCGAACTGCATCGCCGGGCGAGCACGCTGACCGATTTCTCCGATCCGGCGAAGATCGAATCCGTCTACTATCCCGAAGCCGATGCGCTGCTCAGAGAGGCCACTGGAGCGAGGCGGGTGGTGGTGTTCGATCATACGTTGCGCGACGGCAGACCGGTTCGAGCTGACGGTGTCAGGGAGCCCGTCAAGTACATCCATAACGATCAGACGTTCGTATCGGGGCCACGCCGGGTGCGTGACCATTTACCGCGAGACGAAGCCGAGCAACTGCTGCAGGGGCGCGTCGCGATCGTCAACCTGTGGCGTCCGATCGGCGCAGCGGTACAAGCGTCGCCGCTCGCACTGTGCGATTCGCGCAGTATTGCGCTCAACGATCTGGTGGCGTCGGACCTCGTCTATCCCGACAAGGTAGGCGAGACGTATGCGCTGGTTTTCAATCCGCGGCACCGTTGGTATTACTTTCCCAACATGACGCCGGATGAATTCCTGCTGCTGAAGATTTACGATTCGGCCGGTGACGGCGTGGCGCGTCTAAGCGCGCACACCGCATTCGACGATCCCACCTCGCCGGCCGATGCGCCGCCGCGCCGCAGTATTGAACTGCGTGCGCTGCTGTTCTTTTGATGAACCGCCGCGAGCTTTCTTCACGTCGTCCGCGGAGTCGCAACGAACCGGTGATACGCACCGTTGCTGGGCATCAGCCTACGTCTGCCACCGCCGCAGGAAAGAAGAGTGCCAGCGCGAAATGCCCAGCCCTCCCCGAAAATTATCCTATGCTGAAAGTCCCAGCCTGAGCCTGCGTGTTCAGTGACTGAGCTATCGCGGCACGACATGGTGCGGAGATGTCGTCATGAATGAGCTTGCGGATTTTCGGTTGCGGAAAATGCGGCTAAATCACGGTGGCGGAGCGATGCCCGCGATCGGATTTGGCACGCTGATTCCAGATGCGGCCACGACTTTGAGCGCCACCAGGGGTGCCCTGGAAGCCGGCTATCGGCACTTCGATTGTGCCGAGCGCTATCGAAACGAACGTGAGGTGGGCGAAGCCCTGCACGAGGGACTTGCGACCGGAGGCATCGCGCGCGAAGAAATTTTTGTGACCACCAAGCTATGGAACTCGAATCATCGGCCCGAGCGAGTCGGCCCGGCTTGCGACGCAAGTCGTGAAAGGCTGAGGCTCGACTACCTGGATCTTTATCTGATTCATACGCCGTTCGCATTTCAAGCGGGAGATGAACAGGATCCGCGCGACGCAGAAGGCAATGTCCTCTACGACCAGGGCGTGACGTTGCTCGACACGTGGCGGGCAATGGAAGGCCTCGTCGACGATAGGCGGTGCCGCGCCATCGGACTGTCCGACATCGGCCTGAACGAACTCCAGCCTCTCTATGAATCAGCGAGAATCAAGCCGGCCGTCGTCCAGGTCGAGGCGCATCCCTATCTTCCCGAAACAGAGCTTCTGGAATTCTGCAACGAGAAAGGGATTGTGTTTTTGGCTTTTGCGCCACTGGGTCACGGAATAAGACCCGGGCCGCTCGAAGACCCAGTCATTTCGCAGATTGCCGCGCGGGTCGGCAAGACGCCGGCGCAAGTGCTGCTCGCCTGGGCGGTGCAGCGTGGCACGGCTTTGCTCACGACGCCCAAGACGCTGGCCCGTGCGCGTGAGAATTTCAACCTCTCGGCACTCCCTGCAGACGCGTTCGACGAGATCAACCGGATTCAGATCAGGCAGAGGTTCAACGAAGTCGTGAAGACGGGGAGTCCCGGTTTTATTCCGCGAAGAGAATAGCGCCAACCGTCGAAGGCTGCATGGCCGCGAGGCGCTGATGTCCAGCGGTTGGCGTGAGACAAGATCGTGACGCACCTTGCGTCCACGCCATCAGCGCCTTCGATTTCAGTGCAACCCAATCAGTATCCGCGTGCGAGAGCGACACAAGGCGGAATCGCGCCGCTCTCGCGATAACGGCGGATATTGTCCGCGACGATCGACGAAGCCGTGGCGCGGTCGGTCGGTGCGGAGATGTGCGGCAGGACCGTCACGCGCGGATGCGCCCAGTGCCAGCTATCGTCGGGCAACGGTTCGGTGGCGAAGACGTCGAGCACCGCGTGCCCGAGCGCCGCGCGATCCAGCGCATTCCTGAGCGCTGCGTCGTCCACGATCGGCCCGCGTGCGAAATTGATCAGCGATGCGCCGTCGCGCAGAAAGGCCAGTGTCTTCCCGTTCAGCAGTCCTGTTGTCTGCGGCGTGAGCGGCAGCAGGCACACGAGGATATGGCATTTGCCCAGCATGGCGGGCAGTTCCGCATCGCCCGCATGACAATCGACGCCTTCGATCGCCTTGGGCGACCGGCTCCATCCGCATACGCTGAAACCGGCATCCAGCAGGCGGCGCGCGGCCGCTTCGCCTAGCGCGCCGAGTCCCAGCAGCCCCACTGTTTTCTGTTGCGGGCGCACATAGTCGTGCGCCTGCCAGCGGCGCTGCGTCTGCTGCGCGGCATAGCGCGGCATGTCGCGATGCAGGTAGAGCGTCCAGGCCAGCACGGCCTCCGCCATCGTATCGGCGAGTTGCGGATCGACCAGCCGGACGATTTTCAGGTTGGTATCCGCGAGATCGCCCACCAGCCGCTCGACGCCCGCCCACACGCTATGCACCCACGTCAACGCGGGCAGCGTGCGCAGATCTTCCGGACGCGGATTCGCGACGATGGCGACCTTGCACGCCGCGCGCGCCTGCGCATCCAGCGCGTCGAGCGGCACGATCTGCTCGTCGGGCATCGCGCGTTGCAGCGCGTCGATCCATTGTGAAGCGAACGGATAGTCGGGATTGGCGATGAAAGGCAGTGCGGGTTTCACTTCGCGTACACCTTGCCGAGGTTGGCGAAACCCTTGATTTCGATCGGGTTGCCGCTCGGGTCGAGGAAGAACATCGTGGCCTGTTCGCCGGGCTGGCCCTCGAAACGCAGGCTCGGCGGAATCACGAATTCGATGCCGTGAGCGCGCATCCGCTCGGCGAGTGCGCGCCAGTCGGCCATCTCCATCACGAGGCCGAGATGCGGCATCGGGACCATTTGATCGCCGACGCGGCCCGTGTTGGTCACCGGAAACGGTTCGCCCAGATGCAGCGAGATCTGATGGCCGAAGAAATCGAAGTCGACCCACGTATCGGTGCTGCGGCCTTCGCTGCAACCGAGAACGCCGCCGTAGAACGCGCGCGATTCGTCGAGATCGCGCACGTGGTACGCGAGATGGAAGGCGGTGTGCATGCTGACTCCTGTGCCGCAAGGGTTAGATGAACGTCAGCCTAGCAGCGGCTAATCAAAAGAGATAGCATGGATTTATTTTTAGAACAAAAGGTTTTCTTTTGGATACGCGCTTCCTGAAAAGCCTGATCGCCGTGATCGACAGCGGTTCGATCGCCGATGCCGCGCGCCTCGAGCATCTGACGGCCGCCGCCATCGGCCAGCGCCTGCAGGTGCTCGAGCGCGAATTGGGTTTTGCCCTGTTGTCGCGCAACGGCTATAAGGCGCAGCCGACCGAGGCCTGTCTCGCGCTGCTACCGCGGGCGCGGCGGCTGGTGCGCGAGGCGTCGCTGTTGCGCGGCGATGCGGATCGCGACGGCCTGAGCGGCACGCTCAAGGTCGGTGCGATTTCGACGGCGCTGACAGGCATGCTGCCCGCTGCGTTGCGCGAGTTCACGCGCCAGGCGCCGAATGGCCGGCCTGTGATTGTGCCGGGTACTTCGAAGAGCCTCTATCAGGCGCTGCAAGCGGGCGAACTCGACGCGGCGATCGTCGTCGCGCCGCCGTTCGCGTTGCCGAAAACGATGCGCGCGGTGTCGTTGCGCATCGAACCGCTGGTGTTGCTGGCCGCGAAAAACGTGCGCGGCAGCGCGACGAAGCTGCTCGGCACGCAACCCTATATCCGCTACGACCCGAACTCGTGGGGCGGCCGGCACGCGGCCGGCTGGCTCGCCGAGCACGGCATCGAGCCGACGGTGCTGTGCGATCTCGACGCGCTGGAAGCGATCGTGATGCTGGTCGCGGACGGTATGGGCGTGGGTCTGGTGCCGAAATGGTCGGGCATCGAGCGCTTCTCGGCCGATTGCCGGATGACGCCGCTGCCGGGCGCGGCCTGGCAACGTGAGATCGTGCTGGTCGCACCTGCGGATGCGGACCGGCCGAGCATGATCCGCGTTCTGGTGGAGGCGCTTGCCCGTCCGCGCAATTGACGTGCGTAATCGACGTGCGTTAGCGCGGCAGCCGATCAGCGGATTGTTCGGCGATCTGTGCATCGCATGTACAACATGCGTTAAAAAATACAAAACGTGTGAGGCAAGCGCGGCATGTAACGGCGAGCATCATCGAGAAATCCTGCGAATTTGTTTAATTCCTGCTTGACGCGTAATTTTCGAATTTGTATAAATTTGTACAACTCAAGCAAAACACTCGTTCACTTCCGCAGGAATCACCATGGACCTTCGCTTTGCATTGCGCGCGCTCGCCGCTTCGGCAGCGCTTTCCTTCATCTCCACGATCCCCACGCAGGCAGCCGAACCGCTGAAAACCGTCGACGCCGGCAAGCTGACTTACGGCGTCGCGGCGACCTTCGCGCCGTTCGAATTCACGCGCAACGGCGCCTTGACCGGTTTCGACATCGACCTGATCAACGCCGTCGCCAAGCAGATGAACCTCGCGCCCGACGCGCAGAACATGCAGTTCAGCGGGTTGATTCCGGCGCTGCAAGGCGGCCGTCTGGACATGATCAATTCGGCGATGTACATCACGCCGGCGCGTAGCGCGCAGGTCGACTTCGTGCCGTATCTGCGGATCGGCGACCGCATCATCGTGCAGGCGTCGAATCCGGCGAAGATCACGGGACGCGACGATACGCTCTGCGGCAAGAGCGTTGCGGTGACGCTCGGCGGCATCGAGGAGACCTACGCGCGCGCCGATGCGAAGCGCTGCATATCGTCGGGCAAGCCGAGCCCGAACATCATGACGTTGCCGACCGCGCAGGACGCCGCGCTGAGTTTGCGCCAGGGCCGCGCGGACGCTATCTACAACTCGACGCCCGGCACCGTGCAGTTGCTCACGGAAGTGCCCAACACGTATCAGGCGGTCGGTCCCGAGTTCGAGCAGACCACCAGCATCGGCTTTGCCGTGCCGAAGGGCGACACGGCCATGGCGGCCGCGCTGAAGGATGCGCTGGCGAAAGTGGTTGCGCAAGGCACCTATGGCCAGTTGATCGACAAGTGGAAGCTGCCGGCATCCGTGTCGATCTTCGATGCACTCGCATCGACGGCGAAGGCGAACTGACAGGCCGCATCGCTGCCGTTTGCGCCGGCGCCGCGAGATTGCGGCGCACGGCGCAATCTCGCGGCGGCACACATTCCATTGGCTGACGGACATTCGGGGCGGCAACGCCGTCTCGAAGGGGCGTGTTCGCCTTTTCGCATCGTGCGGTTCGCGCTGGATCGGGAAAAGCGGGCAAGCACGGAGTGATACGTTCAGTCGGTTTTTACGCACAATATTTTTTATAGACTCTTCAGTAGAACAAATGAAAACAACGAAACTTGCCATCGCTGGCGTCGCCTTTGGACTGGCCGGCGTAACCACCGCACACGCACAGAGCAGCGTCACGCTTTACGGTATCGTCGACGCGGGGATCAGCTACCTCAAAACCGCGAGCGGCGACCGCTACAGTCTGCTGAGCGGCGGTCTGTCCGGCAACCGGTGGGGCCTCAGGGGCGCGGAAGATATCGGCGACGGTTTGAAGGCGATCTTCCAGCTCGAATCGGGTTTCGCGATCGGCACGGGCAAGATGCTGCAAAGCAGCCGCGAATTCGGCCGGCAATCGTTCGTCGGCTTGTCGAGCGAGCGCTGGGGCACCGTGGTCGCGGGCCGCATGTACGACCCGATCGTCGATCTGGTGCAGCCGCTGACGGCGGACGGCACGGGCGGCAGCGTGCCGTTCGCGACGCCGGGCGACGTCGACAACAACGACTTCAGCGCGCGCGTGTCGAACGCCGTGAAGTACACGTCGCCGAGTGTGTCTGGCCTGCAGTTCGAAGCGCTTGTTGCGCCCGGCGGCGTCGCGGGGTCGATCGGGCAGGGCTATACGTTCAGCACGGCCGCGTCGTACGGGAACGGTCCGCTGAAGCTCGGCGCGGGCTATTTCCAGGCCGCCAACGCAAACAGCACGACGGGCAAGCGCGCAAGCTGGACCAGCGCGACCACCGACGCGCTATTCGAAGGCGGTTCGATCAATGCCGCGTATCAGAGCGCGCACGTGCTCGGCATCGCACAACTCGCGGCGCAGTATCAGCTTGGTGCGTTCACGCTCGGCACGGGCTACAGCAACGCGCGTTACACCGCCGACGGCGAATCGACTTTCAAGAATACGGAGCGCTTCAACACGGGGCGCGTGTATGGCTTCTATCGCGTCAGTCCGGCACTGCGTTTTGGCGTCGGTTACGTGTACACGTCGGCGAGCGGCGATGCGTCCGCACACTACAACCAGGTGAGCGCGGGCACGTTCTACAACCTGTCGAAGCTGACTGACGTGTATGCAACCGCCGCATTCCAGCGCGCGAGCGGCGCACAGCGCACCACGTCGGGCGGCCTGCAGGAAGCGCGCGCGACGATTTCGTCTTACGGCGTGGACGGCACCAGTACGCAGACCATCGTGACCGTCGGCTTGCGCCACCGGTTCTGATCGCGGATCTGCAATACGGCCGGACCGTGACCGGCTGGCCGGCTGAACTTCAAGGACTCCAACATGTTGTCATTTCAAACGCCCGTTGCCAAAGACGTATCGGACGCGGCGGTGCGCTTGCATAAGGTGGCCGTCGATACGCCCATCGTGCGTTCCGATCTGCTCGACGAGATGACGGGCGCGCAAGTGTTCGTCAAGCTCGAATCGCTGCAACATACCGGCGCGTTCAAGTTTCGCGGCGCCTACAACTGCCTGTCGCGGCTCGATCGCAGCACCTGTCCCGATGGCGTCGTCGCGTACTCGACGGGCAATCATGGGCAGGCCATCGCGACCGTCGGACGCATGCTCGGCATTCCGACCACGGTGGTGATGCCGTCGAATGCGCCTGAAAACAAGGTCGAAAAGGCACGCAAGGCGGGTGCGCGCATCGTGCGCTACGACCGCGAGCGTCAAAGCCGCGAGGAAGTGGCGGCTGAACTGTCGCGTCAAGGGCGCTTCGCGGTCGTACCGCCGGGCGATCATCATCACGTGATCGCCGGGCAGGGCACGGTGGCGCTCGAGGCGCTCGAGCGCTTCGGTGCTGACGCGCTGGACGCGATCGTCGTGCCGTGCGGCGGCGGTGGCCTCGCGGCCGGAACCTGTCTTGCCGTCGAGGCGGCGCAGTCGCGCGCCGAAGTGTGGGCCGCCGAACCCGCCGACTTCGACGATACGCGCCGTTCGCTGGCGTCGGGGCAGCGCGAGACCAATCCGGCGGGTCGCGCGTCGATCTGCGATGCGCTGCTCGCGCCCGTGCCGGCTGAATTGCCGTTCTCGATCAACGGCGAGCGCCTCGCCGGCGTGCTGGCCGCCGACGACGACGCGGTACGACGGGCGATGGCGTTCTGCTTCGAGACGTTTCGTGTCGTGGTCGAACCGGGCGGGGCGGTCGCGCTGGCGGGCATGATGGCCGACCCGAAGGCGTCGGCGCTGCGCGGCAAACGTGTGCTGATCGTCGCCTCGGGCGGCAACGTCGATGCGGCGCTGTTTGCGTCGGCGATTAGCGCTGCACGATGAAGTTGATTTGATGCGCGCACTTGTTGCCCGGCGCGGAGATGAGTCTGCGCCGGGCAGCCAGGCGAAGTGCGGGTATTAGCGTTGCCGACGCACACCTAACTTGCGATGCGCCGAGCCTGCGCCGTTGCTTCGAGAAAGGCAACGAGCAGCGGATGCGGGTTGTCGCGCCGCGACGACAGTTCCGGATGCCCTTGCATGCCGACGAAAAACGGATGTGTGCGGCTTTCGATCGCATCCGCGATCAGCCCGCTTTCATCGCGCGCGCTGACCGTCACGCCCATCATGGCGAGCGGCTCTTCGAGTTCCGGATTCAACCGGTAACGATGATTGCAACGGACGCTCGCGTGCGCACCGAGCAGGCTCGCGATGCGCGAATCGCGAGCGGTCACGACAGGCTGCGAGCCGAGCCGATGCGCGAGGCTTCCATCGTCGTTCACGCCGACGGGCACGAAGCTCGCGATCCGCGCGTCCGGTTGTGCTTCCATCATGCCGATCTCGTTCGTGCCGAGCGCGAGTCTCGCGATGGCCGTCGCCATCGACTGCATGCCGAGACATAACCCGACCAGAGGACGCGCTGCAAGCCAGCCGAATCGCGCAGTGGCGACCTGGCCGGCGACGCGCGACATGTCGCTGCCGCCGGGCAGCACGATACCGTCCGCGCTATCGAGCAGTTCGGCGGCGCGGGCATCGTCGATGTCTTGCGCCGCGATGAAATGCACGTCGAGATCGAACTGGAGTGCATCGGCGGTATCGCCCAGAGCGGCGAGTGTCGCCGGATACTGTTCGCGCTGCTCGCATTCGCGTCCGACCAGCGCGATTTTCAGGCGCGTGAGGTCACGCGTGATCTGTGGTCTTTCGTGCCGTGCGTGAGTGTGAGCGTGAGTACATTCCAATCGCCCATAGCGGTCCTGAACGGTGTCGAGCACGATGCGTCGCGCGGCGCCATCGCTTTCGACGATGCTGGCGCTGCCGGCTTCACGAACCACTTGCAGTACGCGCACAGCGACACCCTGATGCCCAGCAAATTCGCGCAGCGCCGCGGCGGAAAACGCGTCGCCGTCAGCATGGCACGGATGAACGGGCACCACGACGTCGCGCGTCTGCGCGGCGGCAACGAGCTCCGCAGCATGGGAGAAACCGGCGGCGTCGGGTCGTCCCGTGCGCTGCCGCCACACCAGACCACTGACGACGAGCCTTCCGTCCGCCGTCACATGCTGCACGGCGTCGGGATAACGCTGCTCGTCGAACCGCGTGGCGGGATGCATCAGGACGGAGTCGAGCGAGTCGGCCAGCAGAGCCGCGAGTGCGCCGTATTGTGCCGGCAGGTGCGCCGAGTCTTCAACGAGGTATAGCACCGGGGGCACTCCCATGTCGTCAACATGCTGTGACGCGGCCGGCGCGCTGCAGGAGCGCGTCGCCGCACCGAGGCGTCAATCTTCGCCGACTTCCGCCGGCACGGACGCGAGCGTCAACGCTGCGCACGCGGCCGCGATGCGGCGGCACGCGTCCTGCAATGTCGGCAGCGGCACGGCGTAGGCGATGCGAACGTGGTTGCCGAGGCCGAACGCGCTGCCGTGCACGACGCCCACGTGCGCGACTTCGAGCAGGTAGTTGGCAAAGTCCAGGTCGGTGGCGATCGTGTCGCCGCGCGGCGTGGTCGCACCGATCGCCCCCGAGCAATCGACGAACGCATAGAACGCGCCGTCAGCCGCTTCGCAGCGCAGGCCAGGACAACGTGCGACGGTTTCGACCACGAGGTCGCGGCACACGCGCAGTTCGGCGAGCCACTCGACGAGGAAGTCCGTGCCGCCGTCCAGCGCCGCAAGCGCCGCGGCCTGCGAAATCGTGCTCGGATTCGAGGTGCTTTGCGATTGCAGCGTCTGCATCGCGCGGATCAGCCAGTCGGGGCCGCCTGCATAGCCGATGCGCCAGCCCGTCATCGAATACACCTTCGACACGCCGTTGACCGTCAGCGTGCGTTCGTGCAAACGCGGCTCGACCTGTACCGGCGTATGAAACGGCCCGCCGTAGCGCACATGCTCGTAGATGTCGTCGGCCATCAGCAACACGTGCTCGTGTTCGAGCAACACGTCGGCGAGCGCACGCAGTTCGTCGCGCGTGTAGACGGCACCGGTCGGATTGTTCGGCGAGTTGAGAATGACCCAGCGCGTGCGCGGCCCGATCGCTTCGCGCAGCACCTCGGGCTGCAATTTCCAGCCATGTTCGGCGCAGCCTTGCAGCACGCGCGTGCTGCCGTCCGCGAGCGCGACCATGTCGGGATAAGACACCCAGTACGGGGCGCAGATCAGCACTTCGTCGCCGGGCGCAATCGTCGCGAGCAGCGCATTGAAGATCAGTTGCTTCGCGCCCGTTCCGGCGATCACTTCATCGCTCGAGTAGCGCACGCCGTTCTCACGGGCGAACTTGTCGACGATGGCTGCGAGCAGTTCGGCCGTGCCCGCTACCGCTGTGTATTTGGTGTCGCCGCGTTCGATTGCCGCGATGCCAGCGCGCTTGATGTGCGCGGGCGTGTCGAAGTGCAGTTCGCCTTCACCGAGATTGATGACGGGCTTGCCCTCGGCCAGCAACGCGCGCACCTTGTCGGAAATGGCCGCGGTGGGCGAGGGGCGCACGCGGCTCATGCGCGGCGCCAGTTGTGAAAAGGACATGTAGACCTCTGGATTCGGATGACGAGCGCTCAGGCGGCCACGCGCAGCAACGGACGTTCGATGGAGCCGAGCACGCGGTAGCCCGTCTCGGTTACGACCACCGTTTCGCTGACGCCGACCGTGAATTCGCCGTAGATGCGCAGCGCAGGCGGAATATGGAACGTCATGCCCGGTTGCAGCGGTGTCATGACGCCGGTGTACATGCTCAGGATCGAACCTTCACCCCAGTCCGGCGCGAACGAAATGCCGATCGAGTAGCCGGTGCGCTTCTTGAAGTTGTCGGTGTAGCCCGCGCGATCGATCACGCGCTGGCAGGCGAGGTGCGGCGCTTCGCAAGGCGCGCCGGGACGAATCGCCTCGAGTGCGGCCTGCAACGCTTCCTGGCAGACCTTTTCCATCTCCAGCGCTTCCGGCCGCACTGCGCCGATCCAGGCCGAACGCATCAGCGCCGCGTGATAGCGGTCGTGACACGCAGCCATTTCGAGGAACGCGGGCGCATCCTGTTCCAGGGCGCGGCGGCGCCACGTGCCGTGCGGCACGCCCGTGCGCGGCCCGGCCGACACCAGCGGCTCCATCCCGACGTACTCGGAACCGGCGTCGATCGCGGCCGCCATCATGGCGGCGACCAGCGTGTTTTCCGTCGCGCCCGGCTTGACGGCGGCGAGTCCCGCGCGCATCCCCGCATCGACATAGCGCGCCGCCGTGGCGATCTTGTCGATCTCCGCCGCGGACTTCACCGCGCGCAACTGCTCGATCACGCCTGCAGCGTCGGCAAGCGTGCCGAGCTTGCCGCACAGCGCCTCATAGACGGAAATGGGCAGGAACCAGCCGCGCTTGTCGATGGCGACGCGCTTGCCTGCAAGACCTTTCTGCTGGATGACGTTCACCAGCACGTCGACTGGATTGTCGCCGTCGCCGTAGACCTGCGCGTCGGCAATGAAAGTGTTGGCGATGAAGTTGAAGTATTCGAGCTGGCGGATCACAAAAACGGGCTCGCCCTCGACGGGCAGCACCAGCGCCTGGAACGTGTAGTAGCCGGGCGTCTGCTGGCCGGTCAGATAGAAGATGTTTTCCGGGCCGGTGACCACCATCGCGTCGATGTTGGCGCGAGCGAGCGCCTCACGCGTGCGCGCGACGCGCGCTGCGTATTCTGCGGCCGGGAAGGCCGATTCGCAGCCTTGAGCGGGTCCGTTGTTTGCCTGCATGTCGGTAGTCCTGAGAATGGGTTAAACAAGTTGTGTCGAAAGTGCGTCGAAGTCGATGCCGAGTCCGCTCGCCTGCGCGACGCTGACGGTGCCGTTGCGATAAGCGATGCCGCTCGCGGGATCGTCGATCAGTCCGTCCGCGCCGTACAGTTCGGCCCAGCGCGGCGCAGTGGCGCAGCACACTTGCAACGCCGCCGCCGTGGCCGCCGCGCCTTCGTTCATCTGGCCGATCATCAGCGGGATGCCGGCCGCTTTCAGCTTGCGCGCCGCTGCCACTGTGGTGGCGATGCCGCCCAGCTTGACGAGCTTCAGATGTGCGGCGACGGGCAGACCGGCGAAATCGCACAGCATGTCGATGTCGGCGGCGGATTGCAGGCTCTCGTCGAGCATCAGCGTGAGCGGGCTCGTGCGGGCGATGTGCCGCAGACCGTCCCAGTCGCCGGCGGCGATGGGCTGCTCGACGTACTCGACGCCGCGCATCGCCAGCGCTGCGAGCCGCGTTGCGCAATCGGCGGGTTGCCACTGCCCGTTAGCATCCACCGACAGCGTGATGCGCGAACCGAAGCGCGAGCGCAGCAGATCGATGCGGCGCAGGTCGTCGTCGAAACTGCCGATGCCCACGCGCAGCTTCAGTTCGTTGAAGCCGCGTTCGAGATACTGGGCTGCGCGTGTGAGCATTGGCTCGTCGTCGGACCAGAAGAGGGTCTGGTTCGACCGCCATGCGGGCTTGCCCTGCAACGTGCCGCCATGCAGCGCAGCGACGCTCGCGCCCGTCTGCTTGCCGAGCAGGTCGTGCAGCGCACTGTCGAGCAGCGTGCGAACGGGGGCGCTGTACGGCGCGAGCCACGTGGGCGCGGTGTCGAGCAGGGCGCGCGCGCCGCGCGACCAGTCGATCTTCCCGAGCGCCGCGCGCGCTTCATCGATCAGGTCCTGTGCCGCGTAGCCGTTGAGGTAGGCGATGTTGATGCGTACTTCGCCGACCGCGCTCACGCCGGCGTCGACGAGGCGCAGATACAGCGCGTCGAGTTCGCCGACGCTGCCCGACGACGCGGTGTGCAGAACGAGGCCGCCGCCGTAGTGCAACGCGGCGCGATGGAGAGTGGCTTGCACGTCAGGCGCCCGCTTTCATCATCTCTAGCGCGACGTCGCGATAGATGAGGCTCGCAGCGAGAAACTCGTCGATCGGCACGAACTCATCGGGCTTGTGCGCGACTTCCAGCGTGCCCGGCCCGATCACGACGCCCGAGGCGCCGACGCTGCGGAAATGCACGAGATCGCAGCCGCCCTGAAAGCCGAAGGGGCCGGGGTTGGCCGTGCCGTGCGTGCGGCAAGCGGCGAGACTGGCCTGCACGATCTTCGAATCGGCGGCCGTTTCGGTGGCGCCGCCCGTGGTCGGACGGTATTCGAGCACTTCGGCGCGCACGCCGAACTGCTCGTGCGCGACCTGCAGCAGACGTTCGATCTCGCCCTTGACGTCCGCTTCGAGTTCGCCCGGCACCATGCGCCGGTCGAGCAGCAGGTCGCACGCGCCCGGCACCACGTTGTCGGCGTGGCCGCCGAGCGCGCGCGTCACGGTCAGGCTCGCCGCGCCGACGAGCGGATGGCAGCGGCAGCGCACTTCGTTCTCGTGATGCCCCTCGATCAGCTTGAGCAGTTGCGCGGCGCGATAGATCGCGTTGTCGCCCAGATGCGGCGTGCCCGAGTGCGCGGTGACGCCGTGCACGCGCACGAGCGGCCGCAGGCTGCCCTTGTGGGCCGAGAAGGTCGCATTCGAAGTCGGCTCGCCGACCACCACGTAGTCCACTTTCGGACGGCTCGCGGCATAGAATTTCGCGCCTTCGCTGGCGATTTCCTCGTCGGCGGTGAACACGCCGAGCAACGTGCCCGACCAGCGCGAGCGGTCCGCGGCGAGCATGCGCATCGCTTCGAGCATCGCGGCGAGCGGGCCTTTCGCGTCGCATGAGCCGCGTCCGTACAGACGGTTGTCGGCTTCGCGCAAAACGAACGGATCGGATTGCCAACCATCGCCTGCGGGCACCACATCGAGGTGCGTGTTGAACGCGAAGGTCGGGCCGGGGCCGTTCTCGAGCCGCGCCATCACGTTCGCCCGGCCGGGCTTGTATTCGGACAGCGATAGGTCGAAGCCCGCGCTTTCGAGCAGTTGATGAACGAGTTGCGCCGCTTCGAGTTCGCGGCCCGGCGGGTTTTCCGTATTGATGCCGACGAGGGCGGTCAGGTCCCGCTTCATGCGGGCGAGATCGGGCTGAATGGACATGCGGGAGACTCCGGGAATCAATGCAGGATCTGATCGAGGAAACGGCGGGCGCGCTCGTGCGTGGCGCCGCTGAAAAACTGCTCTTTGCTTTCGGTGAGAATCACTTCGCCCGCCTCCATGAAAACGATGCGATCGGCGGCACGGCGCGCAAAACCCATTTCGTGCGTGACGACGAGACTGGTCATGCCTTCGGCGCTGAGTTCGGCCATCACTTCCGTGACTTCGTTGACCATTTCGGGGTCGAGCGCCGAGGTCGGTTCGTCATACAGCATGACCTTCGGCTTCATCGCGAGCGCGCGCGCAATCGCGACGCGTTGCTGCTGGCCGCCTGAAAGCTGGTCGGGGAACGCGTCGGCGCGTTCGCGCAGCCGCACCTTGTTGAGCAAGGCGAGCGCGATGTCATGGGCGTCGTGACGCGACATGCCCGCCACGGTCATCGGCGCGAGCATGATGTTTTCGACGGCGCTCAGATGCGAGAACAGCTCGAAGTTCTGGAACACCATGCCGATCTGCTGACGCACGCGATGCACCTGCTTCAGTTCGCGCGTGAGGTCGCGGCCCTCGAACAGGATGTTGCCGGCGTCGACGACTTCGAGCAGGTTCACGCAGCGCAGCAGCGTCGATTTGCCCGAGCCCGACGGCCCGACGATCACGATGGTTTCTTTCGGCGCAACCTCGAGCGAACAGCTTTTCAGCACTTTCGTGGTGCCGTAACTCTTGTCGATGCGATGAATCTTCAGCAGCGGCGGCGTGTTGGGGGTGGACATGGCAAACCTTTAACGGACGACGGGTTGCGAGGTGCCGAGCAGCCGTTCGGTGAACGACATCCTGCGCGTGGTGGTCTTGCGCTTGCGATCGAGCGCGCGCTCCATCCAGCCCTGCAACATCATGAACAGCGTGGTGAACGCGAGGTAGTAGATGCCCGCTGCCGTCAGCGCTTCGAGATAGCGGAAGTTGGCGCTGGCCGCCTGATTGGCGACGAGCAGCAGTTCCTGGACGGCGATCACCGAGACCAGCGCGCTCAGCTTGAGCATGCCGATCATCTGGTTGCCGATGGGCGGCAGCACGACGCGCAACGCCTGCGGCAGCACGATGTGGCGGAACACCTTGGCGCCCGTCATGCCGAGCGCAAAGCCGGCGGTGCGTTGGCCCTCTTTGACGGCATGCAGGCCCGAGCGAAAGATTTCCGACATGAACGCGCCTTCGTTGAGCGACAGCGCGAGCACCGCACACACGAATGCGCTGAAACGGATGCCGAACGACGGCAGCACGTTGAAGATGAAGATGATCTGGAACAGCACGGGCGTGCCGCGAAAGAGCCACAGGTAGAGAAACGTGACGCCCTTCGCGAGGGTGCTGCGCGTGCCTTGCAGCAGCGCCAGCGCAATGCCGATCAGCATGCCGCACAGCAGGGAGACGACGGTGATCGCGAGCGTCATGGCCGCGCCGTGGATGAAGTCGACCGAGGTCAGGTACTCGAGCAGTAGAGATAGTGACATGCGCAGCTCCTGCGAAGCATTGTTTGTCTAAGTTGTTGCAATTTATACAAACTAAAAAAACCCAGGTCAAGCGAACAAAAACCTTTCATCAATTGGCTAGCACAGAGGGCGCGCGATGGGGCGGGATGTGGTATGCGTGTCCGCTATACAATCAATTTGTATTTTTTGTTATTCTTCCGCCATCGATTGGAGGAACCGTGAGATGACAAGGCGGGCGGGCAAGTCGGCGCAACTGCTGGCAAGACAGATCGTCGATCTGATCCAGGAAGCACGCTTCGAGGCCGGGCATCATCTGCGCGAGCAGCAGCTCGCGGATCTGCTCGGCGTGTCGCGCACGCCGGTGCGTGCGGCGATGGTATTGCTGGAATCGTTGGGCGTGATCGAGTCGCGCAAGAACCAGGGCTTCTTTCTTGCGCAGCCCGCGGAAGGCCTGCATCGGATCGAACTCGAACCGCCGACCTCCGCCGACGAAGACCTCTATAACCGTCTGGTGACGGACCGGCTGGCGGGCACCTTGCCCGTGTCGCTGACGCAGACGGACATCGGGCAGCGTTATGGCGTCGATCGCGTCACGATGACGCGCGCGCTGTCACGTCTTTCCGAAGACGGCCTGATCGTGCGTAACAAAGGTCATGGCTGGAGCTTTCAACCGTCGCTGGATTCGGCGACGACGCTCAAGAGCAGCTACGACTTCCGGCTGACGCTCGAACCCGCCGGCCTGCTGCTGCCCACGTTTTCGGCCGACCGCTCGGCGCTGGAGCGGTGCCGGCGCGAGCACATCTTTCTCGTTTCGCAGCTCGGACTCGACAGCGTGACGCCGAAGCAGGTGTTCGAGACGGACGCGAATTTCCACGAGATGCTGGCGGAGTACAGCGGTAACGTGTTCATGCATCAGTCGATGCAGCAGCAGAACCGTTTGCGCCGTCTGCTGGAGTTTCAGGGGTATGTGAACCGCAAGCGCATCCGCGAATGGTGCAACGAGCATCTCGAGATCATCGATGCGATTCTGGCCGACGACATGGCCGCTGCCGCCGAGCGCATGCGCAAGCATCTGAATCATGCGTATCACACGACGGGGGCGGCGGATGCGCCGGTGAAGGCGCGTAAGGCGGTTAACGCTTGACGATGGATGCCGTCGGGTATGTTGTCCCGGAGCACGAGCGTCAGAAGCCGAAGCCGCCGCCGTCGACGTTCAGCACCTGTCCGGTGATAAACCGCGCATCGTCCGAGACGAGGAACGCCAGTGCGCCGGTCAGGTCGTCTGGAAGCTCGGTGCGCGGAATAAACTGGCGGGCGCGCGCGGCCTCGAAGGCTGCGGCCGGCAGGTTCGCTGCACTGCCCGCGTGACGGGTCAGCCCCGGGGAAATCGCATTGACGGTGATGCCACGGTCACCGAGTTCCGCGGCGAGCGCACGCGTCAGTCCGATCACGGCCATCTTGCTGCTCGCGTAGGCGGACATGCCCGGCGGCGGCCCCCAGACAGTGCTGGACGCCAGATTGACGATGCGTCCCCAGCGCCGCTCGGCCATGCCGGACGAGAACGCCTGGGCGAGCAGGAACGGCGCGTCGACGTTGACGCACATGATCTGCCGCCAGAGCGCAGCCGTAATCGACGCGAGCGGCGCCATCGGCATGAAGGCAGCGTTATTGACCAGCACATCGACCTTGCCGACCTGTTCGAGCACTTGCGCCGCGAAGCGCTCGACATGGGCGGGATCGGCGAGATCGCAGGCGGACGTCGTCGCGCGGCCGCCTGCCGCGTTGATCTGCGAGGCCAGTGCGTCGCACGGTTCACGGTCGGTCAGGACCAGTTCATGGCCGCTTGCCGCGAGGCGCAGCGCGAACGCCTC
This sequence comes from Paraburkholderia sp. SSBN10T, assembly GCF_056619545.1. NCBI lineage: Bacteria > Pseudomonadati > Pseudomonadota > Betaproteobacteria > Burkholderiales > Burkholderiaceae > Paraburkholderia > Paraburkholderia sp. SSBN10T. The sequence goes on from NZ_JBWQQI010000004.1 coordinate 131,965, forward strand.
GCCCAGTCCGCCGGCTGCGCCGGTAACCACGGCCACGCGGCCGTTGGAGTGATTGGAAGTGCTCACGTTTGCGTGTCTCCCATGCAAAGGTGTACGTATTGAAAAGCGTGGATGATCAAAGCGGGGCGCGCAAAGCTTGCTGAGCCTCGACCATCACGCGCGTGTGTTCTTCCCGCGAACCGCCGTCCTGCTCGATCTGCCCCATGCGGCCCGAGGCCGTGACCACCAGCCGCGCGCGGTCGTAGTGGCGGCCGGCGTAAGCGATCAACGCGCCTTCCAGGGAATGGCGGCGCTGCAGTTCCTCAGCCAGCACGATGGCGCCCTCAACGGCGATCCCGGCGCCCGACGCCAGATGGGGCGTGGTTGCGTGCACCGCGTCGCCGAGCAGCACGATACGCCCTTTGTGCCACGGCGCCGAGATCATGTGGCCGGCGAGCGGCCGGTACAGCACCCCGTGATTCCTGAGCGAACCGTCCAGTAACCCGGCGCGGAATTCGCCGATCGCGCCGCCGAACTCCTCCAGCAAGCCGGCGAGCATCGACGGCCATCGGTCCGGCGCGATGAAGTCCGTTCCGTCGCGCTTGTCGAGCACGAACAGATAGCATTCGGTCGCGCTGATCGGGTTCATGCCCGCCTTGGTGGTCTTGCCCATGTAGATCGTCGAGTTCTCCCGCAGGCGCGGCACCACCGCGCGCCACGATCCCTGACCGGTGAACGTCGGACCGGCAAACGCCGGCATCACGAGCTTGCGTACGGCCGAGTTGACGCCGTCCGCGCCGATCAACAGATCGTAGCGGCCGCGACTGCCGTCGGTGAAGAGCACGTCGACGCCGTCTTCATCCTGCTCGATGTTCTCGAAGCTCAAGCCGAGCCGGACGGTCGCGCCCGCATCCTGGGTGGCGCTGCCGAGGATATCTGCGAGCACCGTGCGCATGATGCCTGCGCCGCCCGGCAGATCGTCTGCATCCACTGCGGGCGCAATCGGCACGCTGACGTTGACGTTGCCGTTCGCATCGCAGATATCGACAGCGCGCCAGGAGCCGCCGCGGCGCAACACTTCGTCGACCACACCGACCTCGCGCAGGCTGCGCAGCGTGGGGCCGCTGATCGTGATGCCGGCACCGTCCGGCGCCCATTGCGGATTGACTTCGACGAGATCGACGGCGATGCCCTGCCTGCGCAGCATGATCGCGGCACACATGCCGCCGATGCCGCCGCCAACGATCAGGACTTTCTTGACCAGTGCCATAGTTTGTCTCTGTATGCGAGGTGGAATCGTCGGTCAGGAGACCGAACCGCCGAGCTGTTCGGCCAGCCAGTCGGCAATCTGGTTGCCGGCGTTCAATGGATTGTCCAGCGAGCTATGTTCGACGCCGCCTTCGCGGGCCGTGAAAATGAACAGGTCCTTCTTCGGGCTGTTGACGAGCTGCTCGAAGGTCTGATGCGCGTACTTCAACGGGATCTGACGGTCGTTCTCGCCGTGCGTGACGAGAAAGGGCACGCGAATGCGCTCCAGCACGCCGTTCAGGTGCATGTGCGCGGCCTTGGCGAAGAAGTCGTCCATGTCCTTCGCGCCGAATACCCACTGCACGTGTTTCCAGTAGTGGGGCACCGGATTTTCGCCTTCACGCTTGAGGCGTGCCTGCTGCACTTCGCGCCAGTCGTGGTTCGCGCCCCAGACCGCGCCGCACGCGAAGCGTGGCTCGAACGCCACCGCACGAGGGCAGTAATAGCCGCCCAGCGAGACGCCCAGTGCGCCGATGCGCTGCGGGTCGACTTCGCGATGCTGCTGCAGCCAGTCGACGATCGGCGCGGCCCACACTTCGGTGTTGTGCACGGCAGGCAGGCCGTTGAGGCGCAATGCCTCGCCGGTGCCGGGCTGGTCGACGAACAGCGCGGACAGCCCGCGTCGCGCGAACATCGTACCCATCACGCTTTTTTGCAGCATCTCCTTGGTCGAGTCGAGGCCGTTCATCACGACGACGAGCGGCGCGCGTTGCTCGGGGGCGAGGCCTTCGGCACGCACATACAGCGCAGACAGATGCGTATCGCCGTAGGGAATCTCCACGCGCACACAGTTTTCGCGGCTCAGCTTGCGGCCCTGTTCGAACAGCGCCAGCGAGCGCCGGTAGATCGCGAGGCGGGCTTCGAAACCGTGCGCCTGCATGCGCTCGGCGATGCCGTAATAGAGGCCGGCGCGGCCAAGCTTCTCGCCGGCGGACAGGGTGTGGCCGCGCGCCAGATCGTCGTCGGCCAGCGCGATCAGCTTGTCCGCGCCGCCTTTCCACGCTTCGTAGAAGGCCAGGGTGCCGGGGTCGTCGCCGGCGCGGGCCGCCTCCAGAAGGGGCGCGCACATCGCATCCACCTCTCCGATGTTGCCGCCGTGCGTGAGGGCGATCATCGTCGAGAGGCTCCAGACGTAGTTGGTAGGGAAGTACTGGAACATGGTGTCGTCGTATCAGATATCAGTCGTCAGTCGAAGATCGATGGCAGCTCGGCGGGAATCCAGACCTTGCCGTTCTCTATGCGTGCCGGCACCTTCGTCAGGTGCCGGCCGGTGCAGGGGCCGGCGAAACAGTGGCCCGTGCGGATGTCGAAATGGGCCGAGTGCGCGTAACAGACGATGTGGCTTCCGTCGCCGGAGAGGAACCGGTCCTGCCGGTACTCCATCGGGCGATGCTCGTGCGGACAGTCGTTGAGCCAGACGAACACCTCGCCGCCTTGCCGCACGACGCAGAGCCGGTCGTCGAGGCCTTGCCGCAACAGGCCGCGCGAGCCGCCGTCCGGCAGGTCGTCCAGCGCGCAGAGCACGCGTTCAGCGGACATCGTCAGCTCGCCTTACTCGCCCGGCGCCCATTTGCCGCGGGCGTCGAACAGGAAAATCTGCGAATTGTCCGAGCCGGGATCGCAAGCGCGCGGCGTCCAGTGGTCGTCGTGCAGGTCCATGTCGGCATCGAACTCGATGGCCGCGCCGAACGGGCTGTTGAAGTACCAGAAGTAGTTGCTGCCGAGAATGTGGCGGCCCGGCCCCCAGAAACTCTTGTAGCCCTTTTTGACGAAGTTCCAGCCGTGCTGCAGCACTTCGTTTGCTGAGCCGAGGTGGAACGTGAAGTGGTTGCAGCCGATCATGTGATCGTTCTGGCTCTCGATCATGAACAGCGTGTGGTGATCCTGCGTGCCGGCCGGGCGCATGAATGGGCCCAGATGGTTGAAGCGGTCGGTGACGACAAAGCCGAGGCGGGCGTAGAAGGCTTCGGCCTTTTGCGCATCTTCGACGAAATAGACCACGTGCGAGAGCGTGCGCGGCTTGATCGTTGCATCGGGGCTGGCGGCGCAGTCGTTGGGTGCGCGGCCGGGCGGCTGCCCTGGCACGTTGAAGCCGAGGTAGCGCGCCTCGTACTGGCGGCGGCGCGTGACCATGAATGCGATGCCGAAGCCGGCGTCGTCGATACAGTGCAGCGTGCCGTCGGCATCGACGCTTACTGCGCGGTCGCCTTCGAGGTTGGCCTTGATCGACGCGAGCGTGTCGGCGTTGTCCACACCGTAGACGGTTTCGCGCAGGCTCGGGGTGGCGGCCTTCGGTGGCAGCGGTGGCAGGCTCGGGTCATCGGCTGCGCGCATGATGAGGCCGGTGCCGTCGAGCGCAGTGAAGATGCCGCCTCGCACCGGATCGTATTTGACTTCGTCGAGGCCGTAGTCGAGCAGGTACTGGCGCGCGCCGGCCATGTCGTCGATGCCGAAGACGAGGAATTCGAGTCCGACAATTTTCATGATGCCTCCCGCTGGGCCGCCCCGAGGGAGGCATCCGCCCCCTCGGGGGGCAGCGAACGATAGTGAGCGTGGGGGTAGTTCATGAGTGGAGTCCTTTTGATGTGCCAGCGTGAGGCGAACCGGTCAGTCCGCCATCGCTCGCGTAATGAGTTGATCGACGCTGCCGTCGTGGCGCAGTCCGAGGCGCTCTGCTTCGGGCGTCAAGAGCGGCGGATAGCTCGCGAAGAGCCGCTCGATGAAGGGATCGGGTGCATAGGTCACGAGCGTCTTGCGCTCGGCGCCGAAGCGCGCGGCGAGCGCCTCGACGACCTCGCCCACGGTCAGGCGCAGCACCGGCATCTGATAGCTGCGGCGCGCGTTGAAGCGCTCAGGGTCGACCGTCGCTGCGTGCAGGAGGTTGTCGACGCAGGTGTTCACGGAAACCCACCAGGCCACGCCTTCGGCCGAAACCGGCACGGTGAGGGGAACACCCGCGGCAAGTTTCCAGAACAACAGGCTCATGAACGCCGACATCAGGCCGGTGCCGTCGCCCGGCCGCGCGACGACTCCGGGCAGACGCAGTGAACAGCCTTGCACCCAGCCGAGGCGCGATGCGTCGGCGACGAGCGCTTCGCCCATCAGCTTGTGCGCGCCGTAGCTCAAGGCGGGAGCAGGCACGGTCTGTTCGTCGACGGTGGCGGGCAAGCGCTCGCCATAGACCGCTACCGTGCTGGCGAACACAAAACGTGGCGCGTGTGCCTGGCCGCGCAGATCTTCCAGCAACCCGAGCGTCGCATCGAGGTTGATCGAGCGGCCGAGCGCGTAGTTTTTCTCGGCAGCGCCACCGGGGATGCTCGCAAGGTGGAACACCGCATCGACGGGCGACGCGTAAGCGCTCGCGCGAAGCGCGGCGTCGGCGATACTGCCCGCCAGTTGCACCACGCGTGAATCGGCGTGCGGCGCATCGAAGCCGACGTCCAGCAACGTCAGCCTCGAGACCGGCTTGCCGCCGAGGCCCTCGGACAGCAGGCGTTTTACCAGCACCCGTCCGACGAAGCCTTGCGCTCCCGTCACGACAACATGGGTCATTTGACACCTCCCTTGCGGAACGGCAGCGAGGCGAGGAACGCGAGCCGCGACGCCCCGAGCATCTTCAGACCCGCCCGCGCCGATGAGGCGTCGAGGCGGGCTTCCATCGGCATCGTGCCGAAGCTCTTGCCCTTGATGACGAGTTCGTCGCCGACCCGTTCGAGCGATTCGACGTGCATCAGCTCTTCATCGGCGGGGCCGCGCAGCACCATGCCGGCCTTCTTCGCAGCGGCTGCCGTAGCGGGCACGCCCGTGTCCTGCCGCGCGCCTGCCGCGACACTGCTGAAGTCCATGCCGAGCTGTTCGAACATCCTGATCGCCGTGGCCCGGCCTGCACCATAGACCCCGCCGCCGGGATGCTGGAACGGACCTGCGAGGTATAGGCGCTCCACGCCAGGCACGGTGAACTGGCCCAGGTCCGGCGTCGGGCGGTGACCGGCGCTCTGGTAAAAATATGGCGCGACGCCATGCAGATCGCCGCGCATCATGCTGTTCGGGCTGGAACGTTCGAGGTCCACCGGGCTGACGATGCTACGGGCGACGATGTTCTCGCTGGTCAGGTTCGACACGAACTTGCGGTAGTGAGCGAGCGACAGATCGCCGATTTCCTCCTTGAATTCGTCCCAATGGCGGCCTGCCCAGCGCTTGTCCTTCACGTTGTACGGCGCAAACGTGATGCCATGGAACATGCCGGCGCCGGCTGGTACGCGGGTCTTGTCGCCGATGCTTTCGTCGCCGCCCGCGCACAGGCGCCGCTCGGTGATCAGGCCGCGTTTCAGGTCGTCGAAGTCGGCCAGCATCTCGTCGAGACTGTCGGTGGCCATGAACTCCAGCATCGTCGCGTAGCCCACCTCGTCGCCCGCGTAGTAGCGCGCGTTCTCCTTCAGGTCGTAATGGCTGACCATGATCGAGAAAGGCGCGAGCGTCGCGCGCTCGGCGCGCTGCAAGACCGGCTCCGGCACGCCTTCGACAAACTTGCGGATCACATGCGGATGGATGGCGCCGATCACGGCGTCTCTCGCGACGATCTGTTCGCCGCTGGCTAGCCGCACGCCGGTGGCGCGGCCCGCGCTCGTGAGGATCTGTGCGACTTCGGCGTTGCAGCGCACTTCGCCACCGTACGATTCGATACAGCGCACCAGTGATTCGGTCAGCTTGCCGCTGCCGCCGACGGGCTGCGAGACGCCATAGGTGTGGATGATGCCGGGCATCAGCAGCACGCCCATGCCGGTGCCCAGCTCGTTGGGCGCCTGCAGGTTCTCGCTGACGAGCCGCAGCAGGTGAATCTTGATCTTGTCGCTTTCATAGAGCTGGTTCACGAGATCGAGGCAGTCCCGGTTCATGTAATCCAGCATCAGCCGCCCTTCGTCGCTGCGGTCGAGCATTGCGACGAGTTCGCCGAGCGGCGGCGGGGGAGCGTACAGCCCCGGCATGAAGACCTGCAGGATCTGCTGGCTCATCTTGACGAAGTTGCGATAGGTTTCCGCGTCTTTCGGCGAGACTTTGGCGAAGCATTCGCAGGTCTTGTCGATGTCCTTGTAAGTGAACAGCGCCGACTGGTCCGGGAAGATCGTCGCGTGAGGCACGGGCGAGTAGTGGTAGTTCAGGCCGTGTTTCGAGAGCAACCCCAGTTCGTCCTGGCGCAGCATCGGGTTGCCCTGGATCATGATGTGCACGCTCGAGTGCTCGTCATGCCAGTAGCCCGGTGTGTTCAGCTCGCGCGTGCTGACGCCGCCGCCTGGCCATGCCTTGCGTTCGAGTACGAGTACTTTCTTGCCTGCTTTCGCGAGATAGGCCGCGGCGACAAGACCGTTGTGGCCCGCGCCCATCGCGACGATGTCATAAGTCTGGCTCATGTGCGCACTCCTGCCTGCACTGCCTGCACGAAGCGATGCTCGATCGCACCGAACGCCGACTGACCGTCGCGGTCGAGCATCTCGAAGCGCAGACGCTCGCCGAAACGCAGCCACGGTGTGGACGACTCACCGGTTTCGATTGCTTCGATCGCGCGTTGTTCGGCAAGGCACGCGGAGCCGGTGCTGCGATAGTCGAGGTTTGAAAAAGTCCCTGAGCCGATAATCGTGCCGGCGCGCAGGTTGCGGTTGTAAGTGATGTATTCGATCAGTTCGTGAAAGCCGAAACTCATTTCGCGGCCGTTTGGGTGACCGAAGGGTTCGTCGTTGCGATAGACGTTCATGTCGAGATGCACGCGTCCGTCCTGCCATGCATCGCCGAGTTCGTCCGGCGTGAGCGCAACGGGAGCAAAGGCTGTGGCCGGCTTCGCGAGAATGAAGCCGAAGCCCATCCCGAGTTCGCGGAACAGGTGCTTGCGCATGCTGACGTCGTTGAAAAGCACGAGCAGCCGCACGTGCGCAAGCGCGTCGCTTGCTCGCGTGCCGATTGGCGTGTCGCCGAGCACAACGCCGACTTCCCCTTCGAAGTCGCAGTTATCCGCTTCGCTGGGGAACAGGTAATCGTCGTGCGGGCCGGCGAAATCGTCGCCCTGACGCTGGATCAGGATGGGGATCGAAGCGTCCGACTTCTTCTCGGGATGGTAGGCCTGCGTCATGATGCGGCCGTGGTTCAGGAAGGCCGATGCGTCGATGAACTGATGGGTGCGGGGCAGCGGGGCGGTGCACGCGTGCGGGTCGAAGCTGAACGCTTCAGGTGCGCGCCCTTGGTTCAACGCGTCGTACAGCGCCGCCAATGCAGGCTGGGTGCGCTCCCAGTCGTCCAGCGCTGCACGCAGATTCGGGGCGATGGCGTTAGCGCTGACCGCGTGACGCAGATCGCGTGACACGACGATCAGCGCTCCGTCAGGATGGGGGCTTCTCAGTGATGCGAGTTTCATTGTGTTTGTCTCCTTTGTGGACCGGAGTTAGCGCTTTAGCGCGCTACTCCGGTCCCATGCAAAGCACTTATTCCAGTCCCATGTTTTATCTGAGCGGACGGCCGCCGTCGACAGGCAACACGCATCCGGTGGTAAAGCGCAGGTCGCGTACCGCGGCAAGCACGGCGAGCGCGATCTCTTCTGGCTGTGCGAGGCGGCCGAGTGGCGTGCGGCTCGCCTGCTCGTCGCGCCAGGCTGGGTCCATTGATTTGACGAATTCGGTATCGACGAGACCCGGCGCAACGGACACCACGCGAATCGTCGGCGACAGCGCACGCGCGAGTGATTTCGTCAGGTTATCGAGCGCGGCTTTCGACGCGCAATAGATCACATTGCTGCCCATCGCGGTCTGCGCGGCGATCGATGAGATGTTGACCACCACGCCGCCGCCCGGCAGGTCGCTGCGTTTGAGCAGGCGCTGCAGCGCGCGGACCATCGCGAAGGGGCCGCGCACGTTGGTGGCGAGCACGTCGTCGATCAGTGCGTCATCGAGGCCGTCGAGGTCGTCGTGCGCGACAAAGCGAGTGGTGCCCGCGCAGTTCACCAACACGTCGCAACGTCCGTAGCGCGATTCGATTTCATCAGCGAGGCGGGCGAGGGCTGCACTGTCGGTGACGGGCGCCGCCAGCGCACAGTGTCCGGTTCCGGTCAGTTGCTCGACCAGTCCGTTTGCCATGCCGGCCGAACTGCGATAGCCGGCTGCGACGCGAAAGCCCGCCTGCGCCAGGGTGTGGCAGATCTGCGCGCCAAGGCCACCGGTCGCGCCGGTGACGACGGCGACCGGGCGTTGATCAGGAGCCGCGATGATCGACGTCATGTTTAGCCCTGCTTGCCGAGGCGCCGCACGCGGATGTCGGCTTGCTCCTTGTGGCCGGAGAAGTGCTCGAGCGCGCAGAGCCGCGAGCAGACTTCGCCGATCTGCACCGACGCTGCGTCGGTCAGGATGCGCTGGTAGCTGTGCGTCTTGATGAATTTGCCGACCCACAGGCCGCCCGTGTAGCGGCCCGCGCCCATCGTCGGCAGCGTATGGTTGGTGCCGATCACCTTGTCGCCGTACGAGACGTTGGTGCGGTGGCCGAGGAACAGCGCGCCATAGTTGGTCATGCGCTGCAGGAACCAGTCGGGGTCGCGCGTCATCACCTGCACGTGCTCGGAGCACAGGCGTTCGGCTTCCTGCAGCATTTCTTCGTCGGTCTCGCACAGAATGATTTCACCATAGTCGCGCCATGCGACGCTGGCGACCGGCGCCGTGTCGAGGCGGGCGAGCACGGTCTCGATCGCGGCCGGCAGTTCCGCGGCGATCTTTTTGCTGGTGGTGATGCAATAGGCCGGCGAGGTCGGGCCGTGTTCGGCCTGGCCGAGCAGATCGACGGCGACCAGTTCCGCATCGACCGAATCGTCGCAGATCACGAGTGTTTCAGTCGGGCCGGCGAACAGATCGATGCCGACGCGGCCGTACAACTGGCGCTTGGCTTCCGCGACAAACGCGTTGCCCGGGCCGACGATCATGTCGACCGGTGCGATGTGCTCCGTACCGATGGCCATCGCGGCGACACCCTGCACGCCGCCCATCACGTAGATTTCGTCGGCGCCCGCGAGCGCCATGGCGGCGATGATTTCCGGCGAAGGTTTGCCGTCGAACGGCGGCGCGCAGGCAATCACGCGTTTTACGCCCGCGACTTTCGCGGTCAGCACGCTCATGTGCGCCGATGCAAGCAGCGGGTACTTGCCGCCGGGAATGTAGCAGCCGACCGAATTGACCGGGATGTTCTTATGACCCAGCACGACGCCCGGCAGCGTTTCCACTTCTACGTCGCGCAGCGACAGCAACTGGATCTGCGCGAAGCGGCGGATCTGCGCCTGGGCGAACTTGATGTCTTCGATCGCCTGGGGGCTGAGCGAATCGATGCAGGCCTGAATTTCCGCGTCGCTCAGGCGCAGCGACGGCGGATTCCATTTGTCGAAGCGTTCCGAGTATTCGCGTACGGCCGCTTCGCCGCGCTGTTCGATGTCAGCGATGATCTTTTCGACCGTCGCGCGCACTTGCGCCTGGTTGTCTGCTTTTACCTGGGCGCTCTGGCCGGCCTTGATGTAATCGATCATGTCGGTTTCCCAATCGGTTAGGAGGTAGAAGGGAGCGGCGTCGGCCGCGAGTTTTAGCTTGCTGCGCGGTTCGCGAACACGAGCTCGTAGTGCGTGGCGCTGGGCGGGGCGGCAAAAAAAGGTTGCAGCAGCGCGCGCCATTCGCCGAAGCGAGGCGACTCGCGAAAGCCCTGCATATGATCTTCAACCGTGTTCCAGTGGACCAGCAGCCGGTATTCGCAGTCATCCTCGATGCAGCGGTGCAACTGATGATCGAGGTAGCCGTGCATGCCGGCGAGAATGGTTTGCGCCGTCGCGAACGCGGTTTCGAAGCCGGTGTTGCTGCCGGGCAGGATACGGAAATGGGCGAGTTCGAGAATCATGCTGCTCTCCAGTGCGCGAGCGGCAGACCGGCGACCGGCGAGCGGAAACTGGCGAGCGTCGTGCCGGCGAGGCTGCCCAGGTAGACCGTGCGCAGATCGCGGCCGCCGAACGTGATGCTGGCCATCATCGGCGCGAGCGTGCCGCGGCAGGCGCCCATCAGTTCGGGGGTCGTCGTGCCCTGCGCGTAGTGCACTTCGTAACGGGCGAATGCTTCGGGGTTGCCGTCGTCGAGCAGCGTCAGCACTTCGCCTTCCGGTGTGAGGGCGATCAGCTTCTCGTTGAGGATTAACGTAATCCAGAGATTGCCGTACGCATCGAAAGCGAAGCCGTCGGGAAATCCACCCAGATCGTGCGGACCATAGATTTCGCGGCCGCTGAGCGAACCGTCTGCGGCGACGCGCAGCCGCGAGATGCGGCGTGCGTTCGTTTCGACCACATACAGCCACTCCTCGTTTGCGTCGAGCCGGATTTCGTTCGTGCCGACAAAGCCATCCGCGACGATGCGAATACCGTTGGCGTCGATCAGGCCGACGTAGCCGTCAGCGGTTTTTTCGTTGATCGAGTGGGTCCACGGCACCTGGCGGGTCGTGACCGTGAACCAGATGCGGCCCTTGGAGTCGGTCAATACGAAGTTGGTCTTGCCGAGCGGCGCGCCGTCGATGCGCTCATACAGCGTGCGTGACGAGCCGTCGCGCATCATCAGCTCGATGGCGTCGGTGCCGAAGTTGGCGATCACGATGTTGCCTTCACGATCGAACGCCAGGCCGTTGGGCAGTGTTTTGCCGAGTACGAGTTGTTCGGCGTCGTTCGCGGCAGGCGCGCTGGCGGAAGCGGTCTGCTGCGCGATCAGCGTTTGCGTGCCGTCGGCATCGATGCGCATGACGCCCCCGCGGGCATCGGCGGTCCAGAGCGTGCCGTCGGGCTCGGCGAGGATGCATTCCGGGCGCAGCAGATCGTGGCCGACCATGCGGATTGCGTCGCGGCTTACCTGCCAGCCGTGCAAGGGGTTGAGAGATGAAGTCATGAAGGATGGCGCGTAGTGGGTTGATCCGGTTGCGGCGCAGCGCTGTGTCTTGTGCTCGCTGTGGTGTGGTGTGGTGTCGTACGGGCCGGGCCTGTCACGCAGCGTTCCGGTCAGCGGCAAAGGGTTCCAGCAGCTCGATCAGGTTGCCGCAGACGTCGCGAATGAACGCGGTCGGGTTGCCGTCTACCACCAGTTCGAATGCGATATCGGCTCCCTGTGCGCGCAACGCGGCGACCGCTTGCGGCACATCCGGCACCTCGAAGCACATGTGCTTGTTGCCGTGCGTGCGCAGGTCGAGATTCGGCACCCGGCGTGTTTCAGGCAGCGGGGCCGCGCCGGGCACCTCGAAGATCTCGATCCGATAACCGTCGCGGCGCACGAACGCGATCCGGGCCGGGATCTTGTCGATCGTCATGCGCGATTCGAGTGAGAAGCCGAGCATGCGCCCGTACCAGTCGATGGCGGCGTCGAGGTCGGGCACGCTGATGCCGAAATGATGAGGACGAAGGACGGGCAAAAGCGGCGCACCAGCTCGTGTTGCATCCGATCCGCTGGTGCATCCGGCGCGATCGGCCGGCGTGTGTTCAGGCAGCGTCAAGGGCGCTGTCGTCATGGTGTGTCTCCTAGCTGTTGCTCGCGTGCGGCTCGGCGCCGGGCGCAATCTCTTCATATGGTCGTACTGTAGAGCGCTTCATCTATCGAGACCATCAATTCCTAGTGGAAACACGCATTGATCGCATCGTATGATTGTTGAATAGTGCTGCCATGAGACTGGGTCACTTCGACATGAATCTGCTGGTCGCGCTCGATGCGCTGCTCGACACGCGCAGCGTGACGCGTGCGAGCGAGCGCCTGCATATCGGTGCGTCGGCAACCAGCAGCGCGCTGGGGCGGCTGCGCGAATATTTCGGCGATGAACTGCTGATGCAGGTGGGGCGGCGCATGGAATTGACGCCGCTTGGGCGCAGCCTCGCGCAACCGGTGCGGGAGATCCTGCTTACCGTGCAATCCACGGTGGTGGCGCGGCTCGAATTCGATCCCGCGCAGGCACGCCGCAACTTCGTGATCCGCGCGTCCGACTATCTGACCACGGTGCTGCTGATCGACGTGGTGCAGCGGCTGCAGCGTGAGGCGCCCGGCATTACGCTGCACATCGCCAACATGGCCGACGATGTGCCGGACCGGCTCGATCGCGGCGAAGTCGACTTCGTGATTTATCCGAGCGTATCGGTCAATCCGGTACACCCATCGCAGACGCTGTTCGAAGAGACCTACAGTTGTGTCGTCTGGTCCGGCAACACGCTCGTCGGCGAAACCCTGAGCCTCGAGCAGTACCGGCAGATGGGCCATGTCGCGGCGACCTTCGGCGACAGCCGCAGCGTAAGCTTCGAAAGTCTAGTGATGGCCAATCTCGGTGTGGCGCGCTCGATCGAGGTGACCACCACCAATTTCAATACCTTGCCGCAGCTCGTCATCGGCACGACGCGTATCGCGACGGTTCACACGCGGCTCGCGCAGATCTACGCGCATTACCTTCCCTTACGCCTCGTGCCGCTGCCGATGGATTTTCCGCCGCTGGTCGAGGTGATGCAGTGGCATGCGATCAACAACAGCGATCCCGCCCATGTCTGGATGCGCCGCGTGCTGCTGGAGCAGGCGCAGCTACGCTCGGGCGTGCCCGCAGTCAGCCTCGCGTGATGCCAACTCGTGCTGCGTTCGTTTGACACAGTCAAATGGTCGCATCAACGCAATCTGATTGTGTCGTACGTTGTCTGCCGGAATCATTCGTCTCACACAAACGGGAACCTCGTTGTTCGGGCGGCGCAGCAAGCCGCAGGTTGAACAGTCGGGGAATACCCTTTCATAAACGGAGACGACCCCATGCATGTGCAGAACAACCGGCGCCATGACGCGCCGGCCCCCCGCGAAGCAAACTTCTTTCAGGCGTTGATCCTGCTCAGCACGGTGATCTGCGGCACGCTCGCGCCGACCGTGATCGGGCCGGTGCTTCCCGCGATGCAGCGGCATTTCGCGAGCGTACCGGGCATCGAAACGCTGGTGCCGGTTGTCGTGACGATGCCGATGCTGATACTCGGCGCGCTGGCGATGGCGATCGGCGCCGTCAGCGACCGGGTGGGCCGCAAGCGCGTGCTGGTCAGCGCGCTCATTCTGTACGCGGTAGCGGGTACTGCGCCGCTTTACCTCGATTCGATCTATGCGATTCTCGCCAGCCGCGCGCTCGTCGGACTTGCCGAAGCGGCGGTGATGACCGTCAGCACCTCGTTCATCGGCGACTATTTCAGCGGCAAGCAGCGCGACCGCTATGCGTCGTTGCAGATCACGGTGGCGTCGACCTCGGCGTTTATCTTCAACCTGATGGGGGGCGCGCTTGGCGCGTACGGCTGGCGCGTGCCGTTCATGGCCTACGCATTGCCGTTGCTGCTCGCACCGCTCGTGCAGATCTTCATCTGGGATGCCCGCAGCGCGTCCGGTACGCCGGCAGCGGGCAGTCACGCTGCCGCCGGCGAACCGGTATTCAGCCCAATGCTGCTCACGCTGATCTGCGCAGTCGCATTCGCCGTCGGCCTGGTGTTCATGGTGGTGCCGGTTCATCTGTCGTTCATGCTGGTCGACCTCGGCACGCATTCGACCGGTGAGATCGGTCTTGCCTACGCATTGAACAGCGTCGGCATCATCGCCGGTACGCTGGCGTTCGGATGGTTTCTCGCCAGCCGGCTCGCGGTGGTGCAGCAATTCGCGATCGGCACGCTGGTCTGCGGCCTCGGCTTCCTGATCATGGGCACGGCGCACGACTTCACCTTGCTCACGCTCGGCGCCGCGATCAACGGTGTGGGCTGCGGCATCGTGCTGCCCGCCCTGGTTAGCTGGGGGTTGCGTTCGCTGCCCTTTGCGCGCCGCGGATTCGGCACCGGAGCGTTCACCGCGACCCAGTTCATCGGTTACTTCTGCAGTCCGCTGCTCGTGATGCCGCTAGTCGGTGTCTGGGGCTCGCGCTTCGCGGTCATCGAAGGTTGGGGTATCGGACTCCTTATCATCGCCATGCTCGCGTTTGCCGGCTCGCTCCGCTCACGCCGCCTGAAGCTCAGCTGATTCGTCGCGAGGCCCTTCATGAAGCCTGTTTTCAAACATGCACTCCCGGTGCAGGAAGGCGAGCGTCTGCGCAACAAGGTTGCGGTGGTCACCGGCATCGGGAGCGGAATAGGTCGCGCGTGCGCGCTGCTGTTCGCGGCCCAGGGTGCACGGGTGGTCGGCTGCGATATTGACGCCGCAGCCGCCGGCCAGACGCTTGAAGCCGCTCGCTCGCGTGGCTTCGCGCTGGATAGCCTTCATCCTTGCGACCTGACCGATCCTCGGAGCGCAGCGCGCGTCGTCGAATTCGCACGGGAGACGCACGGCGGATTCGACGTGCTGGTCAACGCGGCAGCATACGGCGCCTTCGCATGGTTGCAGGAGATGGACTACGAAACGCAATGGCGCCGCACGCTGACAGGTGAGCTCGATCTCGTCTTCCTGTTGTGCCAGGCCGCGTGGCCGGTGTTGATCGCGCGTGGCGGCGGTTCGGTGATCAACTTCGCTTCGGCCAATGCCGCGGTTGCGCTCGAAGGATCGCCCGCGCTTGCGCATTGCGCCGGCAAGGGCGGGGTGCTCGCCATGACGCGTCAGCTCGCGATGGAAGGCGCTCCGCACGGTATCCGCGTGAACAGCATTTCACCCGCGCTCGTCGAAACGGCGGCCACCCGCGCGCATATGCAGGCACAGCCTGAGTTTCTCGAACGGGCGCTCGGCAAGATGATGATCCGGCGGGTTGGCCAGCCTGAAGACGTTGCCTGGTGTGCGCTCTTTCTCGCCTCCGATGAGGCGAGCTGGATCACCGCCGCCGACTTCCCGGTAGACGGCGGCGCGACGGCCTGGTAGCGCCGCCACTTCTCACTTTCCGTTACATGCGACCGTGCCTCACGAAGGCGCGGCTGGCGTCGTATTGCCTTTGAAAATACTTAGGAGACTAAAATGACATCGAACAGGTTTGGTATCTTCCATTGTCACAAGCCCGTTGTGCTGCGCTTGTCGGCAATCGCGCTTGCCGCGATGCTGGTGAGCGGCACAGCCGCTGCGCAGGCAGAAGCGGACGCGTCGGCAGCGACCGCAGCAACGCAGCCGGGGGACTCCGCCACGAAAAAGAAACCGGCGCCGGTTTCGCTCGCGCAGAACGGCGCGACGACCAAGCAGGCCTCCACCGATCGCCCGACCGTACAGCAGGGCATCCCGTCGACCGACCAGCTCGGCGTGTCGCACATCGGCAACGTGGCGCCGGAGCCCGCCGAAAGTCCGCGGCAAGGGATCCTCTCCGGCCTCGGAACGACCCTGAACAACTGGGGCTTCACGCCGGTATTCAATCTCGTGCAGATGTACCTGGCCAATCCGAGTGTCGGCCAGCAGACCGGCAATCATGAAGCGTTGACCTTCGTTTCCGTCGGCGGGGACTTCGACTTGCAGAAGATCGCGGGCTTCGGCGGCGCCACGATCCACTTCCAGCAACTGTTCGTGCCGTTCACGACCAACCTCGGCTGGGGCACGCAGGCGGGTGACGTGCTGGTCGGACAGCCTGGACCGTACGTGCCGAAAGTGTCGCATCTCGCGCTCTTCACCTGGGAGCAGAAGGCGTTCAACGACAAGCTCGACGTAGAAGTTGGCAGAAGCAATCCGGACCTCTACTTCGCGGCGCCGGTCTGCAATCAGGGGTTCGGCTGCCAGAGCGCGATCCTGCAGGACAACGCGAGAATGAATCCGCCCATCTACGTGAACTGGGGTGGACGTGTGCGCTACAACCTGACGCCCGCGTTGTCCGTGCAGGCGGGCGTATGGCGCTCGAATCCGGCCTTTCCGTTCACCAACGGCTGGGAATGGACCAACAGTGTGCCGGACAGCAACACTTGGCTGGCGAACGTCGTGTACCGGACGACTTACCAGAGCGATCCGTATCCGAAGAGCTATGAGCTCTTGTTCTATCACAACACAGCGACGCAAACCGATCCATTTACTTCGGCCACGCACAACGGCACATCCGGGATGTATCTGGGCGGTAGACAGGTCGTGTACCGGCCGGACGGTGGCCGGAGTAGTGTGAGCGATCCGACCGCATTGTCGGTGTTCGGCAGCCTGACGACGAGCTTCGATTCGCACGCCAGCACGGGGCTTGCGATGACCGGCATTACCGGGTTGATTCTCGAGGCGCCGTTTCGCAGTCGTCCGCACGACAGCTACTCGATAAGCTTCAACTGGGCGACCCTCACCTCGAGCGAACAGCAGTACCTGCAACAGCAGAACCTGGCGGCCGGAGGAACCGGTTATAAGGTCGGACGCACCCAACTCGCGCTGAAGCTCGATGCGAATATCGCCGTCACGCGCAGCATCATTTTGAGTCCTTATGTGATGCGGACGTGGCATACGAATACATGGGGCAACCCGACGTATTCGGGCACGCCGAAGAATGGCTACGCCGCTGGGATCCTCGCCAGCATCTTCTTCGACAAGATGCTGGGCCTGACCGACCATTGACCATTCACGCGACCCGCAGTGCGGGTCGCTGCGGACAGCGTCGATTCATTGTCCCCAGGTAGCCTCAGGTGCTTCCCCGCTCAATCAGACTGAAGCCGACGTCGACCATCTGCTCGCCGCCCGTACCGTTTTCGATCCGGTCGACGAGCATGGTCGCCGCCAGCGAGCCTATCCTCGTGCCATCGACTCTCATGGTGGACAACGGCGGTATGGTGTCCTTGGCAAAATTCAGATCGCCATAGCCAATCACACGCAACTGCCCAGGCACCGCGATGCCCTGGCAATCGGCTTCGATCAACACGCCCAGCGCAAGATTGTCCGCGCCGCAAAACACGGCGTCGATATCGGCATTCGCAGCAAGCAGGTCCTTCAGCGCGCGCCGTCCGTCGCCCAGATTCGCAGGTGATTCAACCGTCACGAGCGGGATGGCGGCGCTGGTTTTCGCGTTGCCGAATGCTTCGAGGAACGCTTTGGTACGGGCCTGCGCACGCCGGTCGCTCGGCGTGACGACCGCAGGGCGTCGCACGCCGCGCTTCTTCAGGAATTTCGCAGCGGCTTTGCCGACCTGTTCATGCGAGAAGCCGACCAGCATGTCGATCGGTTCGTTGGTCAGGTCCCAGGTCTCGACGACCGGAATGCCGCTTGCGTGCAGCTTTTGCCGCGCGCTTTCGGAGTGCACGACGCCCGTCAGCACGATGCCGGCGGGCCGGCGGCCGATCACCGCGTCCAGCAGGGCGTCTTCGCGCGATTCGTCGTATCCGCTTTGCCCAATCAGCAACTGGTAGCCCGACGCGGCAAGCTGGGTCGTCAGGGCCTCGACGGTTTCCTGAAACACACTGCCGGCCATCGCGGGGATCAAGGCGACGATGAGGTCGCTGCGCGTGGATGCCAGCGATCCTGCGATGAGGTCAGGGGTATACCCGGTTTGCCGGACCGCCTGCTGGACGCGCTCCAGGGTATCGACAGAAACCAGTTCCGGCGTATTCAGTGCGCGTGAGACGGTCACTTTCGTCACGCCGACGAGCGCAGCGAGATCGCTCAGCGTGACGCGGCCGGAGTTCTTGCGGGCGCGCCGGGGGGCGTTTCGTTCGGCAGGGGCAAGCAGGGAAGGAGGCGGTTTGCTCACGGCGTTGACTATTCAAGCCCAAAAAAAGTTGCTGCAATTATCGCAAAAACAGTCTACCATGCGCTCAATGTTACCGGTTACATAAACCGGTAACATAAATAAGCCGAAAGCTTTGCATGGGACCCGGGTAAGCGCTAAAGCGCTAACTCTGATCGACACAGGAGACGAGTATGCTGCGGGCTAGTGCGGTGATGAACGAACCGCTAATCCGGCTTAACGCCGCAGATAACGTATTGATCGCGCGCGAGTTGCTCGCCATCGGGCAGCAACTGCGCCTTGGAGAGGCGACGATCCGCATGCGCGCCCAGGTTGCGGCCGGCCACAAGGTGGCGGCGCAACCTATCGCGCGTGGCGAGTCGATCCGCAAATACGACACCATCATTGGCCGGGCGGCCCGCGATATCGAGGCCGGCGATCACGTTCACACGCATAACGTCGAACTGATCGACTTCGAACGCGATCCGGGCTTCTGTCTCGATGTGCGTCCGGTCGAGTATGTTGCGCAAGCCGAGCGCGCTACCTTCAACGGCATCGTTCGGCCCGATGGGCGCGTCGCGACGCGCAACTTCATCGGGATTCTGGCATCGGTCAACTGCTCTTCGACCGTCATCAAGAATATCGCCGCGTGGTTTACGCCAGAGCGGCTGGCGTCTTATCCCAATGTCGACGGCGTGGTCGCGTTTGCGCAGACAAGCGGCTGCGGGATGTCCTCGCCCAGCGAGCACTTCGACGTGCTGCGCCGGACGCTCGCCGGCTATGCGCGTCATCCGAACCTCGCCGGGGTGCTGATCGTCGGGCTCGGCTGCGAGCGCAATCAGGTCGGCGCGCTGCTCGATTCGCAGGGTCTCCACACCGGCACTTCGGTCCGCGTGCTGGTGATGCAGGACGAAGGCGGCACACGTGCGACGATCGAGGCGGGGATCGCCGCAATCCAGCAGATGCTGCCGGCGGCCAATGACATCGAGCGCCGCCCGGTGCCCGCAAGCCATCTGAAGATCGGGCTGGAATGCGGCGGCTCCGACGGCTTTTCGGGCATCACGGCGAATCCCGCGCTTGGCGCGGCCATGGATATTCTGGTGCGCCATGGCGGCACGGCGATTCTGTCCGAGACCCCGGAAATTCATGGCGTTGAATACATGCTGACGCGCCGCGCAGTGACGCCGGAAGTCGGCCAGAAACTGCTCGACCGGCTGGTGTGGTGGGAGCGCTACACGCGCGGACACAACGGTCAGTTCAACGGTGTGGTCGGACCGGGCAATCAGCAGGGCGGGCTTGCGAACATCTTCGAAAAGTCGCTCGGCTCGGCGATGAAAGGCGGCACCACGCCGCTGCAGGCAGTCTATGAGTATGCCGAACCAATCGACCGCGCCGGCTTCGTCTTCATGGATTCGCCCGGCTACGATCCCGTTGCGGTGACCGGGCAGATCGCCAGCGGCGCGAACCTGATCTGCTTTACGACCGGCCGCGGTTCCATGTTCGGCTCGAAGCCCGCACCCACCCTCAAGCTTGCGAGCAACACGCCGATGTTCGAGCGGCTGCGCGACGATATGGACATTAATTGCGGACTGATCCTCGATGGCGAGCGCTCGGTCGAGGAGATGGGCCAGGATATCTTCGAATATATCCTGCGGGCCGCGTCGGGCGAGCGCACCCGCAGCGAACTGCTCGGGCTGGGCGATCATGAGTTCGTGCCCTGGCATATGGGCATCGTGAGCTGAAACGCCACCTTGTACCCACAAAAAAACCGGAGACAGAGATTGGAGCAAGCCTTGCAGCAGGAGCCGCGCAGCAAAGTGCGCTGGCTGGTGGCCGGCCTGATGTGGTCGGCCATTGCCATCAACTACATCGATCGAACCGTGCTGTCCGCCGCGGCGCCTCATCTGCAGTCCGAGTTCCATCTCGGCGCGCTGGAGATGGGTATCGTGATGTCGGCGTTCTTCTGGTCGTACGCGCTGCTGCAACTGCCCGCCGGCATGCTGGCCGATCGCTTCGGACAGAAAATCGTTCTGGGCGTCGCCGTATGCTGGTGGTCGCTCGCGACGGCCGTGACGGGACTCGCCAGCGGCTTCAAGTCCCTCGTGTTGCTG
The DNA here is from genome assembly GCF_056619545.1 of Paraburkholderia sp. SSBN10T. Taxonomy (NCBI): domain Bacteria; kingdom Pseudomonadati; phylum Pseudomonadota; class Betaproteobacteria; order Burkholderiales; family Burkholderiaceae; genus Paraburkholderia; species Paraburkholderia sp. SSBN10T. Next base: position 151,974 of record NZ_JBWQQI010000004.1, read on the forward strand.
CGGGTCATGCTGGGCATCGGCGAAGCGGGGTCCTATCCGAGTAACGCGGGCATCGCGACGCGATGGTTTCCGCGCAAGGAACGCGCCACCGTGGCGGGCATCTTCGATAGCGGCTCGAAGCTTGGAGGCGCCGTGGCGCTCCCGCTGATCGCCTGGCTGCTGGCCACCTTCGACTGGAAGGTCACCTTTGCGATCACCGGTGCGCTCGGTCTCATCTGGTGCGTCGTCTGGGTGCTCGTGTTTCGGGATTCGCCGGCCGATCATCGGCGTGTGAACGCGTCCGAGCTTGCCTATATCCGCGACGGCGAAGCGTTGCCGCGCCAGGCCGCCATGTCCGCCGATGTACCCTGGTACAGGCTCTTCGCGCACCGGAACATCTGGGCCATGTGCATCGGCTTCTTCATGATCAACTACAACTCGTACTTCTTCATCACGTGGCTGCCGACCTATCTCGTCAAGGCGCGCGGCATGAGCATGATGGAAATGGGTTTCATGGCTTCGTTGCCGCTCGTTATTTCGATGATCGTCGAGGTGCTTGCGGGCTTAGCCTCCGATCGTGTGTACGCCTCCGGACGGCTGTCGCTCACCGCGACCCGCAAGCTGTTTCTCATCATCGGCCTGTTGATGGCGTCAAGCATCGGTTTCGCGGCGTTCGCCGCGTCTCCTTTGATGGCCGTCGTATTGCTCTGCGTGGCGAAGTCGGGCACGACCGTCGCCGCATCGCAGGTCTGGGCGCTACCGGGCGATGTCGCGCCACGGAACATGGTGTCGCGGGTGGCGGGCATTCAGAACACCGTCTCCAACATGGGCGGCGTGGTCGGTCCAGTCGTCACGGGTGCGATCGTGGGCTCGACCGGTTCGTTCGTGCCCGCGCTGCTGTTTTCGTCGGCGCTGATCGTGATTGCGATGCTCAATTATCTGTTCCTGCTCGGCAGGGTGGAACCCATCCAGTTCAATCCAGTCCCCATGGAGGCTAGAAATCGTGATGAACGCAACGTCGACGTCCGTGCTTAATCCTTTCAAGGCGTCGCTCGCAAACGGTCGGAAACAGATCGGCTTCTGGCTTTCGATGGCCGATGCCTACCTGGCCGAAGTCAGCGCGACTGCCGGTTTCGAATGGCTGTTGATCGATGCGGAGCACGCCCCGAACGACGTGCGCAGCATTCTTGCGCAGTTGCAGGCGGTTGCGCCTTATCGCGCCGAAGCCGTGGTGCGACCCGTGAACGCCGATCCGGCGCTGCTCAAGCGCCTGCTCGATATCGGCGCACGTAATCTGCTGATTCCGATGATCGATACCGCGGATCAGGCACGCGCCAGCGTGGCCGCCGTGCGTTATCCGCCGCACGGCATGCGTGGTGTCGGCAGTGCTGTGGGACGTGCGTCGCGCTGGAGCTTGCGTGCCGACTATCTGGATATCGCGGATAGTGAAATCTGCCTGCTCGTGCAGGCGGAGACCGTCACAGCGCTCGAGAATCTTGAGCAGATCTGCGCGGTCGACGGGATCGATGGCGTCTTCATCGGGCCGGCGGATCTGGCTGCCTCGATGGGGCATCGCGGCAAGCCGGGCCATCCGGAGGTACAGAACGCGATCGAGACGGCGATGCGCACCATCATTGCTTCCGGCAAGGCGGCGGGCACATTGACCTCGGACCCGGTTCTCGCACGCCGCTATCTCGAGCTTGGCTGCACATTCGTCGCGACCGGCGTGGACATTCTCATGTTCGCGAACGCGGCGCGCAAGCTTGCCCGCGAGTTCATCGAGCAGTGAAACATGGCGCGCGGACCCGGCAGGCACAAGCACGGGCCACGTGAAGCAGATTGACCGGCTCGGGGGCGCAAGCCCTGTATCGAGCCTGATATCGACACCTCAGGAGACGATCCATGCCGTACAACGCAATGGAGCCCGCGACCCGCGCGGGAGGGGAGATGCACTCAAGCGCGGCCTTGCTCAGGAAGCACTGGCAAATCATCTTCGCCGCAACGGCGGGCTGGGCGCTCGACGCTTTCGACTTCACCATCGTCCTGTTCCTGATTCCGCATCTGGGCAAGGTATTCGACGTGGGTCTGCCTGCGATGGCGTTCATCGTCACCGCCACGGGTTTTGCCAAGGTCGCGGGCACGATCGGCTGGGGGCTCGCTGCCGATCGCTTTGGACGCAAGCTTGCTTTTATGGCAGCCGTGCTGTGGTTTTCGTGTGCGTCGGGTTTGAGCGGACTCGCGTGGAGCTATGCGTCCTTCATGGCGTTGCGCATCCTGTTCGGCTTGGGCTTCGGTGGCGAATGGACGGCCTCCGTCTCGTTGCTGATGGAGACCGTGCCGGAGAAAATCCGCCCGCTTGCCTCGGGCATCATGGTTGCAGGCTATGAGTTCGGCTACATGCTGGCGGCGCTGGCGTTTCATTTCCTGTTTCCGGTTCTCGGCTGGCGCTGGATGTTCTTCCTCGGGGTGGCGCCGGCGCTCCTTACCCTGTTCCTGCGTCGCAACGTCAAGGAATCGGATGACTGGGTGCGTCAGCGGCAGCACCAGAAGGACGGCCGCAGATTCAAGCCGTTCGTGTTCAATCCTGCCGTTGCGCAGGCCTGGGCGTTTTCGGCCGGCATCAACTTCATGCTGTGGGCCGTCCAGGTGCTGTATCCCACGTTCCTGCTCACGATCCAGCATCTTGATTCGGGCTCGATCTTCCCGTTTGTCGTGGCTTATTCAGTCGGCTCGGTGATCGGCAAGCCGCTCGCAGGCTACGCCGCGAGCCGCTTCGGCGAGCGTTTGTCCATCACGGTTTTCATGTTGATCGTGATTCCATCGACGGTCCTTTACACGCTGGTTTCCAATCACGTTCAGCTTGGCATGGGCGCGTTCCTGATGGGCATGTTTGCCAACGGGTTATTCGGCATCTTGCCTCTTTACCAGGCGCGGCGTTTCCCGCTCGAATCCCGGGCCACCGGCATTGGGATCAGCTATGCGATGACCTCGGTGAGTGTGGTCGCCCCTTACGTGATTGCGCTCGTGACGCCGTCGCTCGGACTGAGATTTGCCATGGCGTCGTTCATCGCGGGAGGTGCGATGTTGCTGATTGCCATTAGCGTGTTCAATACCTCGCGCTGGATTCCTGACGAGGTAGCGAGCCCGGAGGCCCGCCCGGATTGCGGCGATACGAGCGCAGACGCCAGTTTTGCTATTGGAGACGCTACGCAATGACGCGACCAGGCAGCCGCCGCTGGAATCGACGGCCGGAGGATTCGAACTGGGGCGACTTCGGCCCCGACGATCAACTTGGACGGCTCAATCTGCTGACGCCGGAAAAGGTCCTTCAGGGCGTACGGGAAGTACGTGAGGGCCGCGTGTTCTGTCTGAGCCTGCCGCTCGACTGCCCGGGCGGGACGGCAATGAATCCGCGTCGCCAGCCGCCGCGCATCGAGCCGACGCGGCGTGGCGACCGTCCGAACATGACCTATCCGCTGTCGCGCGATTGCCCCGAGTTGCTGGACGTGATTTGCGACGATACAGTGCATCTTGCGCTCCAGTACTCGACACAGTGGGACAGTCTTGCCCACATGGGGCAGTGGTTCGATCTGATGGGCGACGGCGTGCCGGAGATGGCTTTCTACAACGGCTTTCGGGCAGGAGAGGAGATTGTCGGGCCGATCGATTATCGGGGCGGCGCTGAGCGGGCGATGGAGCGTCCTTCGGGCGCTTACCGTTTAGGGATCGAAAACATGGCCGCGACGGGCGTGCAAGGACGCGGAGTCATGATCGATCTGAAGCGCCATTACGGCACGCGCAAAATCGCGATTGGCTACGCCGAGTTAGGCGAGGCGATGGACGCACAGGGCGTGGACGTCGAACCCGGCGACATGGTTTGTCTGCGCACCGGCACGGACGAGGCGCTGATCGAAATGGCGGGTGCGCCCGACATGGCTCGCCTTGCTGGCAGCTTCGCCGCGCTCGACGGGCGCGATGAGAAATTGCGCGAGTGGATTGTCGAATCCGGAGTGACGGCGTTGATCGCGGACAACGCCGCCGTCGAGATGCTGCCGGCACGACCGGTCGTAAGCGAGCGTTACGCTTCCCATCCGCTGCATGATCTGTGTCTGTTCCGGCTGGGCGTGTATCTTGGCGAACTCTGGCATCTGAGTGAACTGGCCGACTGGCTGCAGGCGAACGGCCGTAACCGGTTTTTGCTGACTGCGCCGCCGTTGCGCTTGCCGGGCGCGGTGGGTTCACCGGTGACCCCGGTGGCGACCGTATAGGACCCGCTGAAATATTGGCTATCTGTAGAGGAGAATCACATGAACAAGCCGTACCGCATCGCCGTCATCCCTGGAGATGGCATAGGCAAGGAAGTGATGCCCGAGGGGCTGCGTGCGCTCGAAGCCGTCAGCAAGCGATTCGGCATCGCGCTGGAATTCCGGCACATCGAGTGGGCAAGCTGCGACTACTACGCCAAGCACGGCCAGATGATGCCGGACGACTGGAAGGCGCAGTTGCAACCGATGGACGCGATCCTGTTCGGCGCGGTCGGCTGGCCGGACACGGTGCCGGACCATATTTCGCTGTGGGGTTCGCTGCTGAAGTTCCGGCGCGAATTCGATCAGTACATCAACTTGCGCCCGGCGCGTCTGTTCGCCGGTGTGCCGTCACCGCTCGCAGGGCGCAAGGCGGGCGAGATCGATTTCTGGATCGTGCGTGAAAACACCGAAGGCGAGTATTCGTCGGTGGGCGGCGTGATGTTCGAAGGCACGGACCGTGAATTCGTCTTGCAGGAATCCGTGTTCACGCGGCACGGCAGCGAGCGCGTTCTGAAGTTCGCATTCGACCTCGCGCAGCGGCGCGAGCGCAAGAAGATCACGGTTGCGACGAAGAGCAACGGCATCGCCATCAGCATGCCGTGGTGGGACAAATGCGCGGCCGGGATCGCGGCGCAGTATCCGGATGTGACGTGGGACAAGCAGCACATCGACATTCTTTGCGCGCGCTTCGTGCTGAATCCGGACCGCTTCGACGTGGTCGTGGCCACCAATCTGTTCGGCGACATCCTGTCCGATCTCGGCCCGGCCTGCACCGGCACGATCGGCCTCGCGCCTTCGGCCAATCTGAATCCCGAGCGCAAGTTTCCTTCGTTGTTCGAACCGGTGCACGGTTCGGCGCCCGATATCTTCGGCAAGAACATCGCTAATCCGATCGCGATGGTCTGGTCGGCCGCGATGATGCTCGATTTCCTCGGCGGCGGCCAGGGTGTCGAGCGCGAGGCGCACAATGCCATGCTGGCCGCGATCGAAGCGGTGCTGAAGGAAGGTCCGCACACCGGCGATCTCGGCGGCCGGGCGAACACCACGGAAGTCGGCAAGGCGATCGCCGAGCGTCTTGCCTGAACAAGGAGCTTTCAATGGCAACGAAATTCGAACTGAGCGACCTGATCCGAACCGAGCACTTTATCGACGGTAAGTGGGTGGCTTCCGCAGACGGCAAGCGCTTCGGCGTGACGAACCCAGCGACGGGCGAGACGATCACCGAAGTCGCGGACGGCGGCGAGGCCGATGCCCGCGCCGCGACCGACGCCGCTGCACGCGCTTTCCCCGCCTGGCGTAACGCGCTGCCGCAGGAGCGTGCGGCTGTGCTGCGCCGCTGGCACGCGCTGATGCTCGAAAACGCCGACGCGCTCGGGCGCCTGATCTCGCTCGAACAGGGCAAGCCTTTCGCGGAAGGGCGCGGCGAAGTGCTGTATGGCGCATCGTACGTCGCGTGGTTCGCGGATGAAGCGACGCGTATCTATGGCGACCTGATTCCGCAGCAGCAGCGCGGCAAGCGTATGAGCGCGGTGAAGGAGCCGGTGGGAATCGTCGCGGCCATCACGCCGTGGAATTTCCCGCTTGCGATGATTGCGCGCAAGATCGCGCCGGCGCTCGCCGCAGGGTGTACGGTGGTCGGCAAGCCGGCCGAGGACACGCCGCTTACCGCGCTTGCGCTCGTGATGCTCGCACACGAAGCGGGCGTGCCGCCCGGCGTGCTCAACCTGATCGCTGCGTCGCGCGAGAATGCGGTGCCGGCCGTGGCCGCGTGGCTGCACGACAGCCGCGTGCGCAAGATTACGTTCACCGGCTCGACGCCGGTCGGCAAATATCTGGCGCGCGAGTCGGCCGATACGCTCAAGAAGCTCTCGCTCGAATTGGGCGGCAATGCACCTTTCATCGTGTTCGACGATGCGGATCTCGACGCCGCGGTCAGTGGTCTGCTGGTGTCGAAATTCCGCAACGGCGGGCAGACCTGCGTGTGCCCGAATCGCGTGTACGTGCAGTCGTCGGTGTACGAGAAATTCGGCGACATGCTCGCCAAACGGGTCGCGGCGCTGAAGGTTGCGCCTGCCAGCGATCCCGCGGCCCAGATCGGTCCGATGATCAACGCGCGCGCCATCGACAAGATCGCGCGTCACGTCGACGATGCCGTTGCGCAAGGCGCGCGCGTGTTGACGGGCGGCAAGCGACTCACGGCGCTCGGTCCCAACTACTACGCGCCGACGGTGCTCGCCGACGCCACCAGCGCGATGCAACTGAGCTGTGAGGAAACGTTCGGTCCGGTCGTGCCGCTGTTCCGCTTCGACGATGAAGCGCAGGCAATCGAGGCCGCGAACGACACGCCGTTTGGCCTCGCATCGTACTTCTACAGTCAGGACGTGCGCCGCATCGACCGCGTCGCCCGGCAACTGGAGGCGGGGATTGTCGGCATCAACGAAGGTGCGCTGGCGAGCGAGGCGGCGCCTTTTGGCGGCGTGAAGGAGTCGGGCTACGGCCGCGAAGGGTCGAAGTACGGTCTCGATGATTATCTTTCGATCAAGTACCTCTGCCAGGGAGGGCTTGAGTAAGCGGACGTGTCTGGTCGCAAGCGCCGGCGCTTCAATTGCGCGTTGGGCTTGCTGACCGGGGCTTTGGCGGACACGAAATAAAGCTGTCAAGTCCGCCGCAGAAGCTCCTGCGGCAGACTCAAGCTATCAGTTGGGCGCCTTTTCCCCGGATCGTAGCGTTAAGACCTGTACGCCGTTTTGGGTCACGGCCACGGTGTGTTCAAACTGCGCCGACAGTTGACCATCGCGCGTGACCACCGTCCAGCCGTCTTCTTCGGTTCGAACAGAATGTCGCCCTTGGTTGATCATGGGTTCGATGGTGAACACCATGCCTTCCCGCAACAACAAACCCGTCTGCGGCTTTCCCCAATGCAGCACTTGCGGCTCCTCGTGCATTTCACGCCCGATGCCATGCCCGCAATATTCCCTTACGACCGAATAGCCATTTCTGCGCGCGTGCCGCTCAATGGCATGACCTACATCGCCAAGTCTGGCGCCGGGCCGAACGGCCTTGATCCCTTTCCACATCGCTTCGTAGGTCACTTGCACGAGCCGTTTAGCCAGTGGAGACACCTCCCCCACAAGATAGGTCTTGCTGGAATCAGCGATGTAGCCATTCTTCTCTAGCGTAATGTCGAAATTAACGATGTCCCCGCTTTGCAGGATGTCTGTCGTGGACGGAACACCGTGACAAACAACATTGTTGCGTGAAGAGTTAAGCGCGTACGCGTAGCCGTACTGCCCTTTGCTTGCCGGGCGTGCCTTGAGTTCGTTGACGATGAGGTTATCGATCAGATCGTTGACCTGCATGGTAGACATGCCGATCAAGCTCATTTGATCCAGATAGCCAAATACATCCGCCAGCAACTGGCCCGACTCCGCCATCAATGCGATTTCTTCGGGTCGCTTGGTCATGTCAAAGCCACCTTGACGGCTTGCGCCACGACGCCTGCGGCTCTCAGTTCACGGGTAGCTATCTCATTGAAACTCAGCGTCGGATTCATTTCGCACAACATGCCGACCTTGATCCAGAAGGCCGCTTGCGCGTTGATCGACCGGCATGACACTGCGCTTGCCTTACGTATCTGATCGTGCAAGTCGTCGTCAATATTCACAATGCCCACGTCACTCTCCATATATGAAGCATATATGGATCATATATTCAAACCATCTGACAGGACAAGCGCTTTACGACATTAGATACGCCAGTTTGCGGATATCAGCTACAAAAGGTGAGTTGGCGCGTAGATAGACATTTTCTCGAGGTTCGCCGCCGTTGACGGTCACCCTGAGCGGAATCTGGATATCCAGCCTGGCCGCATTGCGGCAACCCTCAAAGCCTTTCCTCAAGAAACGTGGCGAGTGCGGTTTTTATTTCACTCGCGATGAACGCCTGCCTTTGGCGAGGCATCCGATCAATCGGCGCCGCGACGCTAACTGCGGCCACGGGACGCCCCCGATGGTCACGCACGGCCACGCCCACGGCCAGTGCCCCTTTGGCAGCGTGATTGCCGATCACCGACCAGCCTCGCTCCCGGGTGGCGCTGATCAGAAGCCACAGCCGTTCTGCGGTCATGCCGCCATAGCTGGACAGCGTACTGCTGTGTTGCGAGATGACCGCCTCGGCTTCCCCGTCGGACAATGCAGCCAATAGCGCCAGGCCACCGGCGCCGACGCCAAGCGGCTGCCGTGTGCCAACCTGCACCGCGAGTATCTGCACCGGATAGGTTCCCACCTGGCGAGCGATACAGGAAGACATACCACCTTCTCTGACCACGGCGAAAGCGGCGTCCCCACTCGCTGCGCTGACCCGTTGCAGCACGGGTTCGAGCCGGGCGGCGATACCCGACTGGGTCAGCATGCGTTCGTCTCGCCATCGGTCCACCTTTTTCCCCGGGACGTATCGGTAGCGGCCGCTCTGCTCGACGTAAGCCTCGTTGATGAGCGTCTCCAATATGCGATACACGGTTGCCCGCTCCAGCTCGCAGCGCCGGCATAGATCGATGACCCGCACTCCTTCGCTGCCGGCACCCATCACCACTTCCAGCACGTTCAGACCACGTCGCAAGGTCCGCGAACCAGCGCTTTCCGGCTCTTTCAAATCGTCCGATGAACGGACGAAAAATTGGGTGGCGTGCGCTGGCATGAATGGAAGGGCGGTTGAACAGGAAGGAAAGTATGCCAGACCATATCGCCTTTCACCCCTGAATTTGCGAGGTACGCGCAGCAGCAGGCGTCTTCGGACTGGTTCGCATGCAGGGAAAACACCGATGACCAGCGGTGGGTTCTCCACGGGAAAACGTCCGCCAGACGAACGATTCAATTTTCCCATTGCCCGGCGGATAGACACAATTGAACCCAATAAAGCGGAACACCAGCGGCGCGGAAAGACCTGCGGCCGGTCGGTCCAAAATCCAGTGCGCAACGCCGCAGTCCGTCACACGGAGTCTCAAAGGATTCTCTACATCATGTATCCGATCGATTTTTTCTGGCGCGCCGCGCGGCGCTGGCCCACCCGCATCGCAATCGACGCTCCGGAAGGGCCGGTGCGTTACGACGAGCTCGGCGAACAGGTTGCAGCGTTGGCTGCCGCCCTCCAAACTATCGACCCTGAGCCGCAGAGCCGGGTCGGTATCTGCGCGGGAAACAGTGCCGAACACCTGCTTGCACTACTGGCGGTACTCGCCAGCGGCAAAGTCTGGGTACCACTGAATCCACGCAGCACCCAACCGGAGATTCTGCGGATTGTCGACACCACGCAGCCGACAATCCTCATCGTCGATGCAAAATACGCCGACCTGCTGGCCGGCGCGACAGCACAACGGATTTACTGCCACGGACAACGCCGCCCAGCTCGCGACACCCTGCAGCCAGGCTTGCGCGATCTCGTCGACGCCTACGCCGGCCAGCGCCCAGCAGCGTTCGATCTGCCCGACACCGCGACGCAAGCCATCAAATTCACTGGCGGTACCACGGGTATTCCGAAGGGGGTCATGCAGCCGTATCGCGCCTGGATGGCGAACGTGGCGAACCAGATTCAGGCATGGCAGTTTACCGAACACGATCGCTATATTGTCGGTGCGCCGATTACTCACGGCACATCCACCTATATCCTGCCGGTACTTGCCCAGGGAGGTTGTCATGTCATCCTCCGCGACGCCGGGGCGGAGGCTGTTCGCACGGCCTTTAGGGATCGCGCAGGAACCGTCTGCTTCATGCCGCCAACCTTGATCTACATGATTATGGCGTTACCGGGCGTCTCGCGCGACGACTTCCCCGAACTTCGGCGCCTGATTTACGGCGGCGCGCCCATGCCTTATGAAAAGATTCGCGAGGCGCAGGCGTTCTTCGGACCGGTATTAGGCACGACGTATGGCCAGACCGAAGCGCCCCAGATCCTCACCGTAATGCGCCCCGAAGATTTTGCCGACTCAACGCATTGGTCGTCAGTGGGTACTACTACGTGTTTCAGTGACGTGGCGATCATGTCGCCCGAAGGCCGGCTGTTGCCTGCCGGCGAAATCGGCGAGGTCGTGGCCCGCGGCGATCTGCTGATGACGGGATACTGGAAGCTGCCGGAGAAAACTGCTGAAACGCTGGTCGACGGCTGGCTGCATACCGGCGATCGGGGTTATATCGACGAAGCCGGGTTCCTCTATCTGAAGGATCGGATCCGCGAACTCGTTATCACCGGCGGCTTCAATGTGTATCCGATAGACGTTGAAAACGCGTTAGGTCGACATCCGGCGGTGCATGAGTGTGCAGTATTTGGCATTCCAGATGAAAAGTGGGGCGAGGCCGTGCAGGCGGCGGTTCAGTTGCGCGCCGGCATGTCGGTTACCGAAGCCGAACTGACTGCCTTCGTGCGGGAAAAACTGGGTCCAGTGCATACGCCAAAACAGATTCACTTCTACGAAGATCTGCCACGCTCGGCGATCGGCAAGGTGTTGAAAACCGCTGTCCGCGACCATCTCTTGTCTTACCGACCGGCGCACACTGTTGCCTGAGGAACACCATGACATCCGCGAAGCACTCCGATCGCAAGCCGCCAGTTACAAAGCTTTGCGCTCACACACTAACCACACTTCACTACGGCGACGCCAATCTGGTCGACGACCTGCTCGGCAAGAAAACCTTCACCGAAGTGCTATTGATGCAGATTCTCGGGCGTCCCGCGCGGGCGGTCGACGTCAGAATCGTCGACGCCGTGTTGATTGTGTTGATGGAACACGGCCTCACCCCGAGTTCGATCGCGACGCGACTCGTCTATATGAGTGCACCCGAGAACCTGCAAGGAGCGGTTGCCTCCGGGTTACTGGCGGTCGGCAGCCAGTTCGTCGGCACCATGGAGAATTGCTCGCGCTTGCTCGACCACCTGCTGTCCGCGCAGGCCCCTTATGAGGAAGCACTGGCGATTGCACGTGAGCATAAGGAAACGCGCAAAGCCATCCCCGGCTTTGGTCATCATCTGCACAAGCCAGTCGATCCGCGCGCTTATAGACTGCTGGAGCTGGCGAAGGCCGAGCCTGAACTTTCCGGCAAGAAAATAGCGGTACTCGAGCAGTTTTCCGCCGCGGTCGACGAAGTCTTCGGGCGTCCCATCACCATCAATGCGACCGGCGCCGTGGCCGCGTTGCTGGGGGAGGTGGGGGTGCGCACCGAAGTCATGCGGGGTTTCGCCGTTGTTTCTCGCGCCGCCGGCCTGGTAGCGCACATTGCCGAAGAGCAGGAGTCGCCCTCGGGCCGCTTCATCTGGGAGACGGTCGAGGAGGCCATTCCAACCGTCTCGTGGGGAAGTGAGCGGACCTGAACACGCTGGTGCAACCGATAATGCAATAAAAGATAAACCCGAGAGTGGGGAGACACACGATGAGTTCAGCAGCAGTGGTAGAGGTTGGCGAAGACGGGGTCAGTCACGAACGAACGATGGCGGAGGTCTCTTTGCGCATCCTGCCGTTCGTCTGTATGTGCTTTCTGGTGAGCTACATCGACCGGACAAACGTGAGCTTCGCCGCGCTCACGATGAACCGGGATCTGGGCATTTCCCCGACGGCGTTCGGTTGGGTTGTCGGCGCCTTCTTTATCGGCTATTGCCTCTCTGAGATTCCCAGCAATCTGGCGCTACAGAAGTTCGGCCCGCGCATCTGGATCGCGCGCATCATGATTACGTGGGGCCTCATGACGCTGCTGTGCTCCCTCGCGCACACGCCGACGCAACTCATGGTTGCGCGTTTCCTGCTCGGTGTTGCCGAAGGTGGATTCGCACCCGGCATCTTTATCTACCTCGGCTACTGGTTCCCCGCGCGTTGGCGCGCCAAGGCGATCGCCACCTTCCTGCTTGGGGTGCCTTTGGCCGCGGTGATCGGTGGTCCTTTGTCGAGTGCGATTCTTTCGCTGAACGGGATCGGCGGCATAAAGCAGTGGCAGTGGCTCTTTCTGCTGGAGGGCATCCCCGCAGTCATCCTCGGCGTGCTTTGCCTCTTCACGTTGCTGGACTCGCCGGCAAAAGCGGACTGGCTCAGCGAGGACGAGAAAGCATGGATTGAGTCGGAGTTGCAGCGCGAGCGCGCGAGCATAGAAGCAGCCGGTCACATGACACTGCGGCAGTCGCTCACCGATGCACGCGTGCTGGTGCTCTCGCTAACCTATCTGACAGGATTGATCGGGTTGAATGGCGTGTATTACTGGATGCCCCAGATTGTGAAGTCGCTGGGTGTCGACAACGTCACGGTGGGTCTCGTCTGCGCTGTGCCCAATCTTCTCGGCGCCGTAGCCATGGTGCTATGGGCGCGCAACTCCGATCGCACCGGCAAACGTGCCTGGCACGTCATTACAACTTGCCTGGTCGGCGCTATCGCGATGGCCCTCAGCAGTCTGGCTCATGACGGCATTCTGGTCATGCTCGGCCTCAGCGTTGCACTGATCGGCGCATTCGGCTTTCTTGCGACGTTCTGGGCGCTCCCGCAAACCTTTCTCACAGGCCGCGCGGCCGCCGGTGGTTTTGGTCTGATTCTGTCGGTTGGCAATTCATCAGGCTTCTTCGGCCCTTACCTCGTCGGTTGGCTCAAGCAGACGACGCAAGGCTATAGCGGCTCTCTCCTCTGGTTGTCCGCATTCCTGCTCCTCAGCGCGATTCTCACGCTGGTCTTCGCAGCTAGCGTGCGCACTTCGCTTGTAGCGGTTCCGGTGCGATCATAGGGCGTAGCTAACCTGATCATTTTAATATTGATGACTTACTATGGTCTACTTACATTTTCTGAAATGTGTTTGCATTTTGCTTTTGTGCGCGAGCGAAGTGAGTATATGAGTGTGAGTGATCGGCGTAACCTTGCCTTGATGCATTCAAGACGCCGCGTCACCGTTACTTCAACTCGCGGCCGCCGGTTTCCTCGAACATCGATACGGCGATTAGCGAAATGATCACGCTGCCGATCATGTACCAGGCCGGGGCCATCGTATTGCCGGTCGCCTTGATGAGCCACGCGACGACCAGTTGCGCCGTCCCGCCGAACACCGACACCGCGACGGCATAAGCGCTCGCCAGATAACCGGCGCGTACATGTTTCGGGAAATTCTCGGGCATCAATGAATACGCCGGCGCCGATCCCATCGTGTAGAAAATCATCAGCAGCACGATCAGGCCGAACACAACCGGCAGCGCCGGAAAATGGTTCATCAGCCAGAAGGCCGGATACAGCAAAGCGATCAACGCGACGCGGCCAATCAGGATGAGCGGCTTGCGGCGCTGCATCCTGTCCGAGAGGGCCCCCCATATCGGACACAAGACCAGCGAGGAGCAGGCCGCACCGATCGACACCAGCATGGAAAGCTTCGCCGGCAGCTTCAGATACTGGATCGAGTAGGTCGGGATGTAGTACATCAGCACGTAAGTGGCGACCGTCATGCCCATGATCGCGAACACGGTCAGAAACCACTTGCGTACGAGGGCCGGCTCAAGGCTCGAAGCTTTCGTCTTGCTGGCTGCCGGCGGCTCTTCGACGATATGCCGGCGCAGATACACACCGACCGGCATGATCAGGACCCCTGCCAGAAACGGCACGCGCCATCCCCAGTCGAGGAGCTGCGTTTCGGTGAGCTGGAAGTTGAGCAGCGCGGCCAGGCCGGACCCGAGCAGCGCGGCGGCACCCTGGCTTGCCAGTTGCCAGCTCGCCCGAAAGCCGCGGCCCTTGGCCGAACCCGTCTCCAGCAACGTCGCAGTCGCGGCGCCAAACTCGCCGCCTTGCGCGAAACCTTGCAGCAGGCGGGCGAATACGATCAGCGCGGGGGCGGCGAGGCCGATGGTCGCGTAGCCGGGCGCCAGGCCGATCATCGCGGAGCCGATTGCCGTCAGAAAGATCGTCAGCGTGAGCGCCGCGCGGCGGCCGTGCCTGTCCGCGTAGTGTCCGAGCACGAAGCCGCCCACGGGGCGCGCGACGAAGCCGATGGCGAAGGCGGACAGCGCGAGCAGGGTGGAGACCACCGGATCGTGCGCGGGGAAGAACAGCTTGGCGATCGTCAGGGCAAAGAAGCTGTAGACGGTGAAGTCGAAGAACTCGAGCAGATTGCCGAAGACGGCGGCCACGACGATCCGGGTTTGGGACGACGGCGTGGAAACGGGCGATACGGCGGATTGCGCAATGGGCTCGGCTGACATGGGGGTTCCCTTGGGCTCAGGTTTCGCGTGACGGTCTGGGTCACGCGGGGCTCGTGCTTGATCGTTGGTGATGTCTAGGGTTTTGCAGCGAGAAAGCGCTCGACGAGACGCGTCCAGTAAGCCGCGCCTACCGTGAGGTTGTCGTCGTTGAAGTCGTACGACGCGTTGTGCAGCATCGGCGCGCCTTCGCCGTTGCCGAGGCGCAGGAAGCAGCCCGGCTTTTCCTGTAGGTAATAGGCGAAATCCTCGCTGCCCGCAATCGGGCCAAAGCCGTCGATCACCCGTGCCTCACCCACCAGTTCGCGCGCTACCTGCAACGCCAGTTCGGTCTCCGGCGCGCTGTTGACCACGACCGGGTAGCCCGGCACATAGTCGACTTCGATGCGGGCGCCGTAAGCATCCGCATGCGCGTGTGCAAGGGCGCGGATGCGCGTCTCGAGCAGCTTGCGAACCTCGGCGTCGAACGAGCGCACGCTGATCTGCAGGCGCGCTTTTTCGGGGATCACGTTTGCCACGTGCCCGGCGTTGAAGGCGCCGACCGTCACGACGGCGGTCTGCATCGGATCGACGCTGCGTGATACGACGGTCTGCAGCGCGGTCACCAGGGCGGCGCCGATCACGACGGGGTCGACGGCCAGATGGGGCCGCGCCGCATGGCCGCCGCGACCGTGAATCACCAGCTCGACCGTATCGCAGGCCGCCATGAACGGCCCGCTGCGGAACATGAACGTGCCGCTCGGGTAGCCGGGATGGTTGTGCAGTCCGAAGATCGCCTCGCACGGAAAGCGCTCGAACAGGCCGTCTTCGATCATGCGTTTGGCGCCGCTGTCCGCACCGATTTCCTCGGCGGGTTGAAACACCAGGTGCACCGTGCCGTCGAAGCGGCGCGTGCGGGCCAGATGGCGAGCCGCGCCGAGCACCATGGTCGTGTGGCCGTCGTGGCCGCAGGCGTGCATCCGGCCCGGCTCGCAGCTCGCGTAGGGCAGGCCGGTCTCCTCGTTGATCGGCAAGGCGTCCATGTCGGCGCGTACCGCCACCGCTCGTGGGCCCGTTCCCGCCTTGAGCGTGGCCACCATGCCGGTGCCGCCCAGCCCGCGCGTCACGGCATAGCCCCAGCTTTCCAGGTTCTGGGCAACGAAATCGGAGGTCTTGAACTCCTGATAGGCCAGTTCGGGATGGCGATGCAGATGATGGCGAATGCCGCTCAACTCGTCGCGCAGGTCCTGGGTGTCGTCGAGGGAACAGAAGTCCTGAGTGCCTGACATGTTTTAGCTTGCTGGGAAGTAAGGAAAGAGGCCAGTATTTCGCCGCAAAAAAGGCCGATCAATGACGTTTCTCGGGCAATAATGTTGACTCATATGTCAACGGATGAAACCATGTCGAGCGACGCTGAAAGCCTGCGCGATACCGTGCTCAGCACCCGCAGCCTGCGTTATCTGCATGAAGTCGAGGTGCAGGGCGGCGTGCGGGCGGCGGCGGACGCGTTGTCGATCAACGCTTCGGTCATCAGCCGTCAGGTGGCGCAACTCGAACGCCTGCACGGAGTCGCTCTGCTCGAACGGCGCGGCCGGCGCGTGACGCTCACGGAAATCGGCATGAGCCTCGTCGAGCATTTCCGCGAAAGCGCACGGCGCGACGCCGAGATGCTGGCGCAACTGGAGGACTATCGCGGTTTGCGCCGCGGGCGGCTCGTGATCGGTACGGGCGAGGGTTTCGTCGAGAAGCTGCTCGCTACGGTGCTCGAGGCCTTTAGCCTGCAATTCCCGGACATCGTGGTGGAACTGCGCGGCGCGGCGACCTCCGAAATCATTGCCATGGTCCGCAACGACGAGGTCGATCTCGGCCTGTGTGCCGGCGGCAGCAGCGACCCGGCCATTCGCGTACGAACCTTTCGCGCCGCGCCGCTCTGCGCGCTCGTCAGTCCGCAGCATGCGCTGGCGGGCGAACGGCGCATCCGCGTCGAACAACTGGCGCACCACCGGCTGATCTTCATGCCGGCGCGCTTTGGCGTTCAACAGTATCTCGACTCGCTGATCCGCGCGGAACGGCTGAATCTGACGCCGGCCTATCGCTGCGACCTGTTTTCGGCGGCGCAGGCGATCGCCGCCGCGGGTCTGGGCGTCGCGTTCATGTCTACCGATGCCGCGCGCCAGTATCTGGATGCCGGAAAGCTGGTTCCGCTCGAAATCGACCACCCGATCGCCCGCGAATTCAGCAGCCAGGTGATACGCCGGGTCGGGAGGCGCCTGTCGCCCGCCGCCGAATTCCTTTGGACGCAACTCATCAAGGCAATGCAAAGGCACGGGACGGCAATGGAGAGCCGTAGGCGTTCGCTTGAAGCGCCAATTTGAAAGCTATTTGTTTTGTCTGGAGTTTGGCGAGGTTTAAACCGCCTCGTTATACGCACTTCAGATGATTTAACGGGAAGCCGGTGGGGAATGTTCGAGGTCTTTCGGTGTCGTGTTATTTACACGAATATGGGTAGGCGATCACGCTGCTTGCGCGCTATTTGAAAGTCCTGGCTCGAGGTGGAGGGAACCCGAGTATGGAGGTTTGATGCGGTGATTTTCTCGGGGCTTGATATAAACGCAAACCGCGAAGCGGCTGGCAGCGCTGAGAGAGCAGAAATTGCGTCCCAGCACACCAGCCGCTTCGCGGCGCGTAAGTCTACGCGTGCGAGCAATTTGCCCACACATGACATCTTATAGTGCGATAATTACTAATCAGCTCTCAGATTCTGGCCCGGCCCTCGGAATAGGCCAGGATCTTTTCACCGACCCTTTTTGGGTCGGTTTTTTTTGTGGCCATCTTGAACGACTTTACTACCGAAGTAGGGTGCGTGCACTCTACCGCGGTAGTGTAGAGCTATCCGTTGCCTTTTGCTAGCTGGATATCCTGTTTTTCAGAGACCCGGATCGGAACTCGTGCGGGATGAGGCAGCGGGATGACTTAACCGGGATGCCGTCACACCACCTTCAGAACGCCTATCCCTCGTCCGTCGCGCTTTCCGATATGACTGCCCGGCTTTTTCGCTTGCCTCTGGTTGCGGCTGCGGTGGTTTTGCTTGTCTGCTTGGGTAGCTGGACGGTTTTGGCCGCAAGGAGCGCCTGCATCACGTCGCTGTTGAGCGCTTTCTCATAAGCGCGCTGTCCCATCGAGTTGATCAGGATTCTGCCCATGACGTCAGCCTTGACGTACTCGATGGCGAGCAGGCTGATCACCAGATTGTTGGTGAGTACGGCTTCCTCATTGGCGGACGGCCCGAATTCCGCGGTGATCGCGTCCTGCTCGTCCGCAACGGCGACGGACAGGCGACGGCCTTCGAGCCGGTTGCGGGCGCTTTCACCGCATTCGCGCAGGTCGTAACAGCGGGGACCGTTGAGGCTCGCCGTGCCATAGATCGCCACGTGGACATCGACGCCGCGCGCGGAGGCCGCCTCGATCGCGTCGCCTAGCGCTTCCATTTCCTCGTCCCAGATTGCCGCGAACAGCGTTTGCTGGGCGCTATCTATCGTGGTCAGGAACGCGGTGACGATCGCGCTTCGGTCGCGCAGCGACCACACGAGACCTGGTTCGCGCGTCGCCGGGAGCGTCGACAGTCCCTTGTCGACCAGCGCGAGGTCGCCCTCGAAGCGCTCGCGCAGCCGGGCCAGCACTTCTGCATAAGGAACCGCCGCATATCGGACCGGTTCCGACCGATGCATGAGAACCGCACCCTTGGCGTCGAGGCGTTGCAGGGTCTCATAGATCTTCGACGGCGGCACGCTGGAGAGCTTGCCCACCTCGTGACCATTCATCGGTGAGCGTTGCAGCAGCGCGCAGTAGGCCTGCGCTTCGTATTGTGAAAAGCCGAGGCGGATCAGCGCAGATATCAGGTCGGCAGGAATTTGTGTCGTCATAGCGCGCGAGACTAGCACATGTCAATCTGGCCTAGTACACTACCGTCGTAGTGTAAATATGAACTACTGCAGTAGTGTAGCCATTCCAGTGTAGTCACTTATTCGGTATGCAACACAAGGAGAGCAGCGTGAACAAGCGATATTCTTCGGGCTCGAGCTGGGAAATGACTGTCGGGTACTCGCGTGCCGTCCAGTCGGGAAACACGCTCTACGTGTCGGCCACGGCGTCGAGTGGAGCGGATGGCTCGATCGTCGGCGACGACCTGTACACGCAGACCAAAGCCATCCTCCAGAAGCTCGGCGCCGTGCTGGCCGATGCCGGATTCGGCTACCAGGACGTCGTGCAAAGCCGTCTGTACGTGACGGATGTCAGTCAATGGAAGGAAGCGGGGCGCGCTCACGGCGAGGTGTTCGGCGATGTTCGCCCGGCGCTGACGCTGCTGCACGTCCTGCCGTTCGTTGACCCGAAGATCCTCATCGAGATTGAAATCACCGCTGTCAAAAGCGATGCTGCTGCGTAAGCGGCCATGAGTCGCGGCCCGCACGGGAGCGGTGGGGATGGGCGAGATACGCCGCATCGGTGGCTGACCGCGTTCATCGCGTTGGCTGCAGGCGTGGCGATCTCGAACAATTACGCGCTCCTGCCGGCACTTCCCGCCGTCGCACAGACCTTCCATGTCCCGCTGACGGCGCTCGGCCTTGTGGCCGGCAGCATGCAGGTGGGTTACATGGCAGGCATCGTCTTGCTGGTTCCGTTTGGCGACAAGATTTCTCCGGCGCGAATTGTTTCATGGCAATTTGCGGTGCTGGCGATCGCGCTGATGGCGGCGGGCTACGCACCGACATTGCCTGCGTTGGCCGTCGCGGGTTGTGTGATCGGTGCGACGGCAACCAACGCAGTTCACCTCGCGGCAGTCGCGTTTCGCACCTCAGCGCCGCAGTCGCGTGGCCGTGCGGTCGGTACGGTTGGAACGGGCGTGTCGGCGGGCATCCTGTTGAGCCGCTTCGTTGGTGGACTGATATCTCAGGAGATGAGTTGGCGGACGATGCTGATGTTGTTCGGCGTCGCTGCCTTTCTCCTCGCCTGTCTGACGCGCCGCCTGCTGCCCAGGGACGCACCGCACGTCGAGCAGAGTTACTTCGGCTTGCTCAGATCACTGCCTTCGGTGCTGTTCCGGTATCGCCGGTTGCAGGAAGGCGTGCTCGTCGGGGCTTGCTGGTTCTTCGTGTTCAGCATGGTTTGGGTCACGCTCGTGTTGGCGGTCGCGAGAGCGCCGCTCAATCTGAATGCGGCCCAGGCGGGGATGTTCAGTTTTGCCGGCGCGCTGGGCCTGTTTGCCACGCGTGCGGCGGGGCGCGCGGCTGACCGGTTTGGATCCCGGCCGGTCATTGCATGCGGTTTCGCGCTGCTGCTCGCGGGCTTGGCCATATTGTTCGTCGCTCGCGCATCGATAGCGGGGACGGCCATTGGGCTGGTGTTGTTCGACGTCGGCTGCTTTTCGGCGCAGGTGGCTAACCAGACCCGGTTGCTGGCGATTGACGCCAACGCGCGCAGTCGCATATATAGCGTTTACATGTTTTTCTATTACGCAGCCGGAGCCCTTGGCTCGGTCCTCGGGCCGCTGGTCTTCATGAGTTACGGATGGGACCTGGTGTGCATGGTGAGCGTCGCAATGGCAGCGTTCGGTCTCGCGATCACGCTCGTCCAGCACCTGGCGGCGCAGCGAAGCGGCGACTCAGTGCCCGAACCGCGCGCCGCCGGTGTGGCAGGGGCAGGTTCAAAGCGCAATTAGCGCAGGCAGGCTATGCTCCGG
Organism: Paraburkholderia sp. SSBN10T; assembly: GCF_056619545.1. Lineage (NCBI taxonomy): Bacteria > Pseudomonadati > Pseudomonadota > Betaproteobacteria > Burkholderiales > Burkholderiaceae > Paraburkholderia > Paraburkholderia sp. SSBN10T. Next base: position 172,176 of record NZ_JBWQQI010000004.1, read on the forward strand.
CGCGCCAGGCACCCATACCGCACCAGCGCTTTCATAAGCGACTTTATAAGCGGATAAGCCAGGCCAAGTACGGGGAAGGGTGTGTCACGACTTGCGTTGCTCCGGTCACCGGGTTTGTGTTTGTGCGGAGGCGTAGTAACCGGGCGAAGCGATGCGGGATTTCAAGCCTTACGTACGTAAGGCAAGGGAATCTCCATGGCTGAAGTCGGCATTCTCCTGATCTGCACAAGCCTGTTCACCCCCAATTTCAGGGATTGAATCCGGTCCAGCTATTGATGTTGTACAGGCGATGCTGTGCAGGCATCTCTTGCGCAAACCATTTTTATCGTCTCACCGAGCCTCCTCCTTCCATTCATCCGATCTACCGCGTGCCGCGCTCTCTCCGAGTTTCTTGTTTTCGGAGAGGATTCACATGCGTAAGTGGTACCAGGAACAGCTACAAAAAGTCGCCGACCACCACAGTTCCGACGAAGAACTGCACGGAGAGATCACCAGCAGCGCCAAGGCACTGAGTTTCGACTTCTGGATGTTCGGGATTCGCCTGCCGATTCCAGTGTCGCGCCCGGCTACCGAGGTTCGCGGTAACTATCCCCAGTCATGGCAATCCCGCTACCGGACGCCAGGCTATGTCGAGATAGATCCGATCCTGCGCCATTGCCGGGTGTCATCGGTTCCGCTGATATGGACGGCTGAAGCTCCCTCATCCGAGCGGCAGTACTGGGACGACGCGAAGGCGCACGGCATCCGGTATGGATGGTCGATGTCGCTGCGCGACCGGTTCGGTGCCGTCACCTGGTTCACGCTGGCCCGCAATTCCTCCCCCATCTATCCGGATGAACTGGCTGTCGCCGAGTATCCGATGATCTGGCTCGCCCACTTCGCTCATGCGAGCCTGAGCGCCAGGCTGTTGCCGGCCATGTTCGAGGGCCGTATGCCGCACCTTTCGCCGCGCGAGCGCGAAGTCATGGGCTGGACTGCGGAAGGAAAAACCGCTTCGGAAATCGGCGTGATTCTGGGGATCGCCGAATCGACCTGCATCTTTCACCTTACCAACGCCACACGCAAGCTCGGTGCCGTCAACAAGACACACGCGGCAACGAGGGCGGCTGTTCTCGGCCTCATCGGATAAGCGCTGAGGCACTGGAGCGCGCAGGGCATTGGACTGCACCCCTCTCATTTCCTGGAGCTGTCGGGCCCGGCGCGCTCGCGCTAATTTCTGCCTTGCGGTTTGCGGTGGACATTGCCCGGGCAGTCCGAGCGCACTAACGCATGACCGGGTGCCGATAAAAAGCTGAAGAGCCTTTCCGATCACTCTTCTTCGACCTGAAATTCCAATGTTCCTTCTCCAGTTAGCAATTGTCATTCTGGCGTGTCATGCGTGCGGGTACGTCGCTGAGCGCGTCGGTCAATGCCGCGTGGTCGGCGAAATCACAGCGGGCATCCTGCTGGGCCCTTCTGTCCTCGGGGTGCTCACGCCCGGTATCCATGACGTGATCTTCCCGGCGAGTTCGGCGTCCAGCATGTCCCAGCTTGGCGAAGTGGGCATTGTCCTGCTCATGTTCGAGATTGGCATGCACATTCAGCCTTCGGACAGGCGCGGTAATGCGGGATTGCGCTTGCCCGGACTGATCGCGGCGCTTGGACTCGTGGTGCCGTTTGTTCTCGGCGTGGTCGTGGCGCTCTGGTCGAAGGAAGCGCTGGCGCCAGGTTTTCCGGGCGTTCCTTATGTGCTCTTTTGCGGCGTTGCCCTGGGGGTTTCCGCGGTCCCGGTCATGGCGCGGATCGTGATCGATCTCGGCCTCGACAAGCATCCACTGGCGAAGACCGCGCTCTCGGCTGCCATGCTGACCGATGTCGCGGGCTGGGTGCTGCTGGCCGTGGTCGCCTCGATTGCGCACGTGCGCACCGGCGCGGGCGAGCTGGCCATAGCCCTCGGTGGGATTGGACTGTATTCGGTCGGATGCGTGGTCGTCACGCGTTATGTGATTCAGCCCATGCTGATACGGGCGGCACAGCGCAACGATATGCGAGCCGTGTTCACAGTCGTCACGTGTCATGTACTTGTCTCGGCCGGCATCACTGCCAGCCTGGGTTTTCACAGTGCCTTCGGCGCGCTGCTTCCGGGGATGCTCCTGCGCGACATCCCGGCTGTGCGGGAACAATGGGACAGATGGTTTGGGGGCTTTATCCGCACCGTCCTGATGCCCGTCTTTTTCTCCTACGCGGGTCTGCACACATCCATTTCGTCGATAGACGGAGCCAGCGCCTGGCTGTGGTTCTGTGTCTTCCTGGGTGCGGGTTTCGTCGGCAAGTTCGGCGGCTCGTATCTCGCTGCGCGGATTTGCGCACTAGGCCCCGGCGAGGCCGCATTCCTCGGTTCGCTCATGAACGCGAGAGGTCTCATGGAACTCATCGTGCTCTCGATTGGGCTGCAATTGGGCATTCTTCCGGTCAAGGTCTACACGATGCTCGTCCTGTTTGCGCTCGTCACTACCGCGATGACGACACCCCTCGTGCGCTATCAGATGCGCGCGGGACATCAACCGTTGGCTGATCCGCAACGCAAGCCGGTTGCGTGATCTTTAATCGAGTCTTCTTTTTCACAATCAGAAGGTAATCATGAACGAAAGCAGGCAGGAGATCGTCGAGCGTCTCCGCAATATCGTTGCAACACGGCTTGACGTGGATATTTCTCCGGATCGGATCGGCCTCACCGATGGGTTCCTGTCCGTGGTCGGGATCGACTCGATTGGCTTCATCGAACTTCGCTACCAGTGCGAAGAGGAATTCGGAATCAAGATCGACGAGAACGATTTTGTGCCCGACAACTTTCTGAATTGTGACGTGCTGTCCGGATTTCTCCTGACGAAGCTGAACGCGCGCTAGTCCCAACGTGGGCACGTTGCTAAACAAGAGAGATCCCTATGTCTATTGCGGACTTTGATCACCTGATTACCGAAACATCCAGTGTTGCCTTGCCGGAGGGCGAGGTGGTCGCACTCGATCCGTTGCTTGCCGGATTACGTGCACACGCGCTGCCGCAGGGCGCCGTGGTACTGGTATGCATGCCTAACGGCAGGAGCCTGCTGCGGCTTTTCTTCGCACTTGTGAACGCAGGCTATGTACCCGCGATGCTGTCACCGACCACGCCCGTACTTCGCCTCGGTCAGATGGCGGAAGACTTTCACGCCGTGGCCGTCGTCAAGCCACGCCTTGGTGAGGAATTGCGCAAGGAACTGTGCATCGAAGCGGTCAACCGGCACGCCGGTTGCGAGGTCGGGTTTTTCCGTGCGGGGGCGAAACCGATCACTGAGGCAGGCGAAGTCATCCTGACTACCTCGGGCACCTCGTCGGACTTCAGCAGCGGCTGTGTGCACTCGATCGATTCGCTCAGGGCGAATGCGCGCAAGCACGCGGCTGACATCGGACTGTGTGCGGCGGACACGGTTCTGGTCAATCTGCCGCTCTACTATTCGTTCGCGCTTGTCGCCCAGGCGATCGCCAGTATCGAGTGCGGCGCGAGGCTCGTCATCAGCGGCCCGCCGTTCATTGGTTCCCGGTATGTCGCGGATCTCGCGCGTTATCGGGTGACGGTCAGCTCCGTGACACCGGTCCTGATGCGGACGCTGCTTGCGCATCCCGGCGCCGCACTTCCGGCGACCGTGCGTGCGCTTACCGTGGGCGGCGACTTTCTCGCACCCGAGCAGGCCGCGGCTTTCGTCGAGCGGTACCCCGGCAAGGAACTGTACCTGACCTACGGCGTCACCGAAGCTGGGCCACGTGTCTCGACGGGGCGGGCCCATGAGTCGAACGCGAAGCGGCTTGCATCCGTCGGCCGTCCAATGTCTGGGACCATGGTGCACCTGCTCGACGCAGAGGGCCCCGGGCGGGAAGGCGAACTTCTGGTTCATTCGGACACGCTGCTCAGGCGCAAGATTGGCCGCAATGCCCAGAGCCCGCTGGTCGAAATAGACGGACAGACGTGGCTGAAAACCGGAGACATCTTCGAAATCGACGAGGAGGGTTATCTCTTCTTCAAACATCGGAGATCCGACTTCATTGTGCTGAACGACGAGAAGGTCAATCTGGCCGCGATCAAGCAATTCTGTCGCGCACTACCTGGCGTACTGAGCTGCAGGACCCGATCGATCCGCCACGCCAATACCGTCAACGGATATTTTCTTGAGGTCACGGTGGATGATCTGCTGGTCGGACCGGCTGAGGCCGATGCGATGAAGGCAGAGATCATGAAAGGATTGAAGCACATCGAACGCCCGAGCACCTTGACGCTTACGCCCGTGAACAGGCAGCAGTACGAATTCTACAAATGAGGATGCACACCGTGAACAAAGAGATTGGCGAGCTGACCGGCGCAATCATCACGAGGTATGGTCTGAAGACCATTGAGGACGTGCTGCGGGTCATTCCCTTGCATATGTGCCATATCACTCAGGAGCCGGAGGTTTTCCGGACCTGGCCGGCGAATCTGATACGCCTGAGCCATCCTCGCGAAGAATGGGCGGAGCATGAGGCTGTCTACGCCCGCTACCGCGACGAGGTGATTCCCTCGCTGTCTCTCGGCGACTATCTGCGGGCGTTCATCGAGCCGGACGGGCCCCGCCTGCCGTGTTTTTGCACGGAAATGAGCGATGTGGCGGGCACGCTCGTTAGCGCGTTGCTCGGGCAACCTGTCTATGCGATTCGGAAGATTTACGTCAATTACCTGTATCTGCCACAGCCTTGGCACTCCCTGAACGCGCTCGTGAGCGATGGGCGGATTCGCTACTTCGACTCGTCTGCGTACCGGCAGGTGTTCGACAAGTCTCGCCGCAAATTCGTACAGCCGGACGAACTCCCCGGCTTCGACAAAGCGGACGTGGAAGCGCGCTTTCTGGTGAGCGACAACTGGCTGCAACGCGAACCGTTCACGCGAACGATTTCGCTGGAGGGCGGCGCAATACGTGACAGCTTCTATCCGAATCCGCTCGACGACAATAAGCCTGACGACTATCTGCGCGTCTACGGGCAAACCGAATACGCCGGACTCGCGCCGGGTAATGACTGGAGCCTTGCCTGCGCGCCGGCGCAAGAAGACGCACCATGATGGACATCGCGATCACGGGCATGGCCTGGCACAGCGCGTTGGGCCACACGTTATCCGGCGTATGGCAGCGGTTGCTCGACGGCGAGACCGGCATTGCCACGCTCGCCTCGCGGCATGCGCTGAAAAATGACCGGGTGGCAGCGATCGAACTGGCGGAGCGCGGCAGCACGCGCCATACCCTCGAGCGACTGACCCGGCAAACCGTTGCCGCGGCCGTCGAACATGCACAACTGGACTTGTCTCGTCAGGCGGCGCGCACCTTGCTGGTTGTGGGGACGAGCTTCGGTGCGCGGCTTGACGATGCGCAGTCGGCTGCGGAACCGCTCGAGCGCTGGGTGCAGGATATCGCCGACGGATTCGGACTCGTGTCGGTCGCGCTGTCGACTGCCTGCTCGTCGGGATCGGACGCCATTCTGCTGGGTGCCGAGCTGATTCGGGCCGGCGTTGTCGACCGCTGCATTTGCGGCGGGGCCGACGTGCTGGCCGACTCCAAGCGCCTCGCGCATACCGCCCTTGGCACCATGTCGTCGACCACGCTGCGCAGCTTCGATCGCCGTCACGACGGCACGATCCTCGGCGAAGGCGTTGGCTTTCTGGTACTCGAACGCGGCGGTGACCGTCCGGTCCGGCCGCTCGCGATCCTGCGCGGGGCAGGTTCGTCCAACGATGCAGCCGGTTTGACCGCACCCGACAAGGAGGGCAACGGCATCCGGCTTGCCGTCGAGCGGTCGCTGAAAAATGCGGAACTGCGGCACGAAGACATCGGCGTGATCAACGCGCACGGTTCGGGAACCCTGACTAACGACCGGATCGAGAGCACCGCGTATCTCACGTTGTTCGGTGCGTCCCAGCCGACGATCTTTGCGACCAAGGGTGCGTTCGGTCATTCGCTTGGCGCGACCGGGGCACTCGAGGCGATTGCGCTGATTCTCGCGCTGCAGCAGCAGGTGACGCCGCCCATACATGGGCTCGAAGAGCCGATCGCGGGTTTTACCCTGCCGATGCCAGTGGGGTGCCCCAAGCCGATCGACGCGGTCTATGGACTGAGTCTCACAATCGGCTTTGGCGGCTTCAACACCAGTCTGGTTTTTGAAGGAGTCGGCGTGTGATGAACGAGACCTTTCTGCAGGAGCGTGGCTACGACATCGTCGACACTTGCGAAGTCCACGGCATTGCATACGAGCAACTGGATCTCGAGGTGCGCGGCGGCGTCAGAAACGCGGATCCGACGGTATGGACCGTGCTCGAATGTGTCGGACGAATCTATCGCGCGCACCACGCCCGGCTGGAGCCGCATCGGGATCACGTCGGTATGATCCATTCAGGCAGCGCCTATCCGAGAGCCACGGCGCAGCGCGTGATAGACGACCTTGAGCGCAGCGGCCGCATCTCGCCTGCAGCATTCATCAATGCCAATGCCGGTGCGGCGCTGGCGATCTGCTGTACACGTTTTGGTTTTCGTGGGCCGTCGATGAACCTGACCATGCCGGCCACGGATGCCAGGACGTTGGTCGGCGTGCTCGCTACCCAATGGCTGAAACAGGACAACGCGCGCTATCTGATCCTCATCGCGGCGGATTTCGACCCGGAGGAGCAGGTCCGGGTGACGGGCATGCTGATCGAAAAGCCTGATTCCGACTGAAACCGAGCATGTCGAAAGGTGGTTCCAGTTTTAACTTATATACAATACATATCGGAGTGCGAAATATGAATCATGAATATGACTACGACGTCGCCATTATAGGTTCGGGCATATCGGGCGCGATGCTTGCAGCCATCCTCGCCAGGAACGGCGTGAAGGTCATCGTGCTGGACGCAGGGACGCACCCGCGCTTCGCGGTCGGCGAGTCGATGGTGCCGGAAAGTGCCGTGCTGCTCGAACTGATGGCCGCGCGCTATAACATCCCCGAGCTGGCTTATCCGGGCAACATTGCCGAGATCAACCGCCATATCGGTTCGTCGGCGGCCGGCATCAAGCTGGCCTTCAGTTTTGCCTGGAACGGTTTTCGCAAGGAGCACGATATCGCCGATGTGGTGTCGACCCCTGTGCTCGCACCGGAGGCGCACCTGTTTCGCCAGGATGTCGATGCGTACTATGTCGCGTTGGCGGCCCGGCTCGGCGCGGTCATCAAACAGCAGGCGCGTATCCAGGCCATCGAGGTCGCGCCGGAGGGCGTCACGCTGACGCTTGCCGACGCACAGCAACTGCGCACGCGCTTTGTGGTGGACGCCGCAGGCTACCGTGCGCCACTCGCCGATGCGTTGAAGTTGCGCGAAGGGGCTAGGCCGATGCAGGCCAACACGCGCTCGCTGTTCACGCATATGGTCAACGTCGATCTTTATGAGGATGTGATCGCACCGGTCGAGACGCACGGTTCGCCGACCGCGTTGTCGCAGACCACACTGCATCACCTGTTCGATTGCGGCTGGCTCTGGATTATCCCGTTCAACAATCAGCCGTTCAGCACCAATCCGCTGTGCAGCGTCGGGTTGCAGTTCGACATCGACAAGCATGGTCCGGCCAGCCGCGATCCGGAGCGCGAGTTCCAGCAGTTTCTGGCCGATCATCCGTCGGCGGCCAGGCACTTCAGAAACGCTGCGCGGGTGCGCGAGTGGACCGTTGCGCCGCGTCTGAACTACACCAGCCGCGAGACGGTGGGTGACCGGTATTGCCTCTTGGGACACGCCGTCGGATTTGTCGATCCGCTGTTCTCGCGAGGCCTGGTCAATACGTTCGAATCGATCGCAAGACTGGCGCCGACCTTGCTGGAGTCGGTGAAAACCGACACGTGGAAGCGGGACAACCTGTTGTCGCTCGAGCGCTACAGCCTCGAGGTAGTACGGATCAACGACCGCCTCGTTGCCAACTCGTACACCGCGTTCAAGACTTTTCCTCTGTGGAACGCGTGGTTCCGCATCTGGTTGAGTGGCAGCTATATCGGCGTGTTGCGCCTGCGGCGGATTCTTGCGGATTATCTGGCCGATCGGGACGACGACGCGTTGAGGGCGGCGTTCGAGAACGCGACTTACCCCGGCCACCTGTCGATTGAAAGCCACCGTTACGAACGGATGTTCGAGGCCGCGTGCTTGACGATGGAACGCTTCAAGGCCGGCGAGATCGCCGAGCCGGAGGCGATCGACATCTTGCACCATCTGTATCAGGAGAATCGCGAGCACCTGCCGCTCGATTTCTCGGACTTTGCCAACCGCTATGTTTCGCGGCCGACGGTCGAGTTCGCGAAATCGCTGCTGGACTGGGCCAACCACGCGCCCGACGGTCTCGCGGCGAAGCTCGCGCGGGGCCCGAACGCGCGACCGTTCAAATTCCTCGACCGCTATCGCTATGGTGACCGGCTGGCCCTTGCCGCACGCGCCGACGAGAGGCTCGCCGCAATCAGATCGGGGCAACTGCCGGTGAGTTGATGTGCGTTAGTTGACGCCGTGACCCGGCGTCAACTGGTTTCAGTCAGAGTCATGCTGCTTATAAAGGATTCTTATCCTCATGAATGTCACCAACGAAGCGCTGGTGGAGCGCAGGCTGGCCGCGGTGGCCCGCGGCGTCAACCAGGCACACCCGATTTTTGCGGCGCGGGCGCTGAACGATCGCATCTGGGATGTCGACGGTAAGGAGTACATCGATTTTACGAGCGGCATTGCCGTTCTCAATACGGGACACCTTCACCCGGACGTCGTCGAGGCGCTCCAGCGCCAATTGCGCCATTTCATTCATACCTGTTTCGCGGTGCTGCCGTACGAATCCTATGTTGCGGTATGCGAGAGGATCAACGCACTGGCACCAGGCGATGGCATCAAGAAGACCGCGCTGTTCAGCACCGGCTCCGAGGCCGTGGAAAGTGCAATCAAGATCGCCCGCGCGCACACGAAGCGCAGCGGTGTGATCGCTTTTACCGGTGCCTATCATGGCCGCACGCTGATGGCTCTTGCGCTGACGGGCAAGGTGGCGCCCTATGCGTCCGGGATGGGCTTGATGCCGGGCCATGTCTACCGCGCGCTGTACCCCGATGCACTGAACAACGTGGACGTCGACGCGGCGCTTGGCAGTATCGAACGGATTTTCAGAAGCGACGCCGCTCCCGAGGATATTGCCGCGATCATCTTCGAGCCGGTACAGGGCGAGGGTGGAATACAGGTCGCCCCACCCGGGTTCGTTTCGCAACTGCGTGCGCTATGCGACCGTCACGGGATCGTACTGATTGCCGACGAGGTGCAGAGCGGCGCCGGCCGCACGGGGACTTTCTTCGCCGTCGAGCAGATGGGAGCGACGCCGGACCTGGTGGTGTTCGGCAAGTCGGTCGCCGGCGGATTGCCGCTTGCGGGCGTCACCGGGCATGCCGGTCTGATGGACGCTGTGGGGCCCGGCGGTCTAGGCGGTACCTACGCTGGGAACCCGCTGGCCTGTACCGCTGCGCTCGCCGTACTCGACATCATGGAGCGGGAACAGGTTCTGGTTCGAGCCCGCCAGGTTGGCGAGATCACGCGCGCGGCGTTGCTGGCCATGCAACGACGCTATTCATTGATTGCGGACGTGCGGGGGCTGGGGGCACTGATCGGCGTCGAGTTGCGCACGGCCGATGGGCAACCGGCGGCGGACTTGACAAGGAAGCTCGTGGCCTCGGCGCGCGAGCAGGGTCTGCTTTTGCTCGCCGGGGGCATGCACGGCAACGTTCTGCGTATGCTGGCGCCGCTCACGGTTGAACTGGCGACGCTGGAAGCGGGACTAGACATCCTCGATAGGTGCTTTTCGATGCTGTGCTGCGCGGAGTATGGATTCAATGACTGAAATTTCCAGACTGCTTAACCGGCATCGTTCGATCCGGCGATACAGGCCAGACGCTATCGCGCGCCAACTAATCGACGAGGTATGTGCCGACGCACTTGCCGGGGCATCATCCTCGGGCAATCTGAACAGCGTCTCGCTGGTCCTGACACAGGACGTACAACGCAAGCGGCAGCTTTACGAACTGCATGCACGACAGCAGATGATTCTGCAGGCACCCTTGCTGGTGACGTTTGTCGCCGACTGCTACCGGACGCGGCGCTGGCTCGCGCGCGGGGCGGCACGCGACAATTTCAACAACCTGATGGGCTATCACATTGCGTTATGCGACGCGATGATCGTGGCCCAGAATGTTTGTTTGGGGTTCGAGGCCCGGGGTCTGGGCGTCTGTTACATGGGGTCGACGTTATCCGCGATGGGTGACATTGCGGCGGCCCTGAATCTTCCGGATACCTGCGTGCCCGTCGCGACGATTGTCGTTGGGTATCCGGACGAAAATCCAGACAAACGCGATCGGTTGCCATTGTGTGCGGTGGTTCACGATGAGTATTACCGCGACCCCAGCGACGAGGAGATCGACGCCAGCTACGCGCAGCGCGAGCAGCGCGGGTGGTTGCGGCATACATCCAGCCCGGCTGAGCGCTCAAGACTTCAGCAGCATGGGATCAAGTCAATGGCGCAGTTGTATTCGAGTCCACTGAAATACGACCCTGAGGTCTTCCGGGTGGATTCGCAGCGGTTACGAGCTCTTCTGGAACTGAAGAATTTCCTTTCCTGACTCAGGACGTGTCAGGGCCGCCGTAGCGATTTCACGGGTTTTTCGCGCAGGTTGGGACCTTCACGACGCTGCGCAGCGATTGGATGCTAGACGGGAATAAAGACCTCTACAGCGATCAATGCGCCAAATGACACCACAATCGCTAGCGCAGATGCGACGGTCAATGCGGTCACAGCACGTCGTTGTTCGATCTGTTCGGGCGGTATCGTGCGGGATTCAGGTGGAAACGGCTTGTTAGCGAACAGACTGTCAGGGTCGACCAGTAGGCGCTTGCGATTACGCAGGCGCAGCAGGTCGGTTGGTGTTAGCGGCAGCATGGGATTCTCCCTAAGAATATTTCATCAGGATAGGCAACCTGCGAAGGCCACGAAATCAAACAAATTCGACACTGAATGCGACGGGCTGCCGCATGTTAACAGGGAGACCATTGGGGCTGCCCTTTCCTTTGGGATTCCCTGGGCCGTTGCATCACGGATGATGCCGCCTTGATCGGGAAATTCGTGCGAAGTGAGTACGTCTGAGACACGCAGATGCATTTCGCGCTCTTGCAGCGCTGGCTGGAGAAGTGTCCCGATGGCCGGATGGACGCGGTGTTGGTCGGAAGACGCTGGCGCGCCAGACTGCAAAGGGATATGCAAAGGAGCGTTTGCGGGCAGGTAGCGGAGCAACGGGCCGGGCTTGCGGTGAAGCGCTGCGGCAACTACGTAACCGAGCATCTTCAGAAATCTTACGTGTGAGCATTCAAAAAAAAGCGCGTCCGCTGGACGCGCTAAGCCTGACGTATATAGTCGCACACACGTCGAGAGGAGGGTGACCGTGCGCGTGCCTAGATTGCACTCGGCAGTCGCATACGGCAATCGAATATCTTCGAACATTCCTCGATCGGTGTTTGTACGAAATGAAAAAAAACGCGCCAGCGAACCGGCGCGTAAGCGGAGTGCAACATGGTCCGCGGCATCCTGGCCAATTCCCAGGGTATGAGGAGAACCCGGACACCGCGACGTCATGCTAGCAGCGATTGGTACACCTGAAAGTCAACCATAGTTAACGTCGATTCAATACGAAACCAGACTGTCTGCACCTTGGAGTGGAGCTCTTTGACGTGATGTTTGACATTACGCCTGGTAAACTCGAAATTGTCATGGCGGCGCTTGTCGGCCGCTTCGACCTCGCGCGCCTCATGCGTGCCGACCGAGACGTCGTTTTTTTCGATGTCGCGTACGACGCATGCAGCGCTGCACAGGAGTGGACCGATAAGGTCATCGGAACAGATTTCGCAATCCTGAAAAAAGGCGAAATGGGTTCAGGCAGAGTCGGCTGTGGCGCGTAATGCCTACGTCGCTGTACAGACGCGATACATCAATCAGGAAGAAGTGGCTCATGGAAATCTCCGTGCGAATCTCAAAAATGTTCGACGAGAGGATAAGCCTGACGGTCCCTGCCGAGTATCTGATTAATTCGAAACAACCGCATCCCCAAATCTCCGAACCTTCGACAAGACATCGCATCGAGATCCATTGCGACGTACGGCCATGAGCGTGGATGCCACACATCTGGCGATGCATTTGTTTGCAGCGTATCGGATGTTGTGCCGAAAAGCTGCACAATTTCATGTCGCAATACCTGCGACAGATCGCCCATCCGGAGACGTCTGTTACGGAAACGGTGCCGATAGTGGCGTCTTCCTTGGAAACCAGATACATCATCGCTGGATGCACCTTCAATAAGATGGCTTCCATCCGAAAAATCGGTGCGTATGTCTGCGGGAATTTGACCGACGTCGCATTCAGTATCACCGGCCCGCACATCCGCACGCGATACTGGCGGTTCAAGTTGCAGCGTCGACGAGTTCATGAATCGGCAAATGTGCCGCATTTTTACAGACTAACTTGACTTATGACAATGCGGTCGGACGGCGAGGCGTTCTGACGACGCCAGTCCGTGATAATTTCTTTGACGCAGTGCATCGGTCAGCTTCAATCTCGGCGTAAACCATGAACGTGTGTACCTTGCAACTCGGGACACCGTCGTACAAACTCAATTGACCGACAACTCGTCTTGGGAAGGCTACATATTTTAAGTGGCACGCGATTCGTTCTGCAGATAAAAGGTGTCGGGAAGTCATTCAATACGGCGAAGCGTGCGTATTGTGGTTTTAATGAGTTCGTCCATGAACCGTGGAGTGCGCTTATGGACACCACCGAAACGGTGCATCCCCGAGACTTCCACCGATCGTTCTGGCTCGTCGCCCCGCGGCCCTGATGCCCCTTGAAATCCAGTCATTCCTGTTAGCGAATCGACACGATTTGATCGGCCTGTTACTGAATACGGAACTTACGGCATTCCTAACTGACAAAAAGTAATCTCCCTCAGATCTTACCCCAACGCTTATATAAAGGTATGCGAATCAAGACTTCCTCGGCAAATATACTTATCTTTATCGCTTTCGCTCTGCTTTGGGCAGGGTGCGGATCGGGCGTACAACCTTTGGTCGTCGCCCCTGCAGGACTGCAATATAGCGAGTCCTCTGTGGTTTATGCGCAGGGAGTAACGATTACACCGAACATGCCGGCTAGCAGCGGCGATAAAATTACTCATTACGGTGTGGCTCCGCCCCTGCCCACGGGCATCGTCATGGATCCGCAAACCGGCGTGATTAGCGGTACGCCAGCCGAAGTCACTCTCGCAGCACTATACACAGTCACCGGCTCGAATTCCGCGGGTAGCGCGACGACGAGGCTACAGATAGAAGTCCGCGCCGCAGAAGTCGCTCCCGACCTGCTCGAATATTCCGATAATCCCGTCATCTATACGGTTAATCAGCCAATAACTCCAAACTATCCGGCGACTCAAGGCGGCGCGATCGCTCTGTATGCCGTCGCCCCCGCACTGCCGGCCGGACTTACGCTGGATCGCCAGACCGGCGTCATCAGCGGGACGCCGGTTCAGGTTGCCTCACAAGCTTCCTACACCGTGACAGGGAGCAACGGTGCGGGAAGTACCCAGACGCAAATCAGTATTGAGGTGCTCGACCAACAGGTAAGCCCATCAAATCTGCAATATACGAACCCCACGCCTGTCTATCCAGTCGGACAGCCGATTGTGCCGAATCTACCGCAAAGTTCCGGCGGCCCTGCAACCAGCTTCAGCGTCTCCCCGGCCTTGCCAATGGGCTTGAGCCTGAATGCGATTACAGGTGTGATTAGCGGTACTCCGACGACCGTGCAGGATCAGGCAGCCTACACCGTCACCGCAAAAAATAGCGCAGGCTCAACCGAGGCGAGTGTACTCATTACGATTGTGCCAGCGGGTGCCTGGGCACCTGCAGACTCGCTGTCGATCGGTCGCGCCTACCACACGGCTACGCTCCTGCTGGATGGGCGAGTGCTGGTCGCAGGGGGCGTTGGATCGAACAACGTTCCGGTAGCAACGGCCGAACTGTATGACCCGAGGACGGGCACCTGGTCGGTAACAGGCGATATGACTGATGCGCGTGGCTTACACTCCGCAACCCTGCTGACGAATGGTACAGTTCTGGTCGCCGGCGGGGCCGACAGATTTGGCCCTGTCAATACTTCAGAAGTGTACGATCCTGCCACCGGTATGTGGAGCGCGTCAGGCAGCATGTCTATCCAGCGATACAGCCATAGTGCCGTCAGAATGCCTGATGGTACTGTGCTGGTAGTAGGGGATGCGGGCACCGGTAGACGATCCGCCACCACGGAGATATACAACCCCACCACCGGCACATGGACGGTGACAGGAAGCATGCTGACAACCCGTTTCGCACCGACAGCAACACTTCTCAACAGTGGAAAAGTCCTTGTGGCTGGAGGAGAAAACGCTGCCGGCCTACTCGCGTCCTCAGAGCTTTACGACTCAGTTAGCGGAACGTGGTCGCCCTCTGCAAACATGAACATTTCGAGGGAATATCACACAGCCACCCTACTCAACGACAACTCGGTACTTGTCACAGGCGGGGTGGGTGGCGGAGCGACAGCGGAACAATACAATCCAGCTAGTGACACATGGGCGAGTCTGCCTTCCATGTCTCAAGCCCGTGCAAATCACCAGGCGACACTTCTTCGGAACGGCGAGGTCTTGGTGACCGGAGGCCTTGGCTCGGATGCGTCAACTACAGAACTCTATGATCCTGCCAGCGCCGGATGGCTGCCAGCGAGTTCGATGGGAACGGCACGCTATCTGCACACTGCGACTCTGCTGACTGATGGCCGGGTATTCGTTGCCGGTGGTGCACCTGCGTTAAACTCTGTAGAGCTATTTTCTATTACCGGCAATTAACGACGGCCGGCCGGTTACTCATGCCAGGTTGGTGCTTCGATGTACGTAGAATGATCGAAGAGATGATTATCAGCGACCTTCAGGGCATCGCCTCACGGGCCATTTGAGGTTCGTATGCCTGGTTTCGAGTAAGGTGAAAGTCTGGGCGAGCGCGACCAGTCCATTGATGACGCTTCGATCCGTGCTAGGTCTGTCCGGGGACAGATACTGATGCTTCGAAGGCTCATTCCCATGGCTTGTCTCGCCCGACGGCAGAATTGCTGCCGTCGGGAGCAGACCCGGGTTCGCATAAGCCTTCACGCGATCGCGTACGGGTTCTCCGAGTAGCTTGCAGACGCTTCGCTCTAGCGAGCGCTCCCTTGATGTCCCATATCGCCATATCGACACCCGACAAGGCCGCGTCTGAACCTGGACCCCCGCGCCAACAGGCGTGGCTGTACATGCGCCACCAGCACCACATTGTGTTCCGGGTGGCTGCTTATCAGCAGCTTTGCGAGGTTCCGGATAGCACCGGCGCCGAGACCGGCGTGCCAGCTCTGCTCAGGGCGGACTTGCAATAGCTCCTTGGCCTGTGCTCGTGATGCACAATCAATGTACCGCCACATTCCAACCTCCATTGTTCCTGCCGGATTCCATCAAGCGATCGTCATCGACAAAATTCGAAGAACTGCTATTTCTGATTCCTTCCACGCGGAGTAGTCGCCCCTGAAAAATTCAATTTGCGAATTGAAGCGAGCGTAGCGAGGGATGGGAAGGCAGCCTTGCCCGTGCGAAGCTGGAGAGCAGACGCAAGAGCGCAAGCGCAAAAGACACGAACTTGATGCCCATCCGGACGATCGTGCGTAGTAGCCAGCGCAGGTTGTAGCCCGCAGCGCATCGTCGGTTTGCCCTTTGAGCCAACGGCACCGCATGCCGTAGTCCTGCTTCACGTGTCCGATGATCGGCTCGATCGCCTGTCGCCGTTTGAGCCAGCGCCGCTGTGCGCCCGTTAACGTTTTGCGCTTGCCACGACACACGACCTGTACCGGCGCGACCTCAGCATCGACGCCGTGAAACCCGAGATCAACGAGCGCCATCTGGTGCCTCAGCGTGGTCTGGCTAGCTCGCGTAACGCGGGCCGATCTTCTTCAGATCGCACTGTTGTCAGTGATTTGGTTTACCCGTTCGTTTCGAAATGAAGTCGTGCCCAAGATGCCCCGTGCACTACGTCGTGTTCGCATGAGTTTGGTAACAGCCGTAACCGCGGTGGCTGCGAGTTCACTGCTACCTGACGCATCGCGATCTGACAAAAAGCCAGATCTAGGCCATCAAGTTGCCGCAGCCTCCACAGCAGAAGGACGACAGTGACACCAGCGGATTCGTCTCCGGGTAATACGCGCTCAGACACCCGCGTGGAATGTCATCCTCCACCAGCAAGAAAAACAGAATCGAGACGGATTGGCGTGCGCAAAAACCAGAGCTGAAATCTGCAAACCCGTACGACCGACAAGTTCCGCCCCCGTGGATAAACCAACGAAATATCGAAGAACTGCGATATCGGGGCGAGCGGTCCATCACTAATCTCTCGGGTTGGGAAGCGGGGGGAAGGTGTTCCACGCGACTTGCTATCACTAATTTACGCTGGTTTTTGAGGCGTCCGGTCGATCACTCGTGTCACAGGAGATCGAATCGAGTTGCTGATTGAATGGAGATTGATAAGGGTTATGAAATATCTTGCGCTGTTGCTTGTAGCAGCCCTTGTGGGGTGTTCGTCGTCTTCCACGCCGCTAACTAACGATTATTCGATAAAGACAGACAGTGGTGTGCAGCGCTTCCGCGTAGCCTGTTCGGGGCTGTTGGGTGGGAAGGACGTCTGCCTGCGCAGGGCGCAGGCCATTTGCGGCGAACAGAGTGTCAGTTCGGTGGGTACTCCGGAGCGTGACGCAATGATATTCCAATGCGCAGCGCGTCAGTCTCCCGTGCGGAAGTGATCTGGCGGTTGTTCGCCTGAAGAGGCCGTAAGCCTGTCGGCTTGATGAGAAATGGAAATTTTCGAAAATGAAAAATATCGCTTTTGTTGTCCTGTTGTTTCTCGCCGGGTGTACCGTCTACTCGGGGCCTACCGCAAACATGTACCCGGTGGGCAATGGGCATGGTGACGAACAGGTGTATCGGGTCGAATGTACGGGGCTCTTTGAGGAAACCGGTTCCTGCCTGAGTAAGGCGCAGGAGATATGCGCGATCCAGCCCGGCTCGCCGGCGCTTCACGTTATTGAGCAGATTGCACCACGCGGTCGCACGCCGGATCGGCTTCTGTTCCGGTGTGAGGTTCCCCGAATGTCTGTCCCGGCTGCTGTGCCCGCTCCCGTGCCGGCCCCTGTTCAGTCGCCGGAGAAGGTGTTGCTACATGGCGACGCGCTGTTCGATTTTGACAAGTCCACGCTCAAGCCTGCTGGTCGGCAAGCGCTGGACAAGCTCATCGCTGATGCGGGTGGACGGCGGTTCCGCGTGGTTCAGGTCTTGGGCTATACAGACTCTATCGGCTCTGAGAGCTACAACAATGCACTGTCGGTGCGTCGGGCACGCACCGTTGCAACTTATCTGCGGGAGCATGGATTGCAGGCGGATCGCTTCGTTGTAAATGGCCTCGGTAAGTCCAATCCCGTGGCGTCGAATGCGACGGATGACGGACGTGCACAAAACCGACGTGTCGAGCTTGTTCTCGAACAGAAGTAAGGGGATGTCGGCAATCGGCTGGTTTTAATCGTCCGCTAGATGCTGAACGTGGTTCTAGGAGCGTAGGTGAAGGGATTGGCGATTTGCGGGGGGTGTCCGCAAATCGCCCGCGATTTCGGCGTGCGGGCTCTCGCCGCGGAAGCCGGACGGTGCGAGATCGTCCAACGGATCTCATGATTCGTAGTTTTCGCAGCGAATCAAATCTGGTTTGGATTACCAGTCGAAAGAGACGGCTATAGCTCGAACGACTTCTGTTTTGCATAAGTCACTGCTTCCCGCTTGCCGTACTACGCCGCGGTCATTTGCCACATTTACTTGCTTCGAGCGCCTGTTCATGGCGGTCACCTCCTATGTCGAGGAGGCATTCATTCTCGAGTTGATTTTCTGGTTTCCACTGACCTCGTGCGTAGCTGTTCAGGTTGGTCTGCGGTGTGCAGATCAATTCCCTTGAACAGGTGCTCCAACCTGAAAGGTATGTCCTTCTACGTTGCGTAAGGCGCGACTGACGGTGGCGAGTTTCTCTAACTCGGCCGTCTTCGACTCGTCCCCTCGCACCGAGATAACGGATGGAGTCGACCTGATACTTCGAATAAATGCGATATCGGGCGCTGTTGTCTCTCGGTATCTTTCATAGCTGAAGTGAATCTGTTGGGTTGACGGCGGCCTGGTGGTGTGTGGTAACGCCTTTGTATCCGGTCGCAACTGGGTGGCTTCTAATTATCTGAAGGCGGTATCCCTGATTTAGGTATGCGTTTTCTGATCCTTTTATTCATGTAGTAGTGCGAATTTAATAACGGTATAGGAGTAGAGGTTTGAACAAGATCTTCAAAACAGTATGGTGCGAAAAGACGCGTACCTGGGTCGCGGTGTCCGAAGAGGCGACCGGGCACCGAGGTGCGACTTCGAGCGCTGTTGCGTCGGGTGGGAGTCAGAAAAAGCTGCTTCGCCTGTCGATGTTCGCTGTGGCATCGATGTCCGCCATGGGCTTCGTTGGGCCGTTCCAGTCGAGCGCAATGGCGGCCAACAACTCAACGATTTGTCTCAATTACGGCTCTAATTACACCTCCCAGGGTGTAGGCTGGGACCTCTTCGGTGATAGATGTGCGGAGGCGGGGCCTTGGGCGGGCGATATGCAGTTGGCCGGCTCCCAGGATTGGGTGGGGCTCAGTGCGGATAACACTCAGATCGTCGTGAACGGTACGAAAGGGGAAATCTATTTCCGCCCTGGTGGCGAGACCGGAAATCTTCTCTCCGTGTTGAACGGCGTGGATGGTGTAACCCTCTCTGGCCTCGCTGCGGGCATCAATCCTACTGATGCAGTGAATATGTCGCAGTTCACCTCGCTATCGACCACTGTCGCCGATTCTGGGATCGGACTGGTGTCGCGGAATCAGACTACAGGTGCACTCTCGGTAGGCGGGGACGCTGCAGGTACTACGGTCAACTTCGCCGGTACGCAGGGCGATCGCACGTTGACGGGTATTGCGGCGGGCGTGAACCCAACCGACGCTGTCAACATGGGCCAGTTTTCGGCGTTGTCGACCACCGCAATCGTGTACGACGGTGCTTCTCACAACCAGGTGACGTTGGGCGGAGTGGATCGCGTGTCGCCTGTCACGTTGACCAACGTGGCCGCAGGCGTGAACGCTCTGGACGCTGTGAACATGACGCAGCTCACGACGCTCTCCACGTCGACGACGTCAAGCGTGGCTTCACTTTCGACTGCAGTTATTGCCGCGGGCATTGGTCTGGTCAATCAGGATCAGACCACGGGCATCGTTGCCGTTGGCGCGAACATCGGCGGCACGAACGTGAACTTTGCCGGCATTCAGGGTACACGCACGCTCTCGGGTGTGGCCGCTGGTGTCAATGCGACCGATGCGGTGAACTTAAGCCAGCTCACCTCGCTGTCGACGTCGAACGCAAGTCAGTTCACCTCGCTTTCCACCGCACTGAACACGGGGCCTGGGATTCTGGTGCAGGACACCTCCACCGGCAATATCACGCTGGGCGCAAACATCGTCGGTACCAGCCTGAACATCGCCGGCACCCAGGGAGCGCGCACGCTCTCCGGTGTGGCTGACGGTGTGAATGCAACGGACGCCGTTAATGTTAAGCAGTTGACGTCCCTGTCGACCGTTACATCCGCTGGTCTCGCTTCGACCGCTGGCGATGTCGCTTCCCTGTCGACCGCCCTCAGCACATTCAACGATGATCTTGCTTCGTTGTCGACGGGCGCTCCGCCGTCCGAAACCAGCAACGCGTCGCTGTCGACCGCTCTTGCAAGCACTGCCGACGATGTCGCCTCGCTGTCGACCAGCCTCGGCGCGATTAACTCGAATCTGCGCGACGTCGGCAATAGTGTGACGAACCTGCAGACGGCGATGGCAAATACCGTTGCTTATGATGACTCGGTCAAGGGACAGGTTACCTTCGGCGGTATCGGCGCGACGACCCCTGTGCTGCTCAGGAATGTTGCCGCCGGCTCCATTTCTGCAGAGAGTACGGACGCGATCAACGGTTCTCAGTTGTACGCCCTGCAACAACAGGCATCAGAACAGTTCGGCCTGCTGACCTCGGAAGTTGCTTCGTTAAGTACGTCTGTGTCGACACTGCAGGACAGTGTTGCATCCAGCAATGGCGCTACGTCGGGTAATAATTCCGTCGCGACCGGCGACAATGCGACTGCATCCGGCGACAACAGCACGGCGACCGGCGATAACTCGGCCGCTACCGGTGACAACAGCACGGCGACTGGCGATAACTCGTCTGCGACCGGTGACAGCAGCACAGCGAACGGTTCGAACTCGACGGCGTCGGGTGACAACAGCACAGCAAACGGTGCAAACTCGACAGCATCGGGCGACAACAGCACGGCTGCCGGCGATAACTCGTCTGCGACCGGTGACAGCAGCACGGCGACCGGTTCGAACTCGACGGCGTCGGGCGATAACAGCACGGCAAACGGTGCGAATTCGACGGCATCGGGCGACAACAGCACGGCGACTGGTGACAACTCGGCCGCGACGGGCGACAACAGTACGGCGACCGGTTCGAACTCGGCGGCGTCGGGTGATAACAGCACGGCAACGGGCGACAACTCGGCTGCGACGGGTAACAGCAGCTCGGCGAGCGGCGCGAACTCGACGGCGTCGGGCGACAACAGCACGGCGACCGGTGCCAACTCGACTGCGACAGGCGAAGGCAGCACGGCGACGGGTGAAAACGCAGCAGCGTCTGGCGACAACAGCACTGCATCGGGTAACAACTCGGCAGCCTCGGGCGACAGCAGTTCGGCGAACGGTGCGAACTCGACGGCGTCGGGCGACAATAGCACGGCGACCGGTGCGAACTCGACCGCGACGGGCGAAGGCAGCACTGCGACGGGCGAAAACGCAGCGGCGTCCGGTGACAACAGCACTGCATCAGGTAGCAATTCGGCAGCCTCGGGTAACAGCAGTTCAGCGAACGGTGCGAACTCGACGGCGTCGGGCGACAACAGCACGGCAACCGGTGCGAACTCGACCGCGACGGGCGAAGGCAGCACGGCGACGGGCGAAAACGCAACAGCGTCTGGCGACAGCAGCACTGCATCGGGTAACAACTCGGCAGCTTCGGGTAACAGCAGCACGGCGACCGGCGCCAACTCGGCCGCGACGGGCGAAGGCAGCACGGCGACGGGTGAAAACGCAGCAGCATCCGGCGACAACAGCACCGCATCGGGTAACAATGCTATCGCCTCGGGCACGAACAGCACGGCCAACGGTGCCAACTCGGTTGCATCGGGCGACACGAGTTCCGCTTACGGCACGAACGCAGCGGCATCCGGCGACGGTGGTACTGCGATGGGTAGTAACGCTGTGGCCGCCGGCACTAGCAGCACCGCAACAGGTACGAATGCTGTTGCTGCCGGCAACAACAGTATTGCCGCGGGTGCCAATGCCGTTGCTTCCGGAACTGGCAGTGCTGCGTTCGGTGAGGGCACCAGCGCGACGGGTGCGGGTAGTACGGCAATCGGCCAGGGGGCTAAGGCGTCTGCCGCCAACTCTGTCGCGCTCGGCGCGGGTTCAGTTGCAAGTGAGCCGGATACGGTTTCGGTTGGCTCGCAGGGCAGCGAGCGACGCATCACGAATGTCGCGCCTGGTGTCAACGCGACTGATGCCGTCAACGTCAGCCAGCTCAACGGCGCGATCTCGGGTATGCAAGGCGAGATCAACGCGATGGCCCGTAATGCATATTCCGGTGTGGCCGCCGCTACCGCACTGACGATGATTCCTGACGTCGACCCGGGCAAGACGTTGTCTATCGGGGTGGGGACTGGTAACTACAAGGGCTACCAGGCAACTGCTCTCGGTGGGACGGCCCGCATCACCCAGAACCTGAAGGTGAAGGCTGGTGTGAGCTACAGCAGCGGCGGCACCGTTTGGGGCGCGGGTATGTCGTACCAGTGGTAATTGCTTTACTTGCCACCGGATCTGGCCGTTGACTAAGACGTTCTCCGGCCAGATCCTCCGGCTTGGGCCGCCGCATACCCGGTATGCGGCGGCATTTTTTTTGCGAATCGATGTTCCGCGCGGAATTGTCGGGAACGTGTCTCCATACGCTCAGAAACGCTCATAGAATGAATGCGGCTGATTGCCGTGGCGACAGGTTGTCGCGCTGGGAAACGAGTACTCACCGCAGCGGTCTGGATTTAAGGTGGATATAGGAATATCCGCACGCCGGGAGAGGTCGAATCTATGATTGACGAAAAGTACCTACGCATTGGAATTTCCGTAGACACAAGCCAGCAGCATATCTGGCAGAACGGTCCGTACCAGAATGCCATCTTTCTCGCCGCGGCGTTTCAGCGGTTGCCCTTCGTGCGGTCGGTGACACTGATTGATGTCGCGTGCGGGAATGCAGCCGCTGCACCAGACACGGATATCGCCGGGCCACTTCCACTTGTAACTCCGCAGCATGCCGCTGACGCGGTAGACGTCCTCATCGAGCTGGCAGGCGCCTTTGATCCGAAGTGGCTGGAACTGATGCGGGCGCGGGGTAAAAAGTTGGTGCTCTATCAGGCGCGCCATTCTTTTACCGAACTTGCCGAGCCGGCACTATTCGGGTGCCACGCTGCAGGTCGCTGGGGAATCCGTTTTGACGAAATCTGGACAATGACAAAAGACCGGCCGTTCGAGTCGATGATGCGGACGGTGCATCGGTGCGAAGTGCACGAGGTGCCTTTCATGTGGCATCCGGAATTCGTGCAGCAGCGAGCGAGACAGTTGCAGGCATACGGACTTGAGTTTGGATATGGTAGGCAGTTGCAAGTCGCAGGTACTGCCAACAGCGTTCGAGTGGCCATTTTCGAGCCCAATGCTTCAGTGGTCCGGAACGCCAGCATTCCGATGCTGATCTGTGACGAAGCCTATCGGCACGATAGAACATCAGTGCAGGCCATGCACGTGCTGAACAGCCTTCATATGAAGGACCATCCGACAATGCTTTACCTTGCCAACTCGCTGGATATCGTACGCGAGCACAAGGCCACGTTCCATGGATTCCACGATGTTGTGAGTTTCATGCCGCAATTCGCAGACGCTGTCGTCGCCCATCAGTGGCAAAACGCGCAGACCTATACCGCGTTGGACGTGTTGTATGGAGATTATCCTCTGGTCCACAACGCCGAATGGATGAAAGAGGCGGGTTACTACTATCCAGATTTCGACGTCATCGAAGGTGCGCGCCTGTTGAGGCAACTTGCCCAAGATCACTTCAGAACCTTGGCGGATTACAGGAGCCGATCAACGAAGGTGTTTGAGCAGGTCGACCCTTTCCAGCCGGGCACCCTCGCTGCATATTCGGCAAGGCTTCGACACCTGTGCCGCAGTGAAAGGAAAGGAGAGATCGCATGACTTCAGTGTCCGTCAATTCAGTTTATAGCCGAAAGCTGCGTGTTGGCGTTTCGATGCACGTGCGCGCGGGGGAGCAGTCGCTCTGGGAGAACGGCATTTATCAGAATTGTATTTTCCTGGTGATGCTCCTCATGCGTTCCCCGATCGTCAGCGAGATCTACCTGGTAGTCGACGGGGCGACCGGGAATGAAGTGAAATCGAAGGAATTCCTACGGGAGTCACCGGTGCCGGTTATCGGCATGAGCGAGGCAGTGACGACCTTGGACGTCATGATCGAGATGAGCGCGCAGCTTAAAAAGGACTGGATCATTTCGTTTCGCGAGCACAAGGGAAAGGTCGTGTCCATGCGCGTAGGAAATGATTATGTGATTGATGTTGAGCGCATGACCTTCGGCAAGCCGAACGGGATGCTCATTCCCGGTGAACCGTATGATGCCATCTGGACTCTGCCCCAATATGAAAAGATTGGGGTGCCATACTACGGAATCGCCTTTCGCGCGCCTGTGCGGATTCTCGGACACTTGTGGAGCCCGGTTTTCCTGCAACGCGAGATCGCAAATCTCCCGTCCGGTTTGTCGTTTGGCTATCAGCCCGAGCGTCGTCGCTGGCGCGTCGGCATCTTTGAGCCAAATCTCTGCCTGGTCAAAACGAGTTTCATCCCGATGCTATGCTGCGAAGCCGCACATCGAGCCAATCCTGACTTTCTTGAATATGTCAGGGTCTACAACACGCTTGCAATGAAGGAAAATGCGACCTTCGGAAGCTTCGCCCGCAGCCTGGATATCGTGAAGCACGGCCTTGCCTCATTCGAGGGACGTTTCCCGCTGTACCGCATCGTGGCGTCAGACGTGGACGCGATCGTGTCGCATCAGTGGGAGAACGCTCAGAACTACGTCTATTACGAAGCGCTTTTTGGTGCCTA
The DNA here is from genome assembly GCF_056619545.1 of Paraburkholderia sp. SSBN10T. Classification (NCBI taxonomy): domain Bacteria; kingdom Pseudomonadati; phylum Pseudomonadota; class Betaproteobacteria; order Burkholderiales; family Burkholderiaceae; genus Paraburkholderia; species Paraburkholderia sp. SSBN10T. The sequence goes on from NZ_JBWQQI010000004.1 coordinate 196,692, forward strand.
TCCGCTGGTTCACAATTCTCATCTGATTGGCGATTGTGGTTACCGCTACCATGATTTCGACTGCGAGGAAGGCGCGCTGGCACTACAGAGAGCATATATGGAACATGATGCCAATCTCGATCACTACCGGCGAACCGCAGGTGAATTCCTGCGCGGACTTGCGCCGGAAAACGAGGCTAATGTGCGAGCCTATACCGAAGCGATCGCTTTGCTTTACGACGAGCCCTGACGATCGCCTCGGATCGTGGAGTGAGCTTCACGCACGGATGGTAGACGCAAGCCCCTTGTGTGATGCGACTGCCGACGAGCAGGCAGGGCGGTTCGCGGCGGACTATTGGCATTTGGTATCCGCGCCGTCAGCGCGGGAATGGATTGCTAGATGAAGAAACTGAAAATCGGTATCACGATCGGATTGCATCATCCGGCGGAAACTCTCTGGAATAACGGGATCAAGCAGAACGCCGCATTTCTCGCCCTGGCGTTGTGCAACTGCCTGAACGTTGAGAGCGTCACGCTCGTCAATACGACGGCGACGCCCATCACCGATGCGTTGCCGTGGAACCTCGGGCAATTTCCTACTGTCGCTTTCGATGTGGCGAAAGATGTTGTTGATATCATGATTGAGCTCGGCGGCCAGATCGACTGTAACCAGACCGATTACCTCAAGACGAGAGGCGCGCGTCTGATATCGTATTGCTGCGGATCTGAGTATGTCCTTGCGATGGAGGCCGTCCTGTTCCGCAAGTCCTTATGGGGACCGCACCTGTTCGTCAATCAGCGGTATGACGATATCTGGGCCGTTCCTCAGGTCGCTGGGCTGAACCTACCTTATTTCGAGGTGCTCCGACGGAAAAAAGCCCGTGTGATTCCATTTGTATGGAGCCCGGTTTTTCTGGAGGAACAGGTAAGTGCGTTGCCCGGTGGCGGAGTGTACCAGGCTTCATCGCGACCGAGGCGGCTAAGCGTGATGGAGCCGAATATCAACGTAGTCAAGTTCTGCCTGTATCCAGCGTTGATCGCAGAGCTGGCATATCGCGCACGTCCGGAAAACATTGCGCGACTTCAGGTCACCAACGCGGAGCAGTTGGCCACGCAAAGCCCTGAATTTGTATCTTTGATGAGTCAGCTAGACATCGTCCGTGACGGAAAGGCCGTCTTTGTGGGGCGATATGAAACCCCATCCTTCCTGGCCGAATACACGGATGTCGTTATATCGCATCAACTGGGAAATCCGCTTAACTATTTTTATCTGGAAGTCTGCTGGCAGGGCTATCCGTTGATCCATAACGCATCAATGTGCCGGGACATGGGCTACTACTACGAGGACAACGACGTAGCTGGCGGAGCAGAGGAGTTGATCCGCGCACTGCAGTTTCACGACGCAGATGCGGTTCAATACAGGCAAGCGCAGCGCGACGCTATTGCGCGCCATTTGCCTGATAATCCGGATGTCGTTTCAACGTATTCAGGTTTGCTTGATGAAATCATGGCTCGACCGATCTGTTGAGCGAGGCGTCATCGTCAGGTTGTTGGGTCGATCACGTATGATGATGCGATGAAGAAATCGAAATCGCTTGCGCAGCTATCCGGCGGCAAGAGCCGGGATCCCAGAACATGCGAACGTAAAACACGTGTCGCGCTCAAGCGGCATCTACTGCGCGCTTCACTCTATCGCAAACAACTCGCAGCCCGGTTCGCTGCATGGTGCGAATTCGCCGAACTCGTCCAAAATCCGTCGACTGCTTTCTTATAGTCGTCACACCTGCCGTCGTACCGTCTCACTCCCCGTAACTTGACAATGCCGCTTACACTTATCTAATTTTTGCGATATGCGTGGCGCAGTCGTGTCTTTAATGTTCCCCGTTAATGTCAAGGTTGCGGATATGCCATGCCTTGAGTCCGCTCTTCACCTGAGTGATCGTCGACGCTGAACATTATAGATTGCTTTTCTATTGGATATGGCTCGGCGTGGTGGGTGAGGCTGCCGAAACAAAGGGGGATGCAATGGAAAGCACGATGCGTGATCAGGGATTGTCGACGTTGAGGTTCGGCTGGGTAATCAGGTGTTGGTCCGGCACTGTGGGATCGTTGCCGAAACTCGCCTTTTTTCTGGTGCCTGGTTTGTTCGTGATGTTCTGTGCTCTTCTATTTCTGGTGTGGTACGTCAATAATTTGAGTGGCTGGCTGATCCTGTCATTCGTGCTCCTGATTGGAGCGATGTTAACGGTAATTTTTTTGCTCGTACTTTCGATGAACGTGGGGGCGAGTTGGAATGGGCTTCCGCTATGCGTTGAAGGCATTGATGATTGCAGCGGTTCGTTGATTGGGCAATCATCATGCGATGGTGACACGAGGCTGCATGCCGATTTCGGTAGCATGCGCACAGTCGATTGTGAATTCAGGTCCGGGCTGGCCGGAGGATTGCACGAATGGTGCGATAAGACGAGCTGCCCGTGGTTCCGATTCTCGAAAGAGTCTGCATGATCGAAGTACCCGCGTCACCTGAGGGTAAACGCCCTGGTCGGATGGGAGCGTAGAATGTAAGTGTCGGACCGACTAATAGGGCTGTGGGGGGCGCACGACCTGCTGGATTGGTCCGATCGGCTTTCGTCGTGATGGAGCAGGATGTGTGGAAGCAGTCGGCGGCGGTGAGAGCAGAAGTCCCTGCCCGATTCGATTTTGTTCTTGTGGGGGAAGCTTGGCCAGGCGGGCGAGCATCCATGATCGGACGCAGGATCGATGAGTGGAATTAGAACACTACAGCCATTTGGGGGCGCCATGTCGAACGTACCCGGTCAGACGAGAGTCGTGATTGCGGATGATCATCCGATCGTGCTGTGTTCCGTATCAGAATGCATGAATTCGCTACCCGGTTTTCGGGTGGTCGCTACCGCGAGTTCGGGGGACGGGCTGCTGAGCGAGCTGGCTACTCACGAGGCAGATCTGGTTGTGACCGACTATGCGATGCAGCAAGGCGACGAAGACAGGGACGGACTACGACTGATTTCCCATCTGTTGCGCCTCCATGAACGTACGCCAGTTGTCGTATTCACCATGTTGACCAACAGCGGCGTGCTAAGCCAGCTTTGCCGTATGGGTGTGGCGGGCCTCGTCGGCAAGGATGAGGAAATCGTCGAGCTTGGTCAGGTGTGTCTCCGGGTCATGCGCGGTGCGAGTCGGTGCTTGTCCAAGGGGATGGAGCGCCGGCTTGCGGCCGTAGGTAGCGTGGGGCCGGGCAAGGCCGATTTCCAGGCGTTGACGCAGAAGGAACTCGAGGTGGTGCGACTGTTTTCGACGGGTATCTCGCTGACCGAGATCGCGCGCATGCTCAGCCGGTCGCTGGGCACAGTCGCGACTCAGAAGCGGTCCGCGATGCGGAAACTTCATGTGGAGACGAATGTCGACCTCGTAGCCTGCGCCCGGGAGCAAGGACTGGTCTGATGTACCGACTTCTGCAAGAACTTGACGAGTCGCCGCTCAAGAAGTTCTATTCGCTTGAATCCAATCTCAAGCGAGAGCGTCGGGTCTTTGCGATCGTTATCGCTCTGCTGATCTGTGTCGCGGTAATAGTTACGGCGATGACTGTGGCCGGATTGTTTCAGACGTCTTTCCGCCAGGAAGAGCAGGCCGCACGCATCCACGAAAAAGAGATGGTCGACGCGTTCCTGCAACGGCGCGTTGTGTTGACCACGGCGAGTCTCGTGCTGCAATTGCACATGAATAGCGAACCGATTCCGCCGGATCTGATGGCGCCGCGCGCGTGCACGCAGATGCGAGGCAGCGTGACAGACAACCTTGTGCTGCGTGAGAGTTGTGATTTTGTGGTTCAGAACCTGACCAGTTCCAGTCAGGCGTCGAGTGTCGCGATGATCCTCGCCGACGGTACGGCAGCATATGAGCATCTGTTCTCGCCGGACGTTTTTTCGTCACTTCACCTCGATTCGCCATTGGCCACCGTCGCGGCGATCCTCGATAGATTTCACAAACGCGGAATGGATCCTGTCGACGCGGCACGCAAGAGACAGATCATCTGGTTTGTCGACGGGGACGGTGGCGAACAAGCGGAACCGCATATGATTGGCGCGTCGCTGATCCTGAAGGATGACCAGCTTTACGCAGTAGTCCTGTCCAGCATGGATGTGCACGATCTCCTCACGCCACTCGAGCGAAGCGGCCAAGTTCCGGAGCCGGTCATCATTGACGTCGATGGCCGGCCGCTCATCGAGACCGCGGATGCCGGTCTAGTCCACCAGGTCGACGAGAGGCTGGTTCTGCGACAGGACGGCTTGTATCATTGGATTTCGGGGTTCGGATGGGCCTTGCGCCGTCCCGCGTTGTCCGCCGGTTTCGGCCACATGGTGTACCTGCTGCCTCTTTCGGTTTTGCTTCGCGGGCTGCGTTACGAGCTAATGCTAATCTGCGGAGCGGCTATCGTGCTGGTCGTGCTCCTGTGCGTGGCTTATCGCTACTGGAACTATCGGTTCCTGACGCGCGTCTATTCCGAAGCTTCAAGAGCGCTCGACACCGAAATGCTCAACCATCTACTGGTACATGCGACCCCGGTAGGGTTGTGTATTGTGCGCCGATCGAATCTCGAGATCGTCGTCGCGAATCCTATCGCCCGGTCCGTAATGGGTTTGCGCATCGCCGATAAGCGGCTGCCGCAGGAACTCAGCGACGCCTTCGATGAGTCGCTCGAAGGCATGAAGGGGGAGGAGGGTGGTTCGCAGATTTTTCAGTTTCCGTTTACGTTGTCGCGCCCGAAGCATCCGGCCGTGCACCTCGAAATCACGTACGTGCGAGCCAAGCTGAATCAGCAAGACGTATTTTTCTGTGCCGTTATCGACATGACCGCCCATCATCAGGCGGAAATCCTGTTGCGGGAAGCGAAGCTGACCAGCGATGCTGCGGCCAAGGCTAAGGTCGCGTTCTTTGCATCGATGAGCCACGAGATACGCACACCGCTCTCTTCGCTGGTCGGCAATATCGAGCTGGTAGCCCATGGCCCGCTCGCCCCCGAACAGAAGGCGCGCGTGCGGGCAATGCAGACATCCGCGGGTGGCTTGCTGCAGATCGTGAACGACGTGCTGGATTTTTCAAAGATCGATGTTGGCGAACTGAGCCTGATGGAGGAGTGGAGGAGCATCCCCGAATTGCTTGGCAGGCTCGGGCTATCGCATGCACCGCTGGCAAATCAGCAGGGCTTGAAGTTTTTTATGGTCCTGGATCGAAACATTCCGTCGCGATTACTTTTCGATCCGATTCGGGTTTCGCAGATCGTCAATAACCTTCTTAGCAATTCACTGAAATTTACGCAGTCTGGCAAGGTTGTATTGCGTGCGGCGTGGCGCGATGGTGATCTCGAGATCAGTGTGACGGATTCTGGTATTGGGATACCGGAAGAACTGAAGCATCGTCTGTTCCAGCCGTTTACTCAAGGTGATAGTAACCGATTGACCCAAGCCCGAGGGACGGGGCTGGGGTTGTCTATTTGCGCGCGCCTGTGTGAATTGATGAAAGGACGGATCGATCTGGACAGCGTAGTCGGCGTCGGCACACGTATCACTGTTGCGCTGCCGCTCAGGGAGTCGGAGGCTTACTCGGGCGAATCGGAGTGGACGCTTCCATACCATCGGCCGGTAATTCTCTGTCGTGCGCCCGAGAATCGCGAATGGTTGAGCAACCTGTTCGATCCGGTCGTGACCGTTATAACGGTTGTGTCGAATCCGGTCGAGCCGATCGATGCGAGTGCGCATGATTGCCTGATTGCGACAGATGAGTTTGCGCCGCGGGAAGTGCTTGCCTGGTGGAGCCGGGCAGATGTGATTCTGTGGGTAGGGCAGGGTGGCCCCATCGTTCCTGCACGTCGCGACGAAGGTGGGGTGGAGGTGTCGATACACAGTCTGCCGGGGTTGAGGTCTGTCGTACAGATGTTGGGAACCGCACACAGCACAATATCGGTGTCCGAAAAGTCGACGATAGCTCCGCAAGTCGCCCTTACGATCTTGATCGTCGAGGATAATCTCCTGAATCGTAGTTTGCTTCTGGACCAGTTGACCACGCTGGGCGTTAGGGTTGTCGAGGCGACAAATGGTGAGGAGGCGCTGGCAAGGCTCGAAAAGGAGTGCGTGGACGCCGTCATGACCGATATCGATATGCCTGTCATGGATGGATTCCGCTTGCTGAGCGAATTACGCAGGCTCGGTATGACGATGCCTGTCTATGCGGTGAGCGCGAGCGCGCGGCCCGAGGACATCGCGGAAGGCCAGGCCCGGGGTTTCACCGATTATCTGACCAAACCCGTTTCGCTCGAGACTCTCGAAAAGGTTGTTGACGAGTTGACGAAGGCTGGACGCGCTTTCGTAGCGACCGAGCCGGAAGACGATGAGCTTCCGGACGTGCCCGTGGTACCGGCAAAATACGTGGAGGCGTTTCTCGAGCAGGTGACGCGCGACGCAACGGAATTCGATGCGGTGATGCGTGCGCGTGAGCTTGCCCGGCTCAGACAATGGCTGCATGGGGTCGCGGGCTGCCTTGCTGTCCTCGGTCAGTCGGCCTTATATGAGCAGTGCCAGGAGTTGCGAACGCACGTGCGTGAGTCCACTGAATGGGACGAGGAAATTTCGCAGCAGGCTCGCGCGATCGCGGACGCACTGGACCGAATGGCCGCGCAACTCCGGCAATAGCAGTGCGCGGCGGACCTTCTGTGCTCCGCCTGTACGTTTCCACTAAGCTACGCTCAGATTTGTGCTTGTGCGGGCGTACAGTGCACGAGCAATTCGAAGATTTCAGATATCTGTCTCTGTCCCCCCGGCTTAACGTTAACTGACTTTTTATAAATCTTGGGTTCGCCTGCTGACTGGATTCAGGTAACACCATAGGTGGTAAGCGGCGATTTCGTTGCAGCTGCTGTGCCGGGAGCTGGATCGGCGTCCAACATAGCGAGGAGATGGAAAATGAGTGCGGGCCGTGTGTTTCGCCAAGAATTATCCACTGATCTTGGCGAGGATGAGGCGTTCGCGGTATGCAAGAAAAAGCTAGAGCAGACCGTCGGACAAGGCGAATTCGTAGTCGAGTACCAACCCGTCGCTTCGATGCGATACGGTACGATTGGCGGCGCCGAGGCGATCCCGTTCTGGAATCATCCGAGGCGCGGCATACTTGCCCCAGACGAGTTTTATGCGGATGCCGAGTGGATCGACGCTTTAGCGCTGCTGCATGGTTTTGTAATCGATGAGGCATGCCGACAACTTGGAAGATGGAATGCGGACGGTGACGGTGCACCATCTATCTCTATCGGTTTGACGGTAGCACAACTTGGTCGCGCGGACATTGCGGAGCAACTTGAGCAGGCAGTGACGCGGAACCGACTGTCGACTTCTCAATTGACGCTCGAAATATCGGAGCGCGTCTTGGCACTTGACGCCGCGCTCCTTTCCAAACTCTTGAAACCGTTGCGGCAAAGGGGGTACCGTGTGGTGCTGGGGGACTTCGGCGTTTGCCACACGTCGATATCTCTGTTGATGGATCTCCCGCTGACTGGGGTGAAATTCGGCTGTCCGTTCACGGCAACGTTGCCCGAATCCTCGACGTCGCAGGCCATTCTCTCGAATGTTTCGCGGCTGGCGCGAGACCTTGGATTATCTCTGACCGTCCCCGGGGTCGATAACGAGAGCCAGTTGGATCTGCTGCGTGAACATAGCCACATCGAATGGCAGGGCGCTTTGTTGTGCGGTCCCTTGCGCGCTGAGGTGTGGGCCGCTTCCGTGAATCGCCTCATTCTGAATCGCCTCCACAGACCGCGTGGCGGTGGAGGGTAGGATGACTGCTGTCGATCGGGCCTGCCGTGGAATCATACCGGCGAGCCATATTGCAATCCGCACTACAGTAACTGGGGCGGGCGCCTCACCGATCGCCGCCTGAAATGCTGACCTCCAGGAGGCACCTCATAACGACCTTTGGGGATCATTGAAACAAAACCTGTACTTAAGCGGCATCGACGATTTCTTCTCGAGGACTGCGCAGCAAGTTCAGTTCATCACGGGCTAGCGCCTTGTGAACGGCGAACGAGTATCACCTGAGCGTGCTGATGTGTTCGAACTCGAGCGAGCCGAGCCGCGTGACATCTTCGTCATAGACCGAGAAACCCTTGGAGCGCAACTCTTATATTATCGATTCGATATCTGTACCGTGCGCGTGGGTTGAACGAAGCGACGCGACTATGCCTGTTCCGTGGCAACCGGCGTAAATGTCGAGCTTTCCCTAATGAGAAAGTCCCCGAATGAATGGACGCTCTCCCTGTTGGCCAACGCAGGAAGTTTCGCGGCCAGTCGCACCTTGTATGCTTGCCGATACTCGGTGTCGAATGCGTGGCGAGCACACAGATCCACGAGACCGGCTTTGTCCTTTGCAACGAGTTCGACGAACCCGAGGTATTGCATCAAGGCTGCCGTGTGCCGTTGCCGCATGAACAAACCTTCCATGCAGAGAACGAGCGAGCCACCATGCAGCGCGTCCAGCGTCGTGTTGTGCCCGGACCATGCCGGATTGTCCAGAAATACGTCGCTTACCGCACATAGTGCAATGAATTCCGGCTGACTGAGTGATCCTTGATGGCACCTGACATGCCGATCGTAGGACAAGCCGTGTCGCTGGAAGGCTTCCTGCATCCGATCGACGAAGATCTGAGTGGTAGCCGCATCTGACCGCGGGAAGAAAACGAACTTGCACCGTTCGCCAATGCGCGCGGCGATCTGCGGATACAGATCGTCGTCCTCCGGCACATACTTGAAGGTCGACTGAGGTGACACGATTACTATGTCATGCTCATCAAGACCAAAGAAGGAACGATTAACCTTGGACGGCTGCGGGTAGCCGAATGAATACGTGCAACCGAGTCCGGGGAGCCGGAGTATCTTCTCGCGGTAATACAGTTCGGCGCTTGCAGATTCCATCATGTCGGCAGAGACGACATAGTCGATGTTCGCGGAGCCAGACGTATCCGGGTGCCCAAGCATTTGAACCTGAAGGGGGGCGAGCCTTAGCGACGTCAAGCAATACGAGCTGAAGTTCATGCCGACGTCCGGGTACACAATAACATCCGGTGCATCGGCGACCAGGCGTTCGATCACATCGCCGACGAAGGTGCTTTCGAAAAATGCATCCGACAGATTTCGTGCGTCATCTGTGAAGCGATCATGTGCCGAGCCCATGTGATACGTATAGATCTCGAATCTGTCACGGTCCAGGTTCTCGTAGTAGCCAACGGTTGGAATCTTCCAGATGGAATGTCCGTTGAAAAAGGCAGACACGAACCCGATTCGAATCTTGGTATGTGCGGAATCGTTAAGGCGCGCACGCCGGTTTTCGACGATACGCGTCTGCGCATCGTCGAACATCGCCTCCATGAGCCGTCGAACTTGATCGTTAAACCGGCTCAGAAGATCAGTGTTGGTGCGCCCGTTGTAGGTGAGGAAAAAGAGCGGATCGCACCAAACATCGCGCAATTCGGAGATTGAGGGCATAGATGTTGTGATCGCTTTGGTCACGTCATGCGACATCTCGTTCAGCGCGCAATCAACCATATGGCGGACAATGTCGATTTCGTCGTTTGAGGTGTAGACGATGGGCAGGTGGAATGCGACTTTCTGCACAATGCCTGTCACGCACTGCGAGTTTAGATCGACTGCACGCCGCGCGCACGCAAGTGCTTTATCGCGCTCGCCGAGATAGAAATACACATATCCAAGTTTCGAATGAAGTTCGGAGTCTTCCGGATGGTGCTCTAGCAGTCTCGTCAGAAAATCGGCCGCACGCGTGCGCAAGCGCTTGTCATTGTGATGGAACGCCGCATAGGCTGCATTTCGCACAATCAGCCGATCGCTTGGGGCGCGTTCCGCTGCCTGTGAATAGAACCGGTAGGCGTCTTCCTGCCGACCCTGGCGCTCGTGGCAGATGCCGGCGTTGTTGAGGGGCGATGCCCATTGCGGAGCCAGCTCCGACGCCCGCTGGAAGAGCGTGACGGCCCCCTTATAGTCCTGCTCCCTGAGTCGGACGTTGCCGGCTAGATAATAGAGATCAGCATCTGAGAAGGCATCGAGCACGTCTTCGGAGAGAAATTTTCCGATTTGAGTAGAGAGGCCAGCGTTTAGCGCGGTTCTGACCAGTCCGACCATCGACTGCTTGCAAATGTCTATGTTCATGCGTGTATAGCTCCAAGATAGCTTCGTCGAGGTCGATCGCCTGGCGGCGGAGATTTGACGGCGGTGGTGGCACGCCACCCGGAATTCGATACCGGATCGAGTATCGGCGAGATAGCCGAAGAGAACGCTCGACCGTCAGCGTTGAAAAAATTCGTCAATGTATGCACTGAACTGGCCGCTCACTTTAGCGTTTCTGGTGCCTTCTGTAACGGTCGTATGCTTGGATATGCTGCGTGATGCAGATGTCGTGTGTCGCTGTCGACGATGGCGTTGAGCGCTTCTCTAACTCCTATATCACTGCCCGATCAACTGGATCGCCTTCGACTGCGTAGCAGGTTACCGTTTCCGTGATTCCCGCCCATGAGTTCAAAGGGCTTCGTGTGCCATCCTGGCGGGTTATCGCACCTCCAACAGATTCGCTCGAGTCCGGCATTGAGGGAATCTCATAACTTAGATAATCAGGGAGTCTGGCGTAGAAAATCGCTTGATAATCGCAATGGAGAGTTGCTTGTGTTTGCGTCGACGACTGGTGTCGACTGTTCGAAAAGCGCCCAGCGAAGACAGTATTCTTCGAGGACGAGAAGGATACCGTCCGGCAACAGTTGCGCGCCGAGTCGCTCCAGAAGGCATATTCCCAGCTCGTGAGCTAGCTCACGGAGCGTGCTGTGGGCATGTTCGATGGCCTGTTCGTCGGTATGACACTAGCGACGGAATTACTCTGAGAGCCCGGAGGACGCGAGGCGTATCTGCTTGTCTGCAACGGTAAGACCGGAACTCGAATTTTTTCGATAGCGCCTAACATGATGGGCACGCTAACCTTAATGGTGAGGTCGAGCTTTAAATAAACTGACACGACCAGTGCAGGATCGGTACTCTGACGGCGGACTTCCCCCCATACTCACAGATTGCGGTGGCGTGGGCCGTTGCCGCGATAGGGTGTCTCGGGAAAGGAGAGAAAATGCTAGGTGTGTGGCAGGGTGCTCGCGGCCAGGTGGGTGAAGGTGTACTGGCCCGTAACCGCAGAAAGAGTGAGCTTCGGCGTGCTATTGACCGGCAGCAGCTCTTTCTTCTTTATCAGCCTATCGTCTCTCTTTCCAGTGGAAGTGCCGTCGGCGCAGAACTGCTCGTGCGCTGGCAACATCCCGAAGACGGGGTTGTAATGCCCGACAAATTCATCCCTTTCGCAGAGCGCAATGACCTCATGGGACCGATTGGCGACCTGGTGATTGAGGAGGCCTGCCGTCAACTCGGCATCTGGCAGAAAGCAGGATGGCAGGTGCTCCCTTTGAGCGTTAATGTCTCTGCCGCGCAGCTCATCTTTGGAGATTTTTCGTACAAGGTGGCGAAGTGTCTTGAGATGTACAAGATCGATCCCGGCCTGCTTACACTGGAGATAACCGAGACTCTCCCTATATGCGAAATCGATGAGATCGCAATGCAACTGGGAGAATTGCGTGCTCACGGCCTGCGTGTTGTGCTTGACGACTTTGGCACTGGTTATTCTTCCCTTTCACACCTTGTGCGTTTTCCGGTGACAGGACTCAAGATCGATCGAGAAATTACCCGGGAACTGCCAGGGAGTGCGTCGGCAGCGGCGTTGGTTCAGCATTTGATTGAAATGACGGCGGAATTGGAGTTGTCTATTGCTGTCGAGGGTGTAGAGCGTGATGCGCAGGTAGACTGGCTGCGCCGATTTGCCGGTGTTTCCGCTCAAGGGGATCTATTTTCTGCTCCGATGCCGCTGGATGCCTTTGAAGGCGAAGCACTTGCAGAGATAAACAGATGCTGATGCTGCAATGAGTCGGTGACGATTGCGCTCCGAAGGGGTATCGTACGCGCATGGTATTTGCTAATCGTGCGCTCCTTGTCCGTTCTGGCGCCTCGCGCACTATTGTCGATGCTTGACCTCTGAGCGGACCAGTCCCTCTATCTGCTCTTCGACAGTTCATCGACACCGGAGAGACACTTCCGACTTCATGCCATAACCTTCCATTCAATCCTGGCTGTTATGACCAGGCTAACGTTCCAGACTGACAAGCTGCTCGTGACCATCGTCGGACTGAGAACATGACCCTGACGGGACTGACGTGGGTCGCGTATTCTGCGCGATGGTTTGCTGCTTCGTTTCAAACTCATCCCTAACCCAAAAATGCGAGCGGTGATAGTACGTTGGAGCGCATGACATATGCTCCTGGTAGGGGCGCGCTCGGAATTTCCCATGCTCCTCATTTGCGTCTCGGAGACGAACATTGTCGGTAATTCGATTGCGCAGTTGCAGTCTTTAGTCTTGAGGGACATTCAAAGGTCGTTTCGATCTTGAAACATCCGGCGGGGTGGTAAAGGTTGAGCGCATTTGTGCCTCGGCGAGCCGATGGAGGCGCTCGCCGTCAGAGCCATAGAGACGACGCAGCACTTGAAGGAGTAGCCCTGATTTATACCACTTCATCCAGGACCGGTGACAGGTCTGGTAGACCGGGTAACATTGAGGCAACCGGTGCCAGGGGCAGTTGCGAGAGATTTTCCACAACACTCCGTTAAGGACTGCTCGAGGATCGCAGGCCGGTCGACCGCGTCGCTCCTCGCGAGCGTTGAAAATTAAGAACAGTTCCGTTACCTGAGACCATTGCCGATCTGTTAGATCTCCCGCATGACACTCAGGCGCAATGCAATATGACGGGTCCGATGGACGTTCAATATCCATTTTGATAATTTCCATAATTTTTCATATTTACAATAAACAATCACTCGCAACATCGGAGTAAAAACTCTTCGAAAAATACGGCAGATTCCGAATTTCTGTATTCTTGGAGTGCACGCCGCGCTCTTCTTTCGATGAGCTATACCAAGAGATGGCTAGTGTTTTGAATGCCCGGGGTTGATTGCGATGTCGAAGTTGGCAGTGCCTGCCTGGAGCCTTGTCAAGTGCTTCTACGGAACGATTCGCTAGAGAAACTGGTCAATGAGCCTCAGGATCGGAAATATGTGATGCGAAGTAATAATGAATCATAGGAGTCCTTCTTCCGATGCACCACGCGATGCCGGGGTGTGTTAACGACGGCGAGGGCAGACCGAAAATGTCATGCCAACTGGACAAATGGTCTATGTCACCTCGGCCAGTGGAAGGTGGCTGCTCGCGATGAAACGTTTGGGGCGATCTACGCCGCTAACCGTTTGGCACTGCGCCTTGTCACCTTGCTTGAACCGCAAGCTGCATAGAAAAAGAGTTTTAATCTCCTCGTTCGTGCAAGGGTGCAGGTAGCCCTCATGGTCGATACGTGCTAATAGACTCGTATCCTTCGATGGTTGTTGGAATAGAAAAAATTAGAAAAGCGCTGATCCAAGAGGGCCTTGTGTGGACGCGCACGCATGGAGAGGTGTGATGCCTGACACTCTTCTCTAACATGCGGCACTTGTTCTCAAGGTGCAGGATATTGCGCTGGCGGTCAGAACGACCAGTCTGAGTTGCGGGTTTGGTTTCCTTCTCATCAGAAATATCTAAGTTTTGAGATGGGCTCCCGCAGTGGTGCCCCGTATGATTGGGTTTGAAATTGGGGATTGATATCGCGATAAATTTGCCCTTAGGAGGGCTGCCTCACAGCGTCGATCCACTCGTCCGGGGCATGTGCCGTGCGCTTGGCTAGCCGAAAGATTTAATGCAGCCCATTTATGTCCCGTCATGGAGCCATGACGATCTATCCACTAACGAATGTCGGGAGGGTAATGAGAATGTCCGAAGGTTTTGTCGGGATAGAAGGGACTTTGGGGCTGCCTGCTATTTCCGCGCTGTCTTTCCTCAACCATCGTGGCTGGTTGCTGCGTCCGAATGGATACGCGGGTGGCACTGCACACAGGGAGCGTCGACCGAATGACTTTGTAGCGATGGCGCGCCATGTGCGTGTTCCGTTTTGGATGAGCCATTGGCAACCCAAATACATTCCCAAGATCCCAGAACTGGTCTCGCTGAAGCATCAGGTGGTGGTGGCTTTCGAAGGAAGCGGGCCAGGTGCGTACGAAGTGTCACGGCCGCCACGGGACCGATTCCGTGTCAAGGCACTTGGCGGTGTCGTTGGACTTGGCTCGTTGGTGGTGCTCGCATGGGCTACGGCGCACTATGGGTTTCACAACGAAGAGGCGACCCCCCGCTTGACCATGCAGCATCATGTTGCCGACAACGTGCCAAGCCGAAACGACGGGGAGGTGGCTAGCCCGCCGCAAGGCGCTCATGGGTTGTTCGCAACCCCTCCGGTCGTCGCTTCTGCATCGCACGCGATTACTGCTGACACGCAGGAGCGTGTCGCCGATCGCGGAAATGAGCCGCATGGTTCCGACGCAAATGTACGCGTGGCGAAGAAGCCGGTACTGCAGGCGGCTCAGCCGCCCCGTGAGTCGTACCGCCTGGAAAAGAGCCGGCGTCCGTTAGTGTCTCAGCGTGGTCTGGATAGCTCGCGTCATACGGGCCGATCTGCTTCGGATCGTAAGGGGCACCATCAGTCAACAACGACAGGGCGAGCTGAGGAGCGGCGGGCGCCGCGGTTCGACACACGCAGCGATGCCTGGAAGAAAAACCAGCGAGCGGGTGATGCCCCAAGCGCGGCCTTGCAGGCCATGCCTATCGGCGCAACCAGCGCACCTCGGGCGGAGTCGGGGGCTACGGGGTGGATGGAACATATCAATCAACGCAGACTGACTGAAACACCGCAGGAATTTTTGAAGTGAGGGCAGATGCGAGAGGGGATCAACGAATGCAGTTACAACGCTATTTGTCAACGGCTCGCATGATTGCTGTTCGTTTCTGCCTTGCTTGGACAGACGGTCTCACTCGTCGTTGGGGCAATACCAGTGATAGGTTTTCGGTTGTTTCATCAATCAAGTGTGGTGAAGAGTCAGGAGAGGGAAAGATGGCTTCGTCAAAGACCTTGCGAATGCGAATTCTCGTGCCGTTCGCATTGGTTTGTGCGTCGGCAAGTCCGCAACTCGTTCGGGCGGACAGTGGCCTGGCAGCTCGTTCCGATGAGATACCGAGTAGTCTGAGCTGGGAGATGCCGCTTAGTTCGACCGAGGCCACAATCAACGTACGGGGCGAATTGCAGCGGCCCGCGCAGCAGGTTTCCGGAAACATTGGTGAGCTGACCTCGCTATTGCGCGAGTCGAGACTCAAAGAACTTCGAACGACCTATAACGGGAGCTACGGCGCCAGCGTCCTGTTTCTTCCTGAGGACGCCGTTTACTACGTGGCTCTTTTCCAGCAGAAGCACTTCTGGAGAGTAGTGAAGACCACTGATCGTGCAGTAGCTGATCGGAAATTTGCGAGCTTTGTTAGCGAGACGGTCCGTTTATCGGAAGCCGAAATATCGTCCGAGGAATTGGCTGCCCGGAACGCGCTGCTTATTTCAGCGATTGAGCAATCTCGGCAACGCATGCAGAGTTTGCAGGCAGATCTCTCGAACGCTCGAGCACAACAATCGATCGTCTCGACGCGCCAGAACGCTGAGCTGGATCGGGTCCGCCGTCTGGCAGCACAGGTCAGTTCAGGTCAGGAGCGACTCGACGGCCTTCGTCAAACCGTACAAACACTTGAGATGCAGGCCGAGCACGACTCGCCTGCCTACTCACAATCGAAGAACGGCATCGAAATCACCAGCCAGTAATTCACTGTCGCTTACCGGTTAATTTGGATTCAGGGGCTCAAGTCAGCGCCGCTCATTGGATCCGTCTCGGACTTCTTCCAACGCAATGGCCGGCGCTGTGATTCATCAGGGGATGAGCCACAATGCCACCGCATAAATCACAAGCGACACGGCGAAGGTGACCGCCGTATACCCCATCACACGCTGAATCCTGATTCCCGCAATTGCGACAATAGGCACCGCCCAGAACGGCTGCAGCATATTCGACACGTTTTCGGCCATGGCCACACCCATCGCGGTACGTGGCACCGATGCGTGCAGGCTGAGCGCTGCAGGCAGCACGAATGGCCCTTGCACGGCCCAGTGGCCGCCGGCGCTAGGCACGAGCAGTGTGATGATCAGCGAGCTCAGATAGCTCCAGATCGGAAGCGTGGCGGGCGTTGCGATCGTCACGAACGCTTTTGCGATCATCGAAGCCAATCCGGTTCCTTTCATGATTCCCATGATGCCGCCATAGACCGGATATTGCAGCAGCATCGACCCGGTTTGACGCGCAGCACGGCGGATCGCATCCGCATAGGCGATCGGCGTGCGCTGCAGCGCCAGACCGATAAGCAGGAAGATCAGGATCGTGTTGTTGATGTCCAGGTCGAATCCTTTGGCGCGCCATGTCATCGCGAGATAACCAATGCCGAGCGCAAGCAGAAGCAGCGTGCCGAGCATCGATTGTTCAAGACGGGTCGCGAACGATGCGGAAGTATTGCTACGTGCGTGCGGATCGGAGCTGGCCGCGTCGTCGGCATCAGCGGCGTTGTCAGCGGCCGCGCGGAACGCAACCACGTTCTGGGGCTTCGGATGCATCTTGATGAAGATTGCGGTCATCACGACCACCACCAGTACTGTCGGGATAAAAACGAAGGGGGCGAAAATGGTCTGGCTCAGCGGCACGACCTGACCGGTCGCCTTCTCGACGAGATTGAGCGCATTGCCGTGCGATGCCTGTGACAGCGCAATCGAACTGGAAAGCCCGCTGTTACAGATAGACCATGCCGAATAGCTGCCGGCCACGAGCCACGCGAAATCGACATTCACCCGGCGGGCGATTTCCCGCGATAGCAGCGCGCCCACAATCAGGCCGAGTCCCCAGTTGAGCCACGCTGCGATCGCGACAACTGGAAACACCAGTAGCGCGGCGCGGGCCGGTGTTTGTGCGTTCGCCGCCAGCGCACGCAGTCCGCGCTGGACAATAGGCGCTTCGGCGATTGCGTAGCCGGTCGCGAGGATCAGGATCATCTGCAGCGCGAAGCCGAGAATGCCGAATGTGCCGGTGTACCAGACGTCGAGCAGCGTCGGCACGTTCCCGAGCGGCGCGATCAGGAGCGCCAGCACAGCCACCAGGAACGTAAGGAAAATGGATAGGACAAACGGATCCGGCATGACCCGCTCGAACACGTAAACAAGGCCCGCCACGATTCCGCGTTGGGCGGCAGGCTGGCCGGCGATAGTAGGGCTTGTGTCTCGCTTCATGTTTCTTGCTCTATATGGTGCCCGGTCGTTTGCCGGGCGGTACGAACCGGATCGATACGCTGTACGCTCATGCAATGGGGCATTGCGCCACTCTCGCCACGCGTAGAGGTAATGCGGGTCCTGTTTGATGTTCGAAATGCGAACTCCGTTTCGATAAACGAACAGATGATTATTCGCTTTATTCGTATTGGATGTCAAGGCGACATCGCACCTCGTCATTGGGGGACGATCGGAGCAGGCAGATGCAATTGTTGCCAAATCGTCGGGTCGACCTGGCAACACTAATGGTGTTGTTGGCGTGGCGAGGACGAGTCGCCCTGCGACGGGCTTACCGTCCGTGGTTGCGCATCAAGTTCGAAACGCTTGTCGAACCCCTCAGCCAGATGGGTTCCAATTGGCAAAGCCGAGGTAGGGGCAGGAAATGGCGCGTTGCGGGCGTGAAGGCTGCGCAGGGAGGAATAGATCAGGAAGTCCGCCCTGTCATACGATCAGGGCAGCGTCTTCCGGATGATATTTAGCGGAACCGTTGCAAGGACGGATCGGTAATCGGCTGCTCCGGCAGATTCAACATCGTCGGCAATGAGCTCAAATGCGGCAAGCCGCTGACATCTGCCCACCGGCCGCCGGTCGTCATATAAATGATCGTCGGGGTGCCATCGAAGCCGAGGTTTTGAAACGTCTTTATATTGCCATTCAGCTTTGCTTGTGTCGTGGACGGCACCTTTCCCAACGGTGCGATGCCGCCGGATTCATCCTTCTCCGAGAATTTCGTCTCGAGTTCACGCATCAATGCCGGACCATCCTGTGACTGGAGCAAGGCAGCGGCCTTGCCCGGCGAATCCGGTTTCAGGAAGCCCATTGGGATCCAGTGCACCTGCAACCCGGCAGCCTCGTACGGTTGGAGCGCTTTCCAGGCGTAATGACAGAAGATGCAGTTCGGATCCATAAAGACGTAGATCGTCGATTTGACATTTTTGCCTGAAGCACCTTCGACGATCGCCGGCGCGTTTTCGAATGCCGCGGCGGCTGACGCAGGCAAGTAAGTTGGCGCCGGCTGCTCCGCCGCCGTAGCAAAACCAGACAACACAACCGTGGTTGCAGCCATGACAAGTCTTACAGGTTTCAACATGAAGTGCTCCGATTCAAGAAAAGACGAACTATGCAACTGCGTATGTTCGTCGATTTTCAACGATATCGGAGTGTACGTCGAACCACCTCAACTCGCCGGCCACGGTTAGACCGATAAGCGGAGGTGTCAAAGCGTTGCTTGTCCCAGCACGGTATGCCCATAAGGGCGCGGGAGCGGCGACCTTGTTCCGGCCTGAGATACCAGGAATGGGTGTGATGAACCTGCCACGGCCTGACCCACTTACCTCGCGGTATTGAGGCAAGCCGCGGCAAGCATGATTGATCATGCGGCTGGGGCGTGTCCGCTATCCGGCACCGCTTGTGCCTCGTCGTATTCCCGCGAGATGTCCTTGTTCGTGTAGTCACCCAGTCGCGACGCGGCGATCAGGCTGAGCACCGCACACGCCAGAACATAGACCGCGATTGCATAGCCCGAATGGTAGTAAGCGAACAGCGCGGTCGCAATCAGCGGCGCCGGGCCGCCGGCAATGACCGAGGCCAACTGGTAGCCCATCGACGCACCGCTGTAACGCAGCCGTCCCGTGAAGGACTCGGCGATCAGGGCGGCCTGGGGACCATACAACATCGAATGCGGTACCAGCGAGAGCACGATGGCCGCGAAGATCCATATCGGATCCTTTGTGTCGATCATTGCAAAGTAGAGGAAGCCGAATGCGCCTACGACGGCCGCACCGATCATATACATCCGCCGCCGCCCAATCAGATCGGACACGTGGCCAAAGATCGGGATGGTGAAGAATTCCAGCACTGAAGCCACCAGTACCGCGGTCAGCAGCAGGTTGCGCGACACGCCCAGTGTCGTGACGCCATAGGTGAAGACGAAAGCCGTGAAAATATAGAAAGGTGCCTGTTCGGCCATGCGTGCAAAGGCCGAGAGAAGGATGTCTTTCGGCTGACGGCGCAGCACCTCGAGCATCGGCGTCTTCTCGATCTTGCGCTCAGCCAGCAGCCGCGCGAAGATCGGCGTTTCGAGAATATTCAAGCGGATGTAGAGGCCGATCGCGACCAGTACGATACTGAGGACGAAAGGCACTCGCCAGCCCCACGTGAGGAAACTGCTGCCGGAGATCTGACTCATGGCCAGCACTGCCAGATTGGCCAGGAACAATCCCGCCGGTACCCCGAACTGCGGCCAGGAAGCGACGAAACCGCGATGGGCGTTGGTGCGCGTCCATTCCATCGACATCAGGACCGAGCCTCCCCATTCACCGCCGACGCCCACACCCTGAATAAAGCGCAGCACGGTGAGCGCGACGGCGCCCCAGATGCCGATCGCCGCATAGGTAGGAACAAAGGCCACGGCAAACGTGGCGAGTCCCATCAGCAACAGCGTCACGATCAACGTGGCCTTGCGTCCGATGCGATCTCCGTAGTGACCGAAAATGGCCGCGCCAACCGGCCTCGCTATGAAGCCGACGGCGTAGATCAGAAAAGCCTGGAGTGTACCGACGAGTGGGTCCGATCCCGGGAAATACAGTTTTGCGAAAACCAGGCCGGTGACAATGCTGTAGAGGAAGAAGTCATACCATTCGATCGTGGTACCAATCGTGCTGGCGATGACGGCGCGGCGCAACTGGCGCCGGGCGTCCTGGTCGGAGAGGGGCATCACCCCCGATTGCGTGGCAGCCATTTGAGATCCCCCAGAAATAAGGGCGATATCCTGATATAGACCGTTTGTGCAATGAGAGGTTCCGGTGGTGGCAAGGCACGGCCGGCGGGAAGGCGTGACGATGATTCGCGTGCCTGAGAAGACGGTGATCCTGATGGTGGCGGAGGCAGGGATCATTCCGACCGACGATACGTGGCCTGGTGTTACTCGTACGTCTTGTGCAAATGGTTAACGGATTTCATAGCGTAGCTAGTCGGGGAAACGCTAGTTCAGACTCGGATCTCCTTTGGGCGCGGGCTTGACCGCGATTATGCAATTAATGCATGGCTCATGCCCATTTTGCATTGGAGTTTTGATCGTGCTCCCAAGATTATCTCGGCTCTCGAACATTGGCTAATTCGAGCGTTTCCAGATCGACAAGTACAAAAAGTCCGATTTATACAGGAGCGGGCCGGCGGCTTTACCGATCGCTGCCGCATTCTGGAAACCTGGGGGCCGGCAGATCAACTACGACGACACTCAGTTTCAGATCACGGCGCCTACGGAGATGACAGGTGCTGTGAATCGTGCGGTTTTTTCAAAGAGCGTTAAACAAGCAAGGAGAAGCAGTAATGAATGTGTGCATGACAAAGAAGTCCGCGCTCGCGGCATTGGCGATGTTCGCTGTTTGCGGTGTCGCGTCTGCGGACACGGTCGTCAAGATCGGTCATGTTTCGCCCTTGACCGGCGGTTCCGCTCAACAGGGCAAGGACAACGAGAACGGCGCGCAGCTTGCAGTCGAGGAAATCAATGCGAAGGGCCTGACGATCGGTGGTCAGAAGGTCACGCTGCAACTCGACGCACAGGACGACGCAGGCGACCCGCGTACGGCCACCCAGGTCGCACAGAAGCTGGTCGACGACAAGGTCGTCGCGGTGGTGGGCCACGAAACTTCGGGCACCTCGATTCCGGCCTCGAAGATCTATAGCGACGCGGGCATCGTGCAGATTTCGCCTTCGGCAACCAATCCGGTGTACACGCAACAAGGCTTCAAGACGACCTTCCGCGTCGTGGCGACCGACGCGCAGCAAGGCCCGGCGCTCGCGAACTATGCAGCGCAGACCCTGAAGGTGAAGAGCGTCGCGATTGTCGACGACTCGACAGCCTATGGTCAGGGCCTCGCGAACGAGTTCGAGAAAACCGCCAAGGCGCTGGGTCTTACCGTGGTGTCGCATGATGCGACGAACGACAAGGCGATCGACTTCCGCGCGATTCTGACCAAGATCAAGGGCGAGAATCCTGACGCGATCATGTACGGCGGCATGGACGCCACCGGCGGCCCGTTCGCGAAGCAGGCGAAGCAGCTTGGCCTGCGCGCGAAGATACTGGCCGGCGACGGCGTGTGCACCAGCAGTCTTGCTAACCTTGGCGGCGCCGGCACCGATAACATCGTGTGCTCGGAGGCTGGCATGGCACTCGAGAAGATGGCAAGTGGCGCGGCGTTCGAGGCGAAGTACGAGAAGCGCTTCGGCCAGCATATCCAGTTGTATGCGCCGTTCACGTACGACTCGGTGTACATCATCGTCGACGCGATGAAGCGCGCCAACTCGACCGATGCCGCGAAGATCGTCGCAGCGATGCCGACGACCGACTACAACGGCGTGATTGGTGAAACGACGTTCGACGCGAAGGGTGACCTGAAGCACGGCGTGATCACGCTGTACACCTACCAGGGTGGCAAGAAGACCTTGCTCGACGTCGTCAAGATGTAACTCGTCGCAGCAACCGGGCCGGGCACGCCGCGTCTGCGCATGCCGGGCCCGAGGTCAATCAGGTCAGTAAGCGATATACGGACCCATCCCTCCAGGCGTCGACTGCTCTTCTACGGCCACGTAGACGTTGCGGCCGTAGAAGAACGGCAAGCCCCAGTCGAAGATTGTTGATGCAACGTATGCGGGACCAGCGAGCAGCGGCATCACCGAATCGCCGCTATAGGTCTGCTTGAGGATCGTGGCGTCGCCTACCTCGAACGATACCGCGCTGGTGACTCCGTTCACACCTTCGATTACCGCGCTCAACTGTTCGGTCGAACTCGGGCAATAGTATGCGTTGTTCGGGCTCGCGCAGGTCGGTAGGACGCTGGTTTGAAAGAAGAGTCCAGTCGAGCCGCTGTCCATGACGCTGCTCGTGTAGGTCACACTATCTTGTACCGTCGTAAACGTGCCATTAGACGGACTTACACCGATCACCTGCGCATTGCCCAGGCTATTGTTGCCCTGCGTGCCGATGCCGAACACCAGTTGCCCGCTGAGTGAAGCCGCGCCGCTCGAAGCGACGGATGGCAACATCAGGATCGAACCATTGTTGTCGGTCGTGAAGTAGGGGATCGGATTGGCAACCTGCCGATCTTCGGCGAGCGCGATCGATGTGCAACCGGTCCCGGCGCAGGCATAGTAGGTTGCCGGCAGCGCGTGCTGCACGCAGCTCGGGCCGCAGTCGTGCTTGAACACGCCAATTCCGAGTACGCCGTTGGCCGCCAATGCAGCAGGGGTGTTACGCGCTGCGCCAACATTGCTGCAGTTCGACGGCGTCACGCCGTAACTCGGATCGATCACCTGAATCGGCAACTGCGTCGCTTTTTCACCGGCAATCTGCACATCGGCAAGCCGCACTGAGCCCCACGTATAACCATCGAAGAACTGCATGCACTCAGCCAGCAGATTGCCCGATGCGTCCTTTTCCTGCGGTAAGGCCAGCGATGATGGCAGTTGCGATGCAAACACACGCAGCCCCCAGGAGCCGGTATCGACCAGCACATGATCGATGGTCTGGCACTGAGCAGTACCTGGTACACAGACCGTGACGCTGACGAACGGCATGTTTTGCACGCCGATTACGCCGAAATCGACGGCAACCGCTGCGGCGTTAGATGCCAATACTGTGGACGTGGGGGGCGTCTCGGTGACCGACGCGGCAGGCGCCGATGTGCTGGACGAACCACCGCCTCCACCATTCCCTCCGCCGCCACACGCGGTCACGAGCAGAGCAACGAGGATTCCGAGCAGGACCGAGATGAACGAACGCTCGTAGCGCATGATTGCTCCGCTATTGGATAACGCCGATATCGACGCCGGCGGGCACCGCCAGAGGTAGATAAGCGTGGCCAGCGAATGCGCGCAAATGGCCGCTCGATAAAATCACCAGATCGTTTCCTGACACCACGAGCGGCGTTGCACGGCGCGTCTCGTTCGCGGATACGTATCGATCGAAGGCCGTACCGAGAATGGTCCTCAGATCGGGCAGCGTCGGTCCTTCCCACGCAACGCCGAACACTGTGCCGCCGGGCGCAGCGTACTCGCGCACCACCGTGCCGGACGGGAGCGTGATCACGTGCAGGGTGTACCCCATTCGCGTGCCGACGATATGTGTAATGCCATGCATGAACGCCGAATCGCTGGCGACGGTGCCAACGTCCTGACCCAATGTGGCTTGCGCTGACATTGACAGCGCGTAGCTCGCCACAAACATTGTGCAAGCAATGCCGGTATGACGAATCGGTTTCAAGAGCTTTCCCCGGTTTAACTTATTAAATATGTACTGCGAATTATTTTTTTGATGATTTGAAGTGTTTATTTATGGCAACCCGACACTTCCTTGCAGACGCACGATTCCCCAGCCACGCGTGCGACGTCTCGGATCTGCTGTCCCGGCGTGCTCAGACCTTCAGATCGGACGCTGCGAATTTGCGCTTGACGGTCATATCGCAACGGCTGTGCCAGGCAAGCGCAAACGCTTGCTGAGCGGAGGGCTTACCTACGCCACGCCTCTCGATGAGTGCCGGGTCGGTCACCGATGTTTCGAACCCGTTACGCGGTAGCGATCTGATTCAGTTGAAGGCGATGATTGCGCGATGGTGTGGGCGAGTGCGCATCTCCGTGGCCCGTCCAGTGCATAAGGCTCGCGCGGCGGGCTGCCACATTTTTCGGAGCACTCAGGCTGTATTCAACAGGAAGTGAAGCGCCGTACAACCTGTCGCATGCATGAGACGGGAAGCCGGGCGCGGATCGAAGGAAGGGGCGTGTTGCTTGATCTGACGAGACCAGGAAGCACGGTCTCTTTTAAGGAAATGAGACGAAATTATACCGGCGGATAAGGCCCACACGTTGTCCTACCCAATATGCGGCATCGCAGCATACGCTGTACACGATCTGCTTGAATCTCGCTCGCTTATTTGAGCGGACCACACAACGAGGGGCTACATGGATACCGTTCTTTCGATTCTTTCAGAATTTTGCTTCGTATGGGTTCTTGTCTACCTGGCTTTCAGTTTTCAATCTGCTGTATGGGCGGGGACACGACATAGCAGCGGATTTGTCATTCTTGAGCTTCAGCCGCACCGTGCGCGCGGTAGCAAAGAGGTTGCGAGGGCACGTTTGCTGAAACGGATGGCTGTTTCGGCAGCTTTAGCACTGCCTCTAGGTATCGCGTTAAGCATCACGCGTCTGGCTATATCGTAAGGATGATGCGGAATGGAACTGTAACCTGGTCCGCCGAAGTGGCTTCACCGCACCGCCATGAATATTGAGGCTAAAAAATTCAAAAAGCATATTGAAAGATTTGATGATAGGCGAAATCGGACAATTTTACTTATCAATCAGACTGCGGAACCGCTTGGGCGGTAATATTTAACAATTGCCTTCTGCGCTTTCGCGTAGACTCAGAGCGTTAAAACGTACCCGTGCGTTCTGCATGGCATGGCAAGGGAGGTTGGTGCGCTTACGTCCAAACTTATCCCATCGCTGTGCACGGAATGCGCACCTGAACACATGCAAATCGCAATACTGGAACCCGATCTCAGAGTACTTGATCGCGCATTAGAAATGTTGTCATCTGCTGGGCACCTTTGCTTTGGAACACTAACCGACAAGTCATTGCAGGAAGTGCTCGAGCAGGTGTCCCTCGACCTGATCGTCCTTGACTGGTCGGCGCCGGATGCGGCCCGATACGATACCCTGCATTACCTCGCGAAATACAGCCCCTTTACTCCAATCGTCCTGTGCATAACGTCGAGTACCTCGAATGACGCCATCGTCTCGGGGCTGAATGGCGGCGCAAACATCTGTATCGAGAAGCCACTGAATTGCGGTGAGTCGCTTATGCATATTCATGCTCTGGGCAGTTATAGCGGTTCGTACGCCACATCCGTTGCAAACTGAATTGCACAGCAAGCTCCTGCGAGCAAGCTGCAGTAGATCTCGTTTGGACGGCGCCACGATTCGTTGCGCATCAACGCGGTTGTCGTGCCTGTCAAAGCGCTCAGTCTCAACATCCCACAAAAGGTGAATGGGATGTGCTCGAGACAGCGTACTTTCGCCAAGGCTTCGCTGTATCCGCCAACATGGTGGTGGATTCGGCCATTCAATCTTCGACCGGCAAACGGCTATGTAGTATGCAGCGGTCGATTGCCCAGTTCAGCGCCCATCAAAGCTTTCTCTTTGCGCTCATCGCCGAACGTTGGTCATCGAAATAAAAATTCAGATCAATGTCAACGGCAGCGTTGGAAATACGGAATCTGGAGGTTGACGAGGTAGCGGAATCGAGATTCATCCTTTGAGGCTCGTTCCGAAACCTATGGTGTCGACTTGCCGTTCGGCTGCGTAGCCGTGGGCGACCACTCCGTTTTCTGCTGTCAACATAGTGGACGCGAAGAAAGATGGATGAATTTGTTCCTACATATCTGATTCGTGAGCAGTCAGCGGTAGGTGCGCTCGTGATATTTGGAGTACTGCGTGTGATTGGCGCAGCTATAGCATTGTCGAAGGGCTGGCGCATCGCGACCGTGGAGAAATGCTTCATTGCTGTAGCGGTGTTGTACTGTCTTCCGCAACTGTGCGATTTACTAATGCAATCGTACCGAGTCCGTGTTGCGGTTGCGGAGTTTGAGGGAAAGGCTGTTGGATGCGCCATCGCACTATTCTGTGCGCCAATTCTTAGTCATCGGCTCGGCTTCGAATAGCCGGCGCCCCTTGAATGGCGATGTTGCGCCCAGCCGGTCGCTATGCCGGCACGGGCGACCTGCGCTTGATTGCGCGATAGGCAGTCGGAGTCGTCCCGAGATATCTGCGAAAAATTTTTGAAAGTCGCCCGCCGCTGCCGATGCCGCATCGTCGCGCCACTTTGTCTACCGGCAGGGCAGTTTCAGCGAGCAAGCGACAGCACATGTCAAGCCGGACGAACAAGAGATAGTCGGAAGGCGTGACGCCTATTTCTACCTTGAAGCGTCGCAAGAAGTTGCGTGAGCTCATTGCGGCAACCTTCGCTGCTTCATCGATCGTGATGGGGCGATTACCGTTCATCGCGAGCCAACGCGCTGAAGCCTGGATCTTTTCGCTGACGTTCGCTGACGCGTTCTTGCGAAGGATTGCGGTGAACTGCGTTTCCAACGGAGGTTCGATACCGCTGGCGATATGGTGAGCGATCGCGACGCCAAGGTCGCTCTCGACTATTCTTAGCGCGGCCTGTAGCGGATTGATATGGCCGGGAAACTGCACCGTCCCGAAGTCGTTGCTCAACACCTGCGGGGCCGGTTCGCCGCGACGCGGCGCGTCCGTGATGGGCCCCAATCCGGCCGCATCGAACAACAGGCGCCCTTCGGCGATCGGAAATATCAGTTCTGTGTAAGAGGAAGTGCGTCGCAGCCAACTGACCAAGGCTTCATCTCGTAGCGCCGCCTTTGCACCTGTGCCGCCTGCAATGAACAGCGCGTGCAAGTTGTCCGTGCCATACCGCGCGTCGATCCGCTCAGTCCAGACCAAGGCTGATGAGGAACTTGAGATTCTGCCGCCGATGATTGACATGAGGCAGACGTGGTACCGCACGGTGCCGCCCCCGGAGGTCTCGCCAAGCGCGTTTGCTGAATGGAAGATTTCCGCGACAGCAGCCGCTTCGGGCAAGGCGAAACCGTTAAACAGGACAATACCAACGCATTTAACCGTACGATCAGTCGGTAAGCCCTGAGATTGAAGACCGGGCGTGCAATAGCGATCCGGAAAAGCTGCCATCCAGGCATCCCCCGAAGACAAGTGGTCTCCTCCGGCCTAAACGCCGGCTCTATTTAGCAGGCCATCGTACACACGGCTCTCCAGTAACGTGGAGATGTGACCGATTAGGCTAATACGTTGGCGGGCGCGGATGAATCTTGCAGTGCCTCGTTCGCATGGTGCATCTGCATGAAGAATGCTTTCTTTGATCGAGATAGTGCGTAGCACTTAGCGGTCCCGCCATACGGCGATAGTCACCCGTTACGAGCGATATCAGTAGACCTCGGCCACACTGAAAGGCACGCCGCTCGTATTCCCCGTGGCGGGAATCGGCGGGCTATCGAGGTTCCATGCGATGTTGACGTCCGGGTCGTCCCACCGCAACGTGCGTTCCTGCTCGGGAATGCGTTGCTCAGTAGCCTTGCACAAAACCTCGGCGATTTCCGATAACACCAGGAAGCCATGCGCGAAGCCGGGCGGGATCCACAACTGGTGACAGTTCGCCGCCGATAGCCGGACACTAACCCAGCGGCCAAAGGTAGGTGACCAACGCCGCAGGTCTACGGCTACGTCGAGCACCTCGCCCGATACGACCCGGACCAGTTTGCCCTGAGGACGCTGGATCTGGTAGTGCAAGCCGAAAAGCACGTTGCGGGCCGAAACAGTGTGGGACTCCTGACAGAAGAGGTAGCTGCGAGCCACCTTCTCGTCGAACTCGCTTTGGTCGAAGCTATCGAAGAATGCGCCACGCGCATCGCTGTGGATGTATGGTTCGATCAGCTTGACGTCGCGAATTGGTGTGTGATGAACCTTGATGGTCATGGACGGCGATCGGGATGGAGGCTGAGAAGTGGGGTGATGAGTTGTAGCGCACCGCTTCAATGCTACAAGTCGGGTTCACGTCAATTCCGCCAAATCAGTGGAGTAGAACGCCATCTTTCTTCTATCGCTTAATTCGAGTGGTTTCGTGCACTGCCGCAATTTTTCTAAATCTTGTGACGCCGTTGGCGGACCAGGGCTAGCAGTCGCGTTCTCACCGGTCGCACGCTCCGGATGCAAGGTGGGTATGCCGATACGATAATAGCCACTCGAGCGATGCACAGTCATCTTTTACGGATGATGTCGTATAAGATGTTCCGGAACGGATATCCACAGCGATCCTTACCCAAATTTTATTTCACTTTTCTTGCGATAACTAAAAATATGGAACGAGGATGAGAAATCGTCCTGGAGGTCGTTTCGTTAGTCAAAGTCGCAAGGTGGCGCCGGTGCATTGGCCGCGTAACCAGACAAAGTTACATGGTGTACGAGCGAACGTGAAGGGACTACACCGCTAAGCCCGATGGCCACACTGGCTCTAGCTGGAGCTCCGCTGCAGGAGGGGCGGGACTGTCTGCCAACGACCTATGCCAAAACCCGCCCGACTCTGCCGGCTCGTCAAATGTGCTTATATTGCTTCGCGAGTCGGAAATAGAGGTAGCAATGATGAGGGGTGCGCATCAACAAATGGATTTTTGGTGAATTTTCAAAAATGAATTTTGTTCGATCAGGAAAATTGTAAATCCTGTTTTCGGCGTTTATGCGTAAACGATGTTTTCCGCCGTACGAGAATACGCGACGTGTTCCGTCACGTGTGATGCTGTAGGCTAATCCGCCAACATGTTGGCGGTTTCCGTCAGTCACGCTCCGCCATTTGGCGGGCTATGTATGATGCACTGCAACTGGCAAGAATCCTCGTTGCGAATGAGACACCGCCAAACCAATAACGTCTGAGAGGAGCTTTATGGCGTATGCAGGTCTCGACAATCCGGATAACGGAGCGGTGTCCGCCACAGGAAAAAAGCGAAGACGCTCGGTTCGAGACGTTGGCGTTGTTCTTTTCGAAGGATTCTCGCTGCTGACAGCCGGAGTGATTCCGGAGGTATTCCAGGTGGCCAACGAGATATGTGCTGCGCGATCGAGCGGTGATGCGCTTTATGACGTTCGCTTTTACTCGGCTGAAGGAGGGCGTGTGGCGTGTTCATCGTCGATCAGTGTCTGGACGTATGCCTGCGACGCGCGAAACGCCAATGGTTTTGACGCGTTGTTCATTGTGGGGGGAGAGGGCGCGCAGAACGCGGCTCGCGATGAGCGCGTAGTCGGTTGGTTGCGCGAGGTCCTGCCGCTTAGCGAGGTGGTGAAGCCGATAGGCGAAGGATGGATGCTGCTGGCCGCAGCGGGTGTCGAGCGGTCGCGAGCGGCCTACGGCCTGGACGGTTCACCGCCGCAATTCGCGGGAACTGTGGGGGGCGGGACGGGCGATGCCGCCGATCGCTACGAGCCAGCCAGGACGGCCCTCACGATGGTCAAGCGCGATCTTGGTATCGACGTTGCGCGGGAGACGGCCGGGCGTCTCTCGTTGAGTGGTTCGGCGATCCTTGCGTCGTTTTTGTCGGATTCGAACCCGGCAACACGGGTCGAGAAGGTGCGGGCGTCGGCGCGCTGGCTAAAGGAGAATTGTGGACGGCAGATCTCCGTGAGTGACGCAGTACGGGTTGCCGCGATGAGCGAACGGAATTTCTTGCGTTGCTTCAAGCAGGAAATTGGTGTGACACCGTCTGAGTTCCTGCTACGGACGCGTTTGGAGATGACGTCCCGGCTACTCGCAGAGACTGATTCTCCGATTGACAAGATTGCGAAGCGCTGCGGTTGGATCAATGGCGATCGCCTTGCGAAGATTTTCCGTAAGCGGATGGGTCTCACGCCTTCGGAATACCGCATGCGCAATCGCAGTTCGGAGTTTGACAATCCACCGTAGTCCAGGAGAACCCTGAGTCACTGAATTCCACGAAGTTACGGCGTTATCCGATAGCGTTGCCGATTCTTAATGGTAGGAGTGCTTATCATGCCAGCATTGACAGACGAATTGAACCATATCAGCGGCGGCAATGAGGCCGGACCTGGCGAAGAGAGCAGCGACGGCGAGTCTCGGGTGTCGGTACGCCTCGCGCCGGTTGTTTTGGCTGGTGGTTCAGGTTCGCGGTTATGGCCGATGTCGCGCGAACAATATCCCAAGCAACTGATTGGGATACTCGGTCCCGAATCGCTGCTACAGGACACTGTTGTGCGGATGAGGGGGTTTCCTGTCGAGTCGGACCTTGCTGGTGCGCCGATTATCGTATGCGGAGACGAACACCGGTTCGTGACCGCGGAGCAACTGCGCGCTAGTGGCATCGATGCGCGCATCGTGGTCGAGCCTATGCGGCGTGACACGGCGCCTGCTCTCACGCTCGCCGCCAGGGTTGCGTGCGAGGACGGCGAGGACGCGATCGTTGTCGCGATGCCCGCAGATCATTCGATTGCCGATGTGAACGCATTTCAAGGGGCGATCGCGCTCGCCGTCGGGCACGCAGAGGACGGTGCAATCGTCACGCTTGGTGTGCCGCCGACGCGCCCCGATACCGGATTTGGCTATATCAAGCTCGGATCGGCAATTGGTGCTGGAGCTCATCGAATTGAGCGGTTCGTCGAAAAGCCCGCTGCTGAACTTGCTGCTCAGTACCTCGCCTCCGAACAGTACTGGTGGAACAGCGGGATATTTGTCGTGCGCGCCAGCGTATGGCTTTCAACTATCAGAGCGCTACAACCCGCGATCCATGATGCATGCGCATTGGCGCACGCACAGGGGGCGGTTGACGGACCGTTTTTCCGGCCGCAGGCCGAGGCCTTCGGGCAGTCGCCGTCCGACTCGATCGATTACGCGGTCATGGAACGTCTTGGCTCAGACGAGAAGCTGCCGAGGGGGGTGGTCGTGCCGCTCGAGGCCGGTTGGTCCGATCTGGGCTCATGGGATGCAGTGTGGGATGCCCTGGAAAAGGATGCTGACGGCAATGTCGCGCAAGGCCGGGTGGTGTTCGAGGGGGCGACTTCGAGTTTCGCGCATTCCGAGGGCCGGCTGGTTGCTTGCGTGGGCGTCACCAACGTAGTGGTCGTCGAGACCGATGACGCGGTGCTGGTCGCGGACCGCTCGCGTGTGCAGGACGTCAAGGGTCTGGTCAACCGCATCAGGACCCAGCAGGCACCCGAGGCGAATGCGCACAGAAAAGTGCGGCGTCCGTGGGGTTACTACGACTCGATCGATCATGGAGACCGCTTTCAGGTCAAGCGGATCGTCGTTCACCCGGGCGGTCGCCTGTCGCTGCAATTGCATCACCACCGTGCGGAGCATTGGATTGTGGTTAGCGGCACGGCGCTGGTCACGCGTGGCGATGAGCAATTCATGCTTGGCGAAAACCAGTCCACATTCATTCCGCTAGGTGTCACGCATCGTCTTGAGAACCCGGGCAAGCTGCCGCTCGAGCTCATTGAAGTGCAGTCCGGGGCGTACCTCGGGGAAGACGACATCGTGCGCTTTGACGACAACTACGGTCGTACATGAAGCGTCGACAGGTGACGCAATCGAACCTTTTGGCTGAGGAGTTGCAAAATGCCTGGCATACAGGGGTTACTGGCACGACTAGTCGATGTGTTTCTCATAGTCGCTGGCGCTGCGTTGGCGTCGCACATTCGCTTTGAGGAGATGGCGCAAAGTCGGTTAGACGGTGCGTTCATTACGTTTTCTGCGGCGTTCGCGCTAGTGTCGTTTCCTGTATTCGGTTTGTACGAGTCGTGGCGAGGGCGTTCGATGCTGCGGCTCATAAGCCTGGTATCACTGGCCTGGATCGTGGTGCAAGCCTGCGGTCTGATGCTGATGTTTTCGCTGCATCGCACTGATTTTATCTCGCGCTTGTGGTTTGCATACTGGACGGCGATTGCGGGTGGGGCGTTGGTCGTGTCGCGGTTGTCGACGTATGGGGTGCTGCGTCGCGTGCGCCGCGCCGGAATGAATTTGCGCGACGTCGCAGTGGTGGGGTGCGGCGCGCATTGCCAGCATGTCGTGCGCAAGATGGAGGCGTCACCGGCGAGCGGCTTTCGTGCATCGGCGATGTTCGATGTGCACCCGGGGAAAAATGTTGCCGCGGCGGGCGTATCGATGATCGACGATTTCGACAAGTTCGCGGAGTACGTGCGAAGCAACGGCGTCCAGGAAATCTGGCTGGCTTTGCCACTCTCGGAAGGATCTACGATCCAGCGCTTCGTCAACGAATTTCGAAACGATCTCGTCAACATCCGTTTCATTCCGGATGTGCAAAGCGTAGCGCTGTTCGATGGCGCCATGATCGACCTGATCGGCGCCCCTGCAATCAACCTGATGGCGTCGCCGCTGCCGGCGCGTGCGCTAGTGCAAAAGGAAATATTCGATCGCATCTTTGCAGCCGCGGCGCTACTCGCGTTGGCGCCGTTGTTGGTGGTTATCGGCATTGCTGTAAAGCTCTCGTCGCGTGGGCCGGTGTTTTTCACGCAGTATCGGAAGGGAGCGGACGGTCGCGTTTTTAAGATCTATAAGTTCCGCACGATGCGACTTCATGTCGAAAGCGCAGGCGTGGTGACCCAGGCGACCAAGGGCGATCGCCGTATTACCCCCGTCGGCAGCCTTTTGCGGCGCACGAGTCTTGATGAACTGCCACAGTTTTTCAACGTACTGCGGGGCGAGATGTCCGTGGTTGGACCGAGGCCCCACGCGATCGAGCATGACGAGCTTTATCGGAAGATTGTCAACGGCTATATCCATCGGTATCGGATCAAACCAGGCATCACGGGATGGGCGCAGATAAACGGATTCCGCGGTGAAACCGATCGCGTCGAGAAGATGCAGAAGCGGGTCGAGCATGACCTTTACTACCTCCTCAATTGGTCGTTCGCGCTCGATATGCGGATTGTTGTGGCGACCGTGGCGAAGGGGTTGATTAGCAGCAACGCGTATTGATGTCTGAGCAAAGACGTACACGCAAAGTAAGTTGAGGAAGACTTGATGCGATTCTTGTGGAAGTGGTTTGGAGACCGAATGAAGCCCGTTTGTCGCCGGGGTGTTCACCTGCTGACGGGCACGGCCATCAGCGCGGTCCTGTCGGCATGCGCCTTTGCACCTGGTATGCGGATGACGACTCCCGCGACCCTACCTGTCGCGGACGGCAGTGAACACGTGCCACCGGCCGAAGTGCAGATTCCAATCGCGGATATCAACATCGCCTTGATTGAGCGAATGCGCGAGGCCGAAACTCAGGCAAGCGCGGATCAGGCCCATCAATTTTTTGGCAAATCGGGTCCATACACGCTTGGAGTGGGTGACGTTCTACAGATAACCATCTGGGATCACCCCGAGCTGACGGCAGCATTGGGGGCGCAGCCCCAAATGAACGGGCACCTATATGACCCGGCCGCAGGATTTGTGATCGACAACAACGGCAATGTGCAGGTTCCGTACGGTGGCAACGTTCATGTTGCCGGACTGCGCATCGATCAGGCACAACAGGCGGTGTATGCCTCGTTGGTCAAGTCCTTCGTCAAACCCCAGGTGACGGTTCGAATTGCGTCGTTCCGTGCCAAACAGGTCTACGTTGACGGCGAGGTGCATACCCCTGGTGGCGTGCCGATTAGCGACACGCCAATGACGCTGTATGAAGCGATCAGTCGAGCTGGTGGTTTCAGTTCAACGGCGGATCAAAGCAGAATGATTCTCGTGCGTGATGGCGTGTCATATCGGTTGAACCTGTCGCGCATGCTCGAGCGGGACCAAAACCCATCGAACATTCTGTTAAAAGACGGCGACATGCTGAAAGTCGTTTCGCGCGACGACAACGGTGTGTTCGTCATGGGCGAGGTCAATAAGCCGGTGACTGCCGTCCCGATGAAGAACGGAAAACTCACGCTGAGTGACGCGCTTTCCCAGGCAGGGAGTCTGAACACCAGCAGTGCTGATGCAGCCCAGCTTTATGTTGTTCGCGGCTCGCAGGGAGTGGCGCCACAAGTTTTCCATCTTGATGCACGCTCGCCGGTTTCAATGGTTCTGGCCAATCAGTTCGAGTTGCAGCCCAAAGATGTGGTGTACGTGGACGGAAACGGCCTGGTACGCATCAGCCGGGTGCTGAGTCTGTTGTTGCCGGCTATCAACGCAGGGCTGACCGGGGCGATTTTGACGAAATGATCGACAGCATACTTTTCGTCTGCGAGGGAAATATTTGCCGCAGTCCGATGGCACAGGGTCTGTTAGCCAAGCGACTACCGGGTATCGGTGTGATATCGGCCGGATTGGGTGCACTCGTCGGACGTAGCCCCGATCCGGTAGCAATCGCGTTGATGGCCGAACGTGATATCGACATCGCCAGCCATACCGCAGTGGGTTTAAACCTGCAGCACATGCGTTGGGCCCGGTTGGTACTGGCAATGACAGCGGCACAGCGCAGAACAATCGAAACGGCCTACCCGTTCTCAAAGGGAAAGGTATATCGCATTGCCGAGTACGAGGGGATTGACGTGGTGGATCCGTATCGCAAAGAGCGCGCGGTATTCGAAATGACTTTAGCGCAGATCGAGCAAGGTCTGGAACGGTGGCTTGACGCAATGGTTCGAGTGACTAATTAATTACATGGCATCCTTAAATCAAAACCGAATCATCGATGTGCCGAGTGGCGATGAAATCCACCTGTCCGACTATCTTGCGGTCATCGCGGAGAGTTGGAAGCTGATTCTCGCCACTGCGGCGACCGTGCTGCTACTCGGCATGCTCTACGCATTTCTCGCGACGCCGGTCTATCGCGCGGACGCGATGATCCAGGTCGAGGATAGTGCCGATTCAGCGAAGGACGCGTTGGGCGATCTCGCTTCGATATTCGACACGAAGCAGACTGCCGACGCCGAGATTGAGTTGATCCGCTCGCGTCTTGTAGTAGGCCAGACGGTGCGTTCGCTGCACCTCGACATCAGTGCGAGGCCGCGCTATTTTCCGCTTATCGGAGCGATGCTGGCACGCCACGCCGACGAAGAAAGAGCGGCGCCGCCGTTGTTCGGCATGAGTCGTTTCGCATGGGGCGGAGAGAAGATCGAGATCTCCGATTTCGATGTGCCGAAGCAAAGATACGACGCCGAGTACAAGCTGGTGGCGCGCGGCGACGAAAAATTCGATCTGTTGGACCCTGATGGTAATGCCGTTCTTCGGGGCCAGGTTGGCCAGAAAATCGAGGGCGAAGAACCAAAAGGCAAGGTCGAATTGCAGGTGGCACGACTCCAGGCTCGACCTGGCACTGAGTTCATCTTGAGGCGCGCATCGACCCTCGTCACCATCAACCAGTTGCAGGATGCACTTGTTATTGCGGAAAAGACCAAGCAATCCGGGGTGATCGGCGTCGCGCTCGACGGTGCGGACAGCAAGCGTATCGCGGAGATCATCAATACGATTGCGGCTGCTTACGTGCAGCAGAACATCGACCGGAAGTCCGCCGAAGCGGAACATACGCTCGCTTTTCTGGATCAGCAATTACCGCAATTGCGCAAGCAGCTCGACGAGGCGGAGGACCGCTACAACGAGTTCCGCAACCGCAAGGGTACGGTCGACCTGACCGAGGAGAGCCGTTTGCTGCTGCAGCAGATTGTCGACAACAAAACCAAGCTTGTCGATCTGCAGCAGCAGCGTATAGAGATGACACAACGCTTTGCGGAATCGCACCCGGCGGTGGTTGCGCTAACCACGCAGATTGCATCGCTGCAGGCGCAGCAGGAGCAGTTTAACAAGCACATCATGACGTTGCCTGACACGGAGCAGTCTGCCTTGCGGTTGCTGCGCGATGTCCGTGTCGATACTGAGTTGTATACGAACTTGCTGGACAGCGCGCAACAGTTGCGCATCGTCAAAGCCGGCCAGGTCGGCAATGTCCGTGTCGTCGACTATGCCGTCGCGGAGGATTCGCCCGTCAAACCCAAACGAGTCATCGTGATTGCGCTGGCGGCTGCGCTGGGATTGGTCGCCGGAACGGCTGCGGCGTTCGTCAAAAGGGCATTGTTTGGCGGGGTCGAGCACAGTGAAGAAATCGAACAGGCGCTCGGGTTGCCGGTGTACGCGACGGTGCCGCACAGTGAAGCGCAGGTGCGCCTGATTCAGGGCATCCGGCGCGGCCGCGCAGGACATCACGTGCTGGCCTCCGCGGCATCGCATGACGTGGCGATCGAAGGGATCCGCAGCTTGCGTACTGCGCTGCAGTTCGGTTTGCTCGACGTCGCCAACAACGTGCTCGTTATCACCGGCCCGCGTCCGGAGGTCGGCAAGTCGTTCATGTCCGTGAATCTGTCAGCAGTGCTAGCGAGCGGCGGCAAGCGCGTGATGTTGATCGACGCCGACATGCGGCGCGGCGATGTCCACGGCTATTTCGGCGTGTCGAGACAGCCGGGGCTCTCGGATGTCATCGCGGGGAGCGACATTGAGGGAGCGGTCTTGCACGACGTACTGCCGGGCCTGGATGTACTGCCGAAGGGTTCATTGCCGCCGAATCCCGCTGAACTGCTGATGAGCGAGCGATTCAAGACGATGCTCGATTATTTCTCGAGCCGCTACGACATCGTCATCGTGGACACCCCGCCCGTATTGGCCGTCACCGATGCTGCGCTGATCGGCAGACACGCCGGTGCAACCTTGCTGGTGGTTCGTCATGGCCGCCATCCGATGGCCGAGATTCTGGAATCCGCCAACCGTTTGCGCAATGGCGGTGTAACGCTGAAAGGCGTGCTGTTCACCGATGTGCCACAGCGACGTGTCGGTTATGGGACGTATTACTCCGGCTACTACGGATATGAAAGCGCTCCCGAATGAGTATGACAACACCACGAATGGCGTGCGGACGAACGCGGCGCAACGATACTGAGGAGAATTAAACCATGAATCGAAAAGTTGCCTTGATTACCGGCGTGACAGGTCAGGACGGCTCGTATCTTGCGGAGCTGCTCTTGAACAAAGGCTACGAAGTGCACGGCATCAAGCGACGTGCGTCGTTGTTCAATACCGAACGGATCGACCACCTTTACCAGGACCCTCATACCTCGGATCGCCGCTTCGTGCTGCATCACGGCGATCTGACCGATTCGACGAGCCTCATGCGTATTATCCAGCGCGTGCAGCCTGACGAGATCTACAACCTCGCCGCGCAGAGCCACGTCGCGGTTTCGTTTGAGGAGCCGGAATATACGGCTAACGCCGATGGAATCGGCGCGTTGCGCATCCTGGAAGCGATCCGGATTCTCGGTTTTGAGAAAAAGACGCGCTTCTACCAGGCTTCGACATCCGAACTCTACGGACTGGTGCAGGAGATTCCGCAGAAGGAAACAACCCCTTTCTATCCACGCAGTCCGTATGCGGTGGCCAAGCTTTACGCATACTGGATCACGGTCAACTACCGCGAGGCGTATGGCATCTACGCGTGCAACGGCATTCTGTTCAACCATGAATCGCCGGTACGTGGAGAAACCTTCGTGACACGCAAAATCACACGGGCCGTTGCGCGCATCGCAACGGGTCTGCAGGATTGCTTGCATCTGGGTAACCTGTCCGCGCTGCGGGACTGGGGGCACGCTCGGGACTACGTCGAAATGCAATGGCTGATGCTTCAGCAGGAACAGCCCGAAGACTTTGTGATCGCAACGGGCGTGCAGTACAGCGTGCGCCAGTTCGTTCAATATGCGGCTGCCGAGTTGGGCATCACCATACGTTTCGAGGGCACGGGCGTCGACGAGGTGGGTATCGTCGAGAAGGTC
Organism: Paraburkholderia sp. SSBN10T; assembly: GCF_056619545.1. Taxonomy (NCBI): domain Bacteria; kingdom Pseudomonadati; phylum Pseudomonadota; class Betaproteobacteria; order Burkholderiales; family Burkholderiaceae; genus Paraburkholderia; species Paraburkholderia sp. SSBN10T. The sequence goes on from NZ_JBWQQI010000004.1 coordinate 234,481, forward strand.
GAAGGCACCGAAGCGAAGTTGACACCCGGCAGTGTGATCGTCCGTGTCGATCCGCGTTACTTCCGGCCGACCGAAGTCGAAACTCTCCTCGGCGATCCGACCAAGGCCCACGAAAAGCTCGGATGGAAGCCGGCGACTTCGTTCGCTTCGCTGGTCAAGGAAATGGTGCGAGCCGATTACCAGGTCGCCAAGCGCGATGCCTTGGTGACGCTGGCCGGTTTTAAGGTATTCGAGTACAACGAGTAATCATCATGGACAAGACCACTCGAATCTTTGTCGCCGGGCATCGCGGAATGGCGGGTTCGGCTTTGGTGCGCATTCTTCACGCTCGCGGCTATCGCAACCTGGTGACACGCAGCCGTACCGAACTGGACTTGAATAATCAGGCTGCCGTGGAGTCGTTCTTCCGCGATGAGGCGATTGATGTGGTCGTTCTGGCCGCCGCCAAGGTCGGCGGTATTCTGGCTAACGACACCTATCCGGCGGACTTCCTGTATCAGAACCTGATCATCGAGGCCAATGTGATTCACGCCGCCTATCGGGCGGGTGTTGAACGGCTTTTGTTCCTTGGCTCATCGTGCATTTATCCGCGCGACTGCCCGCAGCCGATCAAGGAAGATTATCTGTTGACGGGGCCGCTGGAGAAAACCAACGAGCCGTACGCCATAGCGAAAATCGCGGGCATCAAGCTATGCGAAGCCTTTAACCGCCAGCATGGTACGCAATACGTGTCGTTGATGCCGACCAACCTCTATGGACCGAACGACAACTATGACCTGAAAACGAGTCACGTGTTGCCGGCGCTGCTGCGCAAGGCCCATGAAGCGAAAGTTGCCGGTGCCGACAGTCTCCCGGTGTGGGGTACGGGCCGGGCACGCCGCGAGTTTCTGCATATCGACGATATGGCTGACGCCGCGGTGTTTCTCCTCGAGCGTGGTATCGGAGCAGGCCTGTACAACGTCGGTTGTGGTGAAGACGTCACGATCGAGGAACTGGCACACGCTGCGATGAAGGCCGTCGGGTTCGACGGTCGCATCGAATTCGATGTCAGCAAGCCGGACGGCACGCCGCAAAAGCTGCTCGACGTCAGCAAGCTTGCTGACCTTGGATGGCGAGCGCGGATCGGTCTCGAGAGCGGGCTGACCACAACCTATCAGGACTTCCTGCAGCGCCACGAATCGCAAGCGCTAGAGCGGGCGTAGTCGCATACCGGCAGAACACCCACATGATTCGATTCGACGAAAGCAGCGTGACATGGGTCTTCGCGCAACAGGGCGTTTCGCGCCTGCTGGTGGCGTTCAAGTTTTTCCTGCTCGCGCGCCTGCTGGGACCACACTCGATTGGCCTTATCGCGGCTTGTCTCATGGCCCTGTCAATAGCGGAGTCGCTGACCGAGATGGGCATGAGCCATGCCCTGATTCAGCGGCGCGAGCTACTGGACCAGCGAAGTCTGGATGCATTGTGGACCGCGACCGCGGTGCGTGGTCTGTTTCTGACGGTTGTATTGTTTGTCGCTTCCGGACCTATTGCGCGGCTGATGAATATCCCGGAGGGCACAACCGTCCTGCAAATGGTCGCGCTGGTTCCGCTCGCGAGATGCCTGGCGAGTGTGCGGGTTGTGATCGCACAGCGGCAACGGCGCTTTCGCACCGTCGCGTTGCTCACCACGACGTTTGTCATGGCTGATTTCGTCATGTCCGCGATTGCGGCCTTCAGCTATCGTGAAGTGATCTGGGTGCTTGCTGCTCTGCCGCTCTCGGAGTTTCTGAAGGCTGTCGCCTCGCATATTGTGTTTTCGACACGGCCCCGGGTGAACTTCGATACGAAACCGCTTGGCGAGATCATGGAGTTTGGCCGCTGGGTTTGGGCGAGCAGCTTGCTCACGGTAGTTGTCAACCAGTTGGACCGGATTATCACAGTCAAGACGTTCGGCGTACAGACGCTGGGTTTGTACCAGACGGCGAGTCGCCTGGCGCAATTCGGCGTGGCCGATTTTGGCATCGCGCTTAGCCAGTACCTGTTTCCGAATTTTGCGGAACTCTCGCGCCAGGATAAGAGCCGCGCTGTGCGGTGTGCAATGACACTGTTCAATCATCTGGGGACGATCGCATTGGTGCTTGCCACGTTTCTTTGTGTGGTCGCACGTGACGTGATTCAACTGGCGCTCGGCGATCAATGGAGCGGCGCAGTGCCGTTTTTTCGTGTCTTTGTCTATCTGATGGCGGCGGGCGTGTTGGTCGGACTGCTGACCGCATATTTGCGCGGCACCGGTAAGCCGAGTCGGGTGACGCGCGCAACCGTTGTGCAGTTGCTGGTCCTGGTTGCCGCATCGGCGATTCTTGCGCCGTGGCTTGGCGCCATCGGCGTTGCCTTGGCCGCGGCGATTTCCGTGTTCACCTGTGCGGCGCTGATGCTCTGGGATGTTCTTTCCAACGCACCTGACCAGGTGCGGCACTTATTGCCGCTGGCGACTGTTGGTGTCCCCGTCGCGGCGCTGATTGTGATTTTGAACCAGTTGCTTTCGTCGGTTCCGTATCACGCGATCGGATTGGGGTTCATGAGTGCCATCGCTTTGGTATTGCCCTTACAGAGGTTGCGGGCAGGCTTCTCGTTGACGGTTTAGTGAGGGAGTCATGCGAATCTTGCAGATGGTGTTGACGCCGCGGCACTCCGGGGCGGAAGTGCTCGCAGCTACGTTGGCTCAGGTGCACGCCGCCGGTCACCAGGTTGTGACCGGCATTCTTGGAATCAATCCGTGTGAGGATGCTTTTGAACCTGTCTGGACGGCACTGAAGGACAGCGGTGTCTGGTGTGCATCGCCGCCGCGAAAGTTAGGGCGCCTGGGGAGACTTCGACTCATTCTCTCCACCCTGCGCGAGTTCAGACCTGATGTGATCGTTGCGCATTCAGTCATTCCAGCCGCCTATGCACGCCTGGCGTTGAAATTGACGCGCTCTGCTTCTCCCGTGGTTACCGTACTACATGCAGCGACCAATGACGACTACGCCGGCACGCTTCTAAGGCTAAGTGAGCGACTGCTGCAGTCAGGCACGGCAGCCGTGGTGACAGTGACCGAGGCAGCGGCAAACAACTATCGCTTGCGGTGTGGTCCGCCCCGGCGGCTCATTACCATCCCGAATGGCACTGCACTTGATCAGTTTGCTTTCGACCAGAATGCCAGACGCCAGGTGCGCGCGGATCTTGGAATTGGCGCCAACGTGTCGGTGGTGTTGCAGGTGGGGAGACTCACGGCGGTGAAGAATCAGGCGGCCACGGTTTTGGCGGTGAGCGAAATGATTCGCGCCGGCCGGCCCGTGGAACTTTGGTTTGCAGGACTGACGGAAGACATTGCATATGGCGATGCGCTGAAGGATCTGGTCGAGCAGCATGGCTTGCAGGAAAAGGTACGGATTCTAGGCAGTCGCGGCGATATCCCGGCCTTGCTCTCCGCTGCTGACGTTTACGTTATGCCGTCCGCACGGGAAGCGCACAGCCTGGCGATGATCGAGGCATTGGCGAGCGGCGTGCCGATTGTAGCCTCGGACATCCCCGTTTTCGAATTTGCGTCACGCTTTCCCGGTGTCGCGACTGTCGACCCGGCAAGTCATCCAGGCTATGCAATGGCGATCGCAAAGTTGCTCTCTGAAAGACACCCGCGTCATCGGCGTGATTTGACGGCGTACTCGATTTCGCACGTTGCCGAGCGATATGCGGGACTGTTTCGTGATGTAACCTCGCCTGCGCTATTGCATGCGGAGAGCCGGGAGCGGGCGATATGACCACGCTTCTGATAGTTGAACCGGAGGCGACCGGGCATCGCATGGTGCTCTACGTGCGCCTTATCGCCAAAGAGGCTTTACGCAGAGGATGGAAAGTCGCACTGATGACGACAGCTTCGGCGCTATCTCATCCCGCATGTCAGATTGCGTTATCGGCGCTCGGACGTGATCTGCACATTGTGAAAATGCCGGAGATCCCTCGTGGAACCGGCTACGGAAAACTTCAACTCCTGTTTGGCCAGCGCGCCTACCTGCGTGCTGTCGAACAGGGTTATATGCAGTACCGTAGCACTGCTACAGCCGATTTCGTCTACGTTCCATACCTCAATTACCTCGACAAGGTGGCCGGATTCTATGGCTCACCGTTTGGCGACACGCCTTTCGGCGGCATGATTCTTTCCGCCAGGTTTCATCACCACGCCTGCGGCATCGCGGGTCCCACGGGAATGCAGGATGTCATTAATGGTGTTCTGTTTCGGCGAATGTTGAGCCTGCGGAATCTTGCCCTTGCCACGACGATAGATGAACCGCTGCCAGAGTACGTGGCGCGAAAGATGCCGGCGTTTGCACGGAAGGTCAGATACGTTCCGGACACTTCGTTCATCTGTCAGCCGACGGATCGTCACGAAGCTCGACGCGCGTTAGGGTTGGAGGAGAGCCACTTTGTCGTTGCAGCGTATGGCGCGCTTAGTCCGAGAAAGGGACTGGCGCGGCTACTCACCCTGTTTTCCGCTGCAGACCTGCCAAAGCATTTTCGGCTGGTGCTCGCCGGCGTACAGGATGCCGAAGCTGCTCAAATGATTCAATCTTTCCTGTTGAAGGCCAGGGAGCGTGCGTCGCAGGTGATCGTTCTCAACAGGTTCTGCTCCGAGCTGGAAGAAGGGCAGGTATTTGCAGCTACCGACACGATGTGGCTGTGCTACGAGAACTTCAGCGGAATGAGCGGCGTACTGATCCAGTCTGCTCAAGCCGGAGTGCCCGTGATCACTTCGAACTATGGCCTGATTGACAACTATCGGGGGAAAAGATCACTAGGTTTGCGGTGGGATGACTTCTTGCGAACGTCGGTTCCAATGCCGCGCTTCGACTGGGAAAAATTGCAGTCGGTCGTGCATTCAATCAGGAGCTCGCCTCAACTGGCAAGGTTTGCAAGCGAGCACAGTCCAAACGCATTTGGAAGCAACGTTATAGATGCTATCGCCGAAGTGTGCCGGCCGGGGGGCGCGTGACTACTGATAACCTCGTGCGCCGCCTGAGAGATCGGGTGTTCCCTTCGACACGGGCGGTGCGCCGGTCAAGCGGAATCATGGAGCAAAAGAAATGGCCCAGGGTTGCCATCGTGTACCACTTTTTCCCGCACTACCGAAGGGGCGTGCTTGACGCCATTATTGGGCAGGATTTTGGCTCGACGTTTTTTGGCGATCCTGTGGAGCGCTACCAAGGCATTCCTTCGTTTAATTTCGAAGACAGCGACGATTTTAGAGCGGCGCCGGTCAAGGTTGTTGGGAAAATTTCCTTTCAGTGGGCCGCAGTCTTTGCGTCTTTGTCAAAGGAATTCGACGTATTGGTATTGCTGGCCAATCCGAATTTCTTTACAACATGGCTGGCGGCATTGTTGGGTCGCCTTTCCGGGAAGCGCGTAATATTTTGGGGACATGGCTTTCTGTCGGAACAGCGAAGCCTTAAAAATTACGTGAGACGGATTTTCTTTTCGCTCGGACATGCGCAATATCTGTACGGATATCGAGCAAAGTGTATTGCGGAGAAATTCGGGTTTCGAGCTGAAGACCTATATGTTGGATTTAATAGTCTGGACTACCAGTCTCAATTGCGTATGCGGCACGACTTGCTGGCCCGGCATGCCGGAGGGCAGCGGTCGGCGGAGCTCCGCATTCTTGGCGTTTCCCGGTTGACGGATAAATGTGAATATGATCTTTTGTTGCGTGCTGTGTCGTTGGCGCAAAAAGCGTCCGACCAACCATTCAGATTAACCCTTATTGGGGGTGGGCCCGCGGAACGTAAGCTCAAGGAGCTTGCCGCGGAACTGGAGTTGCAGGTCGACTTCGTTGGTGAGTTATATGACGAGGCGGCCGTAGCAGCGTACATCTTCGATTCCGATGTCGTTGTTTCACCAGGAAAGGTCGGATTGACCGCGATGCATTCGCTTATGTTTGGCACTCCAGTCATTACTCATTCCGATATGGATCGTCAGATGCCTGAAGTGGAGGCGGTCGTAGATGGGTTTTCCGGAATGCTTTTCCAGTATGGAAACCTATCTGATCTGACAAGGTGTTTGATTGAAGTTCCGCAAGTATTCCATGATCGTCATCAGACGCAAGAAAACTGTTTCAGAATTATTGATGATGTATACAACCCGCGCAAGCAATGTGAGGTTCTCACGGATGCAATCTATGGAAGACCTGCTCGGCTGGGTAATGAGATGGTAGCTTCCTATGGAGATAAGTATGCTGGCGACTCTTAGAAAGGTGTTGCGCAGTGCGCGAAGGTTTTGGTGGCGAAAACGGTTGAGACTGAACAGTGTGCACGGAACCGTGCTATTTGGCGGATATGGGGATATCAGCCGGGATTTTCGCGCCGATGAGTTTGTCTATGTCGGGCCGGGTTGCCGGATCAATCCGGGGGTTTATGTCGGTCGCTACTCGATGTTGGGACCCGATGTGCAGATCGTCGGCAACGATCACATCTTTGATCGGCCAGGTGTGCCCGTCATCTTCAGCGGCCGGCCAGCTTTTCGCCAAACGACCATCGGCAAAGACGTCTGGATCGGAGCGGGCGCGACGGTTCTCTGCGGCGTGAACATCGGCGACGGTGCAGTCGTCGCGGCAGGAGCCGTCGTAACTCATGATGTCGACCCATGCACGGTGGTTGGGGGCGTTCCGGCGCGCTTGATCCGGCGCCGCTTCGCTACCTTGAGGGATGAATTCACTCACATAGAGATGCTGGCAGCGCCAGTGTCATCCGGTGAGTATTGCCGTCCTGTAGGCAGTTACCAAGAGGTTTAAACGATGATTTTGCAAGGAGTGGATTCAAAGGTTGCTCCTTCGTTCTCGCTCGGGAACAGGTTAGCGAGGGTACTGTGGGGGATTGTGTATGTTCTGTTTTTCCTTCCCACACCTCGCGTTTGCCACGGGTGGCGCCGCTCCATTCTGAGAGCATTCGGCGCACGCGTCGGGCCGGGGGCTCATATCTATCCACAAGTAAAAATCTGGGCCCCGTGGAACCTGTCTATCGGGGCGAAAGCTGGCGTTGCCAACGGCGTCACGCTGTATTCCATGGGGAAAATCACCTTGGGAGACTGTTGCGTGATCTCACAGGGAGCCCACCTGTGCACGGGAAGCCATGACTTCAATGACCCCTTGTTTCAGTTGACAACACAACCAATAACCATTGGCCGCGAGGCATGGATCTGCGCCGAGGCATTCATTTGTCCCGGTGCCGAAATTGCCGATGGCGCCGTGGTTGGCGCGCGCTCGGTGGTGACACGCAGTCTTCGTGATAGCTGGACGGTATACGCAGGCATGCCCGCGAGAAAAATAGCCATTCGACGCAGATCTGGAGAGCAGTGATGAACGGTATTTCAGTCCTCATTCTGACAAAAGACGAAGAAAGGGATCTTCCTGGCTGCCTGGAGAGCGTCGTTGCCTGGTGCGACGACATCCACGTCTATGACTCACTTAGTACGGACCGGACCGTTGAAATTGCTCAACGGTTCGGTGCGCAGGTCACGCGTAGACAATTCGATAATTGGGCCTCTCACCAGAACTGGGGATTGGCAAACATCGGGTTCAAGCATGACTGGGTGCTGTACATCGACGCTGATGAGCGCGTGACCGACGAGCTGGCTCGGGCGGTAAGCGAAGCTGTCTCGACGTCCACAGATCGCGTTGCCTTTGAAGTTCAACGCCGAGACTTCTTAAGCGAGCGATGGCTAAAGCATGTTCAGGTTTCGCCCTACTATGTGCGTCTCTTCAAGCCTGCGTACATCAGATACGAACGGATGGTGAACCCGGTGACGGTAGTCAACGGGAAAACGGGCAGAGTCGGAGGGTTCCTGGATCATCATCCGTTCAGCAAAGGCATATCTCACTGGCTCGCCCGGCACAATTCTTATAGTTCGCTTGAGGCCGAGCAATTTATGATCAACGCCACGCGTGACGAGAAGTTTCAGCTTTCCAAGGCGCTGTGGGCCAAGGATTTTCAGGTTCGCCGTTATCACCAGAAGGGGATGTTTTATAAGCTGCCGCTGCGTCCTCTAGTCAAATTCTTCCTGCTCTATGCAGTTCGAGGCGGCTTCCTGGATGGACGACCAGGGCTCGTATATGCAACATTGCAATCCATCTACGAATACTTCATTGTGTTGAAGGTGAGGGAGCGGATGAGGGCGCCGAGGGGCTGACAGGCGTTGCTGTGCGCCCCTTCACGCGTGCCCGTGCAGTGTACCGAGACGCTTGAGCGGAAAGATTGCACCGATCACCAGGACCATGCCAAGCAGCGGCGTCTGCGGCAAATGTTCCTTGGCGACCATGAATCCGCCAGCCGTCTCGCCCAAAGTGATTCCGAGATTGAAAGCTGAGATATTGAGACTTGAGGCAAAATCAATTGCGCGAGGCGTGAATGCTTCCGCTGTCGAGATCATTGCTGCCTGACAAGCCGGTGACATACCAAATGCCAGCCCACCCCAAATGAACAACAAACATGCGAGCAGCACCGGGGAGTGAACAAATAACGCGATGGCCGCAAGCGATGCCGCCAAAAGTGCAAAAATCCCCTTGAGTGTATTAAACCAGCCAACGCGGGCCGCCGCTGCCCCACCAATCGAATTACCAAATAGCGTCGCCAATCCGAAAACAACGAGCATCAGGTTTGCGCCCGTAGTTGTGAAACCGGCCACATTGACGAGTATCGGGGTGATAAACGAAAACGGAGCGAAGCTCGCGCCAAAGCCAAGGATCGTAACCGCCATCATCGTAAGGATTGCGGGATTCCCGATTGTCATCAACTGACTCGTTACACTCGTTGGCTTGGACATCGACACCGAAGGGAGCCACTTTGCGATTGCAATTGCCGAGATGAACGCGATGGCCGCTATCAGGAGAAACGGCAATCTCCAACCGAACAAATTACCCACATAAGTTCCCAGAGGCACACCCACCACCATTGCTAGCGTGTGGCCTGCGAACATCAGGGCGATTGCCCGACTGGCCTGCCCAGGTTTGGCCAACCTCGCCGCTACCGAAGCACCGATTGCGAAAAAACTGCCGTGTGCGACCGCCGTGAGAACTCGGGCGATAAGCAATGTTCCAAAGTCATGCGACAAGGCCGCACCGACATTCCCCGCGAAAAATACAAGCACTAACCCGACGAGTAGCGGTTTTCGGCCATACCGTGAAGTCAGCAGGACTGTGATCGGTGTTCCAATTGCCAATGCGAACGCGTAGATTCCAATAAGGCTACCTGCCCGCGCCAACGAAACGTGAAGGTCAAGCGAAATTGCGGGCAGTACACCGACGACGATGAACTCTGCCGCGCCAATTGCAAACGCTGTGATAGCCAGTGAGGCGACGGACCATTGAGTCTGATTGCGATCCCCGGTCATTTACGCCCCGCGGCGCTCAAGGCGATTTGATTGTCGATGCCGGGCGTCGCCCCAGACACGCCGACAGCACCGATCACATACGCCGAGTTGTCATAGATAACAACGCCGCCGCCAAAGCCAATCAGCCCGCCATTCGTAAATTGCAGAGTGTATGCGATGCCATCGGGATGCGTTACCTTCCCAATTTCATCCGTGTCCAATCTGAACAAAGACGCGGTGTGAGCCTTTTTGAAAGCAACATCGATGGCCCCTGGGATCACATCAGCCATACGGCGAAATGCACACAGGAGACCATTCTTATCTACAACACTGACACAGATAGTTGCGTCCAAAATAGCCGCAGCCTCAAAGGCGCGGCCAATGACTTCATCAGCTATATCTTCAAGCAACAATTTTTCTGTCTCATCTAAGTAACTGATTCGCGCCCACCTGTCATTGACCCGTGGGCGCGCACCTTGAACTCAACAGGCACGTTGGCCGCAACCCTTAATGGTCAAGAAATGACGCCATCGAGCACGTAAAAGCTGCCGTCGAGTTTGGTGTAGAAGGTCTTGGTCTTCTTCGCTTCGAAGTTATCGCAGTGCACGATGGTGGACTTGTCGTCTTCTTGCCACCAAAGCAGAAAGTCACCAGCCGGCAATGCCTGCCAGCTAAACGGCATCGTCATTTTCGCCCCCGCCATTTCGCCAGCCAGAAACTCTGCGGTGACGTGCTTTCCGTCTTCCGAGTAAATGTTTTTGAAGATCAGGTCTCCGCCGTAATTGACGATGAACTCTTGACCAGCGTAGGGAAACACATTCGTCATCTTTCACTCCAATATATTACATAATGCTTTCGAAAAATGGCAATTGCCATCCGTTAGCAATGTAATACATCGGGTAAGATGGGATAAATGGCCTTTGACTCCTTTCATACCGGACGTTCCTGTCCGGAATTCATCGGCCTAGGAAAACTAATGGATAATTTCGCGGGACTAGTTGCCTTCGTCAAATCGGCGGAAACGTGCAGCTTTGTTGACGCCGGGCGAATACTCGGAATTTCCGCCTCCGCTGTCGGGAAGAGTGTTTCACGCCTTGAAGAACGTCTGGGAACCAGGCTGTTTCAGCGGAATACTCGAAACATGAAGCTCACTGCCGAGGGCGCTCTGTTCTTGCAGCGATGCCAGCGGATCATTTTGGAAATGTCCGCGGCTGAGGAAGAGCTGTCAGACATCAAGGGTGCCCCAAGGGGACTACTGAGAGTAAGCCTGCCATCGGTCGGGACATTGCTTCACTCGGTTCTGGAAGAATTCATGATTGAGTTCCCCAATATCGAGTTGGAAGTTGATTTTTCCGATCGAAAGGTAGACTTGATTGACGAAGCGTTTGATGCGGTGGTCCGCATCGGAAATGTGGACGACAGCAGATTGGTGAGTCGTCAAATTTTCACCTTCCAGAGATATCTTGTGGCATCTCCAGAATATTTGACCCGAGCAGGTATTCCGGATAAACCATCGGACCTGTCGCGACATAGCTGCCTGCTCTATAAGTTTCCGAATACTGGGAAGATCGAGCCGTGGCCTGTCGATGACTGGAATAGCCTGATTCTGCAAAACCTGCGATCGCCCATGAGCTGCAACACCATCGAGACGCTCGCCTTCCTCGCGGCGCGAGGCAGGGGAATCGCTTGCCTTCCGGACTTCTGTGTTCGTGACTCTCTTCAATCCGGGCGACTGCAAAGGGTGCTGGGCGCTGAGGACACGCAACCACGTGCCTTGACAGTTCTTTGGCCGTCGAGCAAGTACGTCGTACCAAAGCTGCGCGCGTTTATAAATTTCTTGAGTGCGCACTCATTTGGCGGGAAGCGTTAACAGGCTGCTGAGGTACCGACGGTAACGTCATCCCGGAACGCTCGTGAAGCGTTGATGCTGTGGAAACTCACCCGTCGACAGCCGATACAGTGGTTGCGGTTCGTAGAGGCATCGGTGCAGGGAAGTGGGACGAGTATCGACTGAGAGCAATGCCTTTGGAATAGGCCGCTACCAGGAGGCCCAACGCGAGACCATAAACCAGTCCAGAAAAGCGAGGCCCCAATGGATTGCCGCCGACAGTGGTTACAACCATGCCGAACGAGACCAGTAGATAACGCCCCATGTCTTGCAGGTGGTCGGCCGCGGGCATTGCGCGACGCCAACGTCGATAAGTGATCGTGCATCGGTAAAGGTTGTACAACAGCGCGAACGGCAGCGCGATCCCGAAAAGGACTCCGCCGGCAAATAGTTGGTAAACCCAAAAGTTGTGGCCTGCCGACCAGGAATCAATCGCCTCCAGATCGCCGCGTTTGGAGAACTCCAGCATTTCGACGATGTAGTCCTCAGCATAGCCAAAATGGTGCCCATATCCCATTCCGGTAAGCAGGGATGTCCCGGTTGACGTAACCTGGTCATACTGATTTTCCATCTCGGCCAGCCGGCTAAGTGTCGTCGGATCCTTCCCGCTCTGCGTGCCCTCAGCGAAAAAGATCCGCTGTGACCAGTGATCGAGTACCGATGGAAAGACCCATGCAGCGCCTGCCGCAACTACACCGCCGAGCGCAGCAGCGACAAGAAGAGTGCGCAGCAGCGACTTGGCGAGATGGCTGACTGTCGGAGCGGCGAGTAAGCTCGCGAAACAGAACAGCAGGATGGTGCCGACAAGAAAACTCCGCGTGACGCTCAGAAGTTCGATAACCAGGGTCGCGATAAAGAACATCAAAGCGACCTTGCTGGGTGCTCGTCGAACGACGATCTCGTGGAGGAGTAACCCCTGAAATCCCAATAGCACAGGGGACAGGATCCGGTATCGAACGGCATCGATCGAGCCGCCGGTCGCAACGCCGTAAAGCAGGCTATCGATCATCGATACTGCCATGGCGGCAAAGAGGCATTGGTAGATGATTTTCGCTCTGGCGTCGCTCCACGGGTGGCATCCGACGTGATAGCCAATCAGGAAGAGAACGAAGGTTAGTATCACTCTCAGGTAATCTCCAACGTCGTTTCCTTGAAGGAACTGAGGAACGACGCTGCCGGCGACCGTTATCGTCACGGCAATGGAAACCAGCGATCGCAGTTGTGATTTGCTACGGAATCTGGGTCCCATCAGGGCGAGAAGCACACCGCATATCAGGGGAGGCGCAACCAGCGCGTACTGCAGCAAATGACTTTGGCTGTCGTCCGCAGTCTTATAGTCGAACGCCAATGGCAAGAGAAACAGGATTGCCAACAGCGGGATACCCTTTCCGCGCATTTTTACTTCCCCGGTTTTTACAATTGACTGCTCAGAATTGCGAGCGGGCGGCAATTCACCGCCACGCGTGTCATGGCAGCGCCTCATACTGCGTCATAACCCAGCCAGTGGCGGCATTCGCGTCCCGGCGCCATGCGAAGCGCATCGCTACCTTGTCGCTCGCGGCGACAAACTTCTTCTGCCCCCCGCACTGAATGGTGAGCGTGTTGCTGCCGTTCACGGCGCCATATAGCCGGATTTCGTAGTAGAGGCCGCCGAACAACCTGTTGGCGACGTCCGGCAGCTCTAGTGTGCGCGGTGAAGTAAAGGGCGTTTCGAACGACAGGACGTTTGGATCGCCGAGAGTGACCGCGTAGTTCGCATCACCGAGATTTCCTGAGAGACGGTCGTTCTTGTATTGGTCAAGCGTTAGTGTGTCGCCGGTCGTTGTTGAACCGTTGTTACATATCTGCCAGGGATGCTTGTCGAACGACATATCCCTGATTCTCATGTTGCCCTTCGCTCCGCTGATGACGAAAATATCCCCGCCGAACTCGGTTGCATTGGCAACCAGTGTGTCGAGCTCAAACGTGCCGGTTGGGCCGCCAACTCCCGTTGCGAACAGGGTTATCGCGCCTTTTTCCGGGTGCAGGACCATCGCATTACCGCCAATGAAGAACTGACCGAGCTTGACGTGTGCACCGGGCCCGATTCCAATCAGGTCGATCGCGTTGCGATAGATGCCATTCTCGAGTTTGATCGCGCCGATCGTGCACTCGCTCCCACCCGCAATGGCAAAGAGCTGTGCACCGCGCTGCGCGGCAATGAATTCGATCGTATCGATGATCCAGTTGTATCCGCGCACATCCTTGAAGACGGGGCCGACCATCTTGTGACAGTCGACGAAGAAGCGTCCCCATTTGTTATTGGGCACGCCGTTGACGCAACCGGTCCATTGCATGGCTCCAGCGCTAAGATTGGCTTCGAACACAAGCTCATCCCATACGCCTCCCCAAGGACCTCCAATACCGGGCTTTACCTTGATCGCGTAGGAGCCGCGCGCAAACCGCAGACCTGTCAGCGTGAACTCACACACCATCTGTGAGAACACAATCGGGTTAGCGTTCTCATTCGACGCAGGTTGATCGTTCGCGTAGTCGAATTCGATGTTCGAGATTCGCCAGGTGTGCATCAGCGGCTTCGGGCCTGTCGGACCAATGTCAAAGATCGGCACGTTGTCCGCTGTTTGCAGAATCCGTGTGCCGCCGGCAATGTCACCGTCGATCGCCCATTCGTACCCTGCCGGAATGACCAGAGGAGCGCTCACGCGGTAGGTGCCTGCGCCAAGCGTGCCCCGCTTATGGTTGGCAACCAGGTAATTGATCCATGCCTGAAGCGCGAGGGTGTCATCAGCCTTGTTGTCGCCCATGGCACCGCCACGTCCACGTGCACTGAGATTTTCATCCTCGAGCGTTTCGAGCCGCGTTCGAGGTACGGCGAGGCTTATGTCCGCAGCGGTTGCGAGCGGGGTCCGAGTCAAGGCAAACCCAAGCCCGAGTTGACCCAATCGGGCCAGTGTCATGCGGCGAGTCGGTTTCATCTGGTCGCCAGCCTTTGAATCCTTGCGGGAATCCTGCGCGCCATAGTGGGAAATGATTGAGGAACGACGCGCGGACGCGCTTGAGCACAGGGCGGAGCATACCCGTGCTGACAGGGCGAAATCCGCCGAAAGATTGAAGGATTCGGACGATGTGAAGGCGGAATAGTCGCGTCTGGACAGATGTTCAATGCAGCGGGCCCAGGGTATCGAAAACTCCCTCGGGTGGCCGACTCTCCTGTGAGGTCATTTGAGGATTTCGAAGTGTGCCCAGACTCATCGACGCGTGTACTCGGTGCCGATGCCGGACAATGTCCGATGCGGCGAAGCAGTGGTTCTTCGCTGCAACCCGCTTCCGTAACGTATCAGTTTGCGCATGGGTTCTTCGAAATAGAGGTGTATGACTACGCTCAGACACACGGCCACGAGCAATGCCAGCCACCCATTGCCACGATGAAGGCCGGCGATATGAGCCCAATGTGCCAATGGTACGTGGATCAGATACAGCGAAAAGCTGGCTTCACCAAGAAGTATTAGCGGCCGTTGGTTCAGCAGACCGAGTACCGGCCGTTCGAGCAGGGCGAGGCCGAGGATAAGCGCCGTGAAAAACGGTGCTTCAAGGTAGTAAGCAGGTTTGAGCGGCTGATACGCTGCGAGCAGCGTGATCGCGGTCACAGCCGCGCAGACAAGCGCTATGCCCAATCGGTGCGATGCTTGCCCGCTTGCTCGCGCCTGGGCGAAGTAGACTGCGGCGCCGATACCCATCACGAACTCCGACAGATGGGTTAGCGGAAATTGCGAAATCAGGAATCCCTTTCGACCCACAGGCATGTACCGGCTTACACAGAAAATCCAGATTCCCTGTAGTGTCCACAGTGCAAGACAGATCAGCATGAGGGTGGCACGATCCTTCACAAGCAATTTGCGAAGAAGCCATGGAAACAGGGCATAGAAAAAGGCCTCGCACGAGATGCTCCATGCCGGTCCATTCCAGGGTTGATTGATCGAGGCGAATGGGAACCAGCCGGTGAGTAGCAGGATCTGCGCAGCAAGGCTTACTGCAAGCGAAACGTAGGCGTGGGTATTGATCGAATACCAGTCTGACAGTAAAGCGCTGTTGTCAGCGTGCAGCAGATAGATTGTGACGGACATCGCGATGAGCAGAGAAAGCAACGTCACCGGATAAATCCGAGCAAATCTCGCGAGGTAGAATCGTAATGACCCTTGCGTATCAATGGTGCTGTGATACGTGTATGTCAGCACGAAACCGGAAAGAACAAAAAAGAGCGATACCGCTGGGCGTCCGCCGTCGACAAATGCAAGAAACGAGGCAGGTAGATTGAGTAACCCAAGCTGGGTGAAATGCGATAGAGCGACGACCAGCGCTGCGAAAAATCGAATGCTGGTCAGCGCTGGAAGCGCGCCTGTCGATTGTATTGGCGTTCGCACGTGACCTGTTCCCTCTATCTGGTTGGTTCGAGATGGGGTGTGTCCGCCAACACGAGGCATACCGCCGCGGTCGTACAGATTGCCCACTTTCGCTTACTCGTTTCCGATGGCCAAAAAACGGCGATTTACCACGGCGATCTGTAGATCGTGCTTGCAGAATCCGAACTGGCGGTACCACGGAATGAATTGCCTTGCGAAGCAGAAGTCGATGCTGGGGTAATGCTAGTAACGGGTTCGAATGCCTGAGATTCGCGGCGCTCACCGGCGACGTGGGTGCCAGCTACATTGCGGTGCGATGCAACTCCTGCGGCGGAAGCGCTAACACTTTCAGGAAGCTTCGGCGCCAGCAATTGTTCAACCGGCGTGAGTCTATAGTTGGCTGCCTCACGCGCGGCAGCCTGCTTTGCCGGTCCATAGTCGAGGCTGGAAATGTAGCTATCCTCATAGTCCTCCGGGGCGCCCAGCAGTGGACTTGGTGCGGAATCCGGAGTGGCCTGCTGGCTGTGCGTATGGCTGCCCTGTGCCGAAGTGCGGTTCTGCGTCTGACCTGAGGCGCGGTTATATGGCAGATAGGTTTCCGCGTCGTCCTGCGGTGCCCCCAACAGGTTACTCAGACCCGACGCTGACGTGGGCTGAGGGTTGTCCCGTTGACCGCGAGACAACGTGTGGTCCTGCACCGAGTCGGAACTGACTTGCGCGCTCGCCGAAGCACAGGTAAGGGCGATCGCCGCCGGCGTCAGCATCATCAACAAGATTTTCATTCTCGTACGCAATTCATGCATATGCAGGTCGATCCGTCGGCCAGGCTGGCATCGCCAGCATCGGACCACAACCAATGAAAGCCCCTCGACTTGCTGGAACGGGGCGTGGTGGACGCATGAACGCGCGATATACGGCATCGCCGGAGTGATGGTTCAAGCACCTTGCATCATCACTGAAGAACCCGTGCTTGAGACCGCGCTGGCGTAACGCGACACGCTAATTTCGTTTTCCGACAAGGATTGACCGGGATAGCTCACGTCAAGGGGCACGTCGGGCCGAGGCTCGAATTCAATTCGCTGCCGTGAGTGTGCTGGTTGCATGACGCGCGCACCAGGATGGCCATGATATTGGCGGACTCCGCCAATATCATGGCGGCCCATTGAGATGCGCATCGCAGAAGATACAGAGCATTATGCACTGCAGCATTTGCAACGTTATCGCGCTGGAGGCCAATGAAAATTCTCCTATACGGCATCAACTACGCGCCAGAGTTAACCGGGATCGGCAAATACACCGCCGAGATGGCGGAAACGCTCGCTGCGGCCGGTCATCAGGTGCGTGTTGTTTGTGCGCCGCCGTATTACCCGGAATGGCGCGTCGCCACTGGATTCTCTGCACTCCGCTATGCGAACGAGCGGCGCAACGGTGTGCATGTCTGGCGCACGCCGCTATGGGTACCCTCGCAGCCGAAGGGTGCGCGACGCATCGCCCACCTGGCGAGTTTTGCGCTCTCGAGCTTCCCAATACTGTTGCGTCACGCGTTCTGGCGGCCGGAGGTGGTCGTCTGCATAGCGCCGAGCTTGCTGAATGCACCTGCCGGCTGGCTGGTTGCCCGCCTGACAGGCGCGTATGCCTGGCTGCATATTCAGGATTACGAGGTAGATGCAGCATTCAGTCTGGGTATGCTGAAAGGCTCGGTGTTAAAGCGTACGGCACTCGCGTTGGAGCGGGTGCTGCTTAAGCGCTTCGATACCGTATCTACGATCTCGGGAAAGATGGTTGAACACGCTCTACGCAAAGGGGTTCAGCAAAGTAAGGTGGTGCGCTTCTCGAACTGGGCGGATACCGAGTCGATCTATCCGCTTGGACGGCGTAGCCGGCTGAGAGACGAACTGAATATCCCTGACGCCGCGACAGTGGTCCTTTACTCGGGAAACATGGGCGCGAAGCAGGGCCTCGAGGTACTCGCGGCGGCTGCGATCGGGTTTGCCCAGCGTGACGACGTCGTCTTTGTGTTCTGTGGCAACGGCCCGGCGCGAGACGCCATCACGGCGATATGCGGCGATTTGCGCAACTGCCGCTTCATTGACCTGCAGCCGCTTGACCGGCTGAACGAACTGTTGAACCTGGCCGATATTCATGTGTTGCCCCAGCGTGCTGACGCGGCGGATCTGGTGATGCCATCAAAGCTGACAGGCATGCTCGCCAGCGGCCGGGCAGTTATCGCCATGGCTAGCCCCGGCACCGAGTTGTACGAAGCCGTATCTCCTCGTGGCGTGGTGGTGCAGCCGGGAAATGCGAGCTTGCTGGTCTCGGCGATCGAAAGACTGGCCGGCAACGCGGTCGAGCGAGCGCGTCTCGGCAAGGCGGGCCGCGAATTCGCCCAGGCAATGTTGTCGCGCGACGCCGTACTGCGCGAATTCGAGACGAAATTATGCGCGCTGTGTGCAGGGACTGCCGACACTTCGGCATCTGGCGTACGGCACCCGGACCTCTGAAGTCGCAAGCGTCTTCTCATTACAAAGGGCAATATGAAGATCACCATTATCGGCACCGGCTACGTTGGTCTGGTTACTGGCGCATGTCTTGCGGAAATCGGTAACGACGTCTTTTGTCTTGACGTTGATGAACGCAAAATCGACATTCTTAATAGCGGAGGTGTGCCGATTCACGAGCCTGGTTTAAAGGAACTTATCGACCGCAACCGCGCCAGCCGGCGCCTGCAGTTTTCTACCGATATCGCGGCAAGCGTTGCGCATGGCGATGTGCAGTTCATTGCCGTCGGTACGCCGCCTGATGAAGACGGGTCCGCCGACCTGCAATACGTTCTGGCTGCAGCGCGAAACATCGGCCGTCATATGAACGGCTTCAAGGTGGTCGTCGACAAGTCCACGGTTCCGGTCGGAACCGCGCAGCATGTGCGTGACGCCATTGAGAGCGAGTTGACGCTCCGCGGTGCCCGTCATGAGTTTTCGGTCGTGTCGAACCCCGAGTTTCTTAAGGAGGGCGCAGCGGTCGACGATTTCATGCGACCGGATCGTATCGTCATTGGCAGCGATGAAGACGAGCTCGGCGAACGCGCTCGCGAGCAGATGAAGCGACTCTATGCGCCGTTTAACCGTAACCACGAACGCACGCGCTACATGGATGTCCGCTCTGCCGAGTTCACCAAATACGCCGCGAATGCGATGCTGGCTACCCGGATCTCGTTTATGAACGAGCTAGCGAATCTCGCCGATCGCGTTGGGGCTGATATTGAATCGGTACGCCGTGGTATCGGCTCGGACCCACGGATCGGCTACGACTTCCTATATGCGGGTGCCGGCTACGGAGGGTCATGCTTTCCCAAGGATGTGCGGGCGCTCGTGCAGACCGCTGCCGAGTACGGTCAGGCTTTACGCATTCTCGAAGCCGTGGAGGCGGTGAACGAAGAGCAAAAGGATGTGCTGATCAACAAGATTACCGCTCGGTTCGGGGCGGATTTGACCGGGCGCACCTTCGCGGTATGGGGTCTGGCGTTCAAGCCGAACACCGACGACATGCGGGAGGCGCCGAGCCGCAAGCTGGTGATCGGGCTGCTCGAACGCGGTGCAACCGTCTGTGCATACGATCCTGTGGCGATTGCCGAAGCACGGCGTGTTTTCGCGCTCGATCTGCATGATGCACCGGAAGCGCACTCGCGGTTGTCTTTTGCTCAGTCACAAGCGGAGAGTGTGGACGGCGCCGATGCACTAGTGATCGTGACCGAATGGAAAGTATTCAAGAGCCCTGATTTTAGCGCGCTGACCGAGGCGCTGACCGAGCCATTGATTTTTGACGGCCGAAACCTGTATGAGCCTATGGCTATGGCGGAGTTGGGGATCGAGTATTACAGCGTAGGCCGACCCTACGTGCCGGGTGTGGGGGAAGCGGCGCGGCCCTTGCTCGTCGCACAGGCGTAAGCGGCGGTCCCCGTATGATCCAGCCTGTTTTCACTGAAGAGCGATCGATGTCGAACAATCTGTCCAGCATAGAGAACGAGACGAGCGAGCTTGTCGAAGCAACCGTGAAATTACTGCGGGCTCATCGGGATGACGTGGCAAACGGCAAGGTTGCCTCAGACCGTGCGCGGGTCTATCTCGCGCTGGTCAAGAGTGCCTGCGAGGCATTGCCGGTGAGCGAGAACGACCTGGAATGTTTAAGCGCCGTGTGCGAGGCGACCAACGTCGCCATCATGGCTGCGGCTGATCGAGAGGAGCAGGAGACGCTTAAACCGCATTGACGATACAGCCTGAAGTCGCCTGAGCTCGAGGGTGGGTTCAGGCAGGCGGCGCAACCAGCGATCCAGGAAGTTGACGCCGGCAGTTGGCGAGTCCAATCATGGTCTGCCCGAGTCGAGGACTAGCGCGGCATGGGCTCGCCAAAATAGACCCGCGTATTCAGGTGAACGGTTGGGTCGGCGACGATTTCCTCCCCGGTTGCCCAGCGGTAAGCGGTGTGTTGGGCGTTGGGCAGATTGCCCAGTTCAAGCGGGCGACGTAGTTTGTAGCCGAGCACGACGTAGTGGGTCGAGATACCGGGTTGCCCGCTGAAATTGTCGTCATACAGATGTTCGTACACCCCTACAAGATCGGCGTCGGTCCTCTCGACGGCTGTGCGGCCGAGTTCATCTTGCGCAATGCGACGAAACGCGTCGTCGAGGCGTTCGTTCTTGCGGATGCGGCCGCCCGGCACGAACCAGAACCCCTGCGCGGGTTTGTTGACGCGGTGTCCAAGCAGATATCCGCCGTTCTGGTTCGGAACAATCAGATCGATGGCGACCAGAGGGGTGAGGTCGATAGTTTGCAGGAATTTTTCGGTTGGAAGCATAGTGCCTTTGTGCGAGGAAGCGCGGCAATCGCGCACCCTCTCATTTGCTTCAATGTGCTTCGTCTGGTAGCGTCCATTGACCTATGCGCGATGGGCGCAGGGACGGTTCGATCAACGTGCATCGTCACTGAAGAAAACTTACCTGTGCGAGGCGTGGCGAAACTCGACAAGGTAATTTCGGCTTACGACAGGTGGGCGCCTGGCCGGCGAACATGACGGAAACTCGCGCCGCCGGCTGATCGTGACGTTGGGGCCCCAGCCATGCGGTAGCGGCCGTTGCCAGATACCTTGCGGCTCCGCTGTGCACCGATGCGCATAAGATTTGTGGTTCCCGGGTGGCGCTCGCCGGTTGGGTGGTGGTTTTTTTGCATTTCGAATACCATCGCCCGCGGCATTCATTCGGAATCGCAATACTATTTTTGATGCTCATCGAAGCGCACTAAACTTTGTTTGCTTATCTTTCGAAATCTTCCTCCACTGATGCACGGATTTGGGGAGTTCCATGGTCAGCACATTCCAATTGCATGCGCTTCCTCGATTGATTGAATCCGCCAACATGTTGGCAGATTCCGCCACTACATATAGATAGGATAGATTCTTTTGTAGGATAAATTCTGTTAATAAATCCAGTTCAAAGAAAGCTGGAGTGCCTACCAATTTCCGGGGAAATCTGATGGAGTGTTTTGAGGCGGTTCACAATAACAGCGTCGAGCAACGGCCCGTCCTGGGAGGTGTGCGACCAGTTAAAAACATTGGAATAGTCCTGTTTAGCGGCTTTGCGCTGCCGGAGGCCGCCACGGTTCTGGAAATATTCCAGTCGGCGAATGCGCTTACCGACGGGGAAAGCGCATTGAGCGGCCAGATTCGCTACAAGGTGAGTCTTTTGTCCGCGGCCGGTGGCCGGGTCGACAGTTCCTCGTCCGTATTCGTCTGGACGGAAGGAGTCGAGGCGCGCCGCTATCCTGACGGTTTCCACGCGCTATTTATCGGCGGCGGAAGCGGGGTCCGCAATGCAGTACGCGATGAACGCCTGACAAACTGGCTGCGCCGCGAATGCCAGCGCAGCGGACTGGTGGCCCCGCTCGGCGAAGGGCGCTGGCTGCTCGAAGCCGCCGGGTTCGGGCGTGCCGGCAGCCTTCAGTCATGCGCTGGGCGTACTCCGAAAACTTTCCAATACGGGACTCCCGACCTTGGCGGTGCGACGGAGTTCGCCAGCCCGTTGCAAAGCGCGCTGGGGCTGGTTCAAGAGGACTTCGGCCCGGAAATTGTCCGTCAGATTACCGATCACGTCCTGCCGCGGCCCCAGCAGACGCGGTTTACAGCGACCGTCCGCGAGAATGCGCCGACCTACGTGAGCGAGAAGATCCAGGCGTCGGCCAAGTGGCTGGAAGCGAACGGCGACCGGCCGATTGTCATCGACGAGGCGGCGCAGGTTGCCGCCATGAGCGAGCGAAACTTCCTGCGCCGCTTCAAGATCGAAATGGGTGTCACACCGTCTGAGTATCTGTCTTTCGTGCGACTCGACATGTGTTGCCGCCTGCTTGTCGAAACCGATCTGCCGGTGGACAAGATCGCCCGCCGTTGCGGACTTGGAGGAGGTGGCTGGCTCTCGAAGCTCTTCCGCAAACATCTTTCAACCACGCCAACCGAGTACCGCGCCAGCAAGCGTTCTGTGAGCGCGTCGTCGTAACACGTCCGCCCAATCGTAATCCCGGCTTAGGCATCGCAAAGATTGCTGATTACGATTCAGACGCCATTCTCTGCGGTGTTGGACAGTAACTCATCGCGCCGGCTGGTGCGCTTATGTCGATTGATTGAAGCCAAGGTAAATAAATAGAATTTGCATATATGCTCGATTTGAGTATTGAGATGCCATCCATAAAGCTGGAGACAAGTGAAATTTATCGAAGTCGCATAATTTGGGGTTCGCAAACGATTGCGATTTAAAAAAATGCATAGTTCAGGGCGCTGGTATGCGCTTCTATCGAGCGGAGAATGAATACGATCTCGGCTATGGCAAGACGAAACTTCTGTTGCCGTGTGCCGGATTGCCAGAATATGGATTGTTTCCGCCACTCGCGGCCAGACAGATTATGGCGCGGCTATCTTGTCTGCAGGTCGTCTGGCGGACCGGCACAGGTGCGAGGTTCACAGGACGAGCAGATGTACCTCGGAACCTGAGCCTGCCTTCCCCCCGGAGAGCGGGCTTTTTTCATTCTTCCGTGCCAGCTTCTTCAATGACACTTGGGATCTCACATGCTAAAAGTTACAAAAGCGGTATTTCCGGTAGCAGGTCTCGGCACCCGGTTCCTCCCCGCCACCAAGGCGAGCCCGAAGGAAATGCTGCCCATCGTCGACAAGCCGCTGATCCAGTACGCGGTCGAAGAAGCCATGGCGGCCGGCATCACCGAAATGATCTTCGTCACGGGCCGCAGCAAGCGGGCCATCGAGGATCACTTCGACAAGTCGTACGAGATCGAGGCCGAACTCGAGGCGCGCGGCAAGGACAAGCTGCTCGAACTGGTGCGCAGCATCAAGCCGAGCCATGTCGACTGCTTCTACGTGCGCCAGCCTGAGGCGCTCGGCCTTGGCCACGCGGTGATGTGCGCCGAGAAGCTGGTGGGCGACAACCCGTTTGCGGTGATCCTCGCGGACGACCTGCTGTACGGCACGCCGCCCGTGATGGCGCAGATGGTCGAGGTGTTCGACCACTATCACAGCTCGGTCATCGGCGTCGAAGAAATCCCGTCGTCGGAGACGAAGTCCTACGGGATCGTCGACGGCAAGGAGTGGGAAAGTCCGATCATCAAGATGTCGGGCATCGTCGAGAAACCGGCGCCGGAAGTTGCGCCGTCGAACCTGGGCGTGGTCGGCCGCTATGTGCTCAAGCCGCGGATTTTCGAACATCTGCGCGCGCTGAAGCCGGGCGCCGGCGGCGAACTGCAGTTGACCGATGCGATCCAGTCGCTGCTCGCCGACGAGCAGGTGCTCGCGTACAAATATCACGGCACGCGTTTTGACTGCGGCAGCAAGCTCGGCTATCTGAAGGCGACCGTCGAGTTCGCGCTGCGCCACCCGGAAGTTAGCGCTGCCTTCCGGACATACCTGGAAGCACATCTGGATGTGCTGCAAGTTAGTCAATCGATAGGCTGACCGCGGCGCTGCCAGGCTGTGGCTCGAGCCGGCAAATAAGAAAGCCTGCGCGTCCCAAGGGGCGGCAGGCCAACATCCCGGAGCCTGTAATTAGCATGAACAGGCCTGGGGAGTTCCGGGCCTTCTATGTTTTCGTTCAGCCCGGCGTACTGGTTCCACCTGTTCCACCCGTGCCGCCGGTTGGCGATCCGCCGGCACCGGAAATCGGCGCGGCAGCGCCGGCGGCAAGTGCCGCGCTCGCAAGAGCTGCGACGGGCTGGCCGTCGCTCGTAATCGCTCCAGCCGTGAGGAGGGAGTCGAGGTCGGCATCCTCGCCAGGTTGCCCTGGGGTGAACGCCACGGTCAGGAACGCGTTCGTCGACAACGTCACGTTGTACATGCTCGCTATCAGTTTCGCCACTGCATTTTCTGCATTGGTGATCACTGTCGTGTTCGTCAGCGCGCTCTCGTAGGTGGTATTGGTCGTGATGCCGGCAATCAAACCACTGAGTGTCGTGCCGAGCTGGCCGGCAAGGTAGCTCAGCAGCAACTGGGTGAGCGGCGTGATGTTGTAGGTTCCGGCACCAACGGCAAACGAATTGAGGGCGATCGAACCGCTTGTGGCGGTCAGCAGGCACGGACCGTCGAACTTGAACGAAGACGAAAACGCTCCGTTTGAATTCGTAGTCGTACTACTGGAACCGTTCTTGCAACTCATCTGGATGGTTCCGTTGACCATCGGGGCGCCGACTGCCGCGGTACCCTGGATGGTGGCGGTGGGCGAACTGCCGCCTCCGCCACATGCAACGAGCGCACTGCTTGCCAGCGCAATCGATCCGAACCGCAGCGTGTGCCGCGCGCAGGCGTCAAATAGCTTCATGGTTTCTCTCCAAAGATTAAGTCACTCACAATTTGCAGGCGGCTGAGCCTGCGTTTTCGTCACGCTCTGTAGACCGGCTTCGCAGGCACCGGGCGGCGTTACTGTTGTTGAAGCGGAAGGACCGTCTGGCTTGCCGTACTGATCCGTTTTCGACGGGGCGGCATCGGGCCTTGCATAGCGGTCGTACGCATCGCGCATTCGATAGAGTTGGGTCGCGAAATACGCTGCGCTAAAGCGTCCCTGGTTGAGAAGATCCTGGTCGGCGCTATACGGGAAGCTCAGGTTCTGCGTCGCGCCAGGCGTCAGGTAGTTGGTCGAGCCAACGCGGGTGCGGAAGTTCAGCGCAAACGCTTCGGCGCCGTAGACCTGAGTGATGCCTGGCCTCATGCCCTGGCGCGGCGTGAGCGGGAAGCTGATGGCTGCACCGGCAAAACTGCCTCGGCCGCTATGTTCGCCATAGACGCTGACCGATACGTCGTCGAACCAGCGTGTGAATGTGATGAACGGCCCCTTGTCGCCCTCGACATAGCGCGCTACGCCGGCCTCGATCCATAGATTCCACTTGGGTTGTACCCATCTGTAGCTGAGCAACGCGTTCGTTTCATGCGCCAGCGCATCTTGACCGGGTTCCTGGTGCAGATATGCGAGGCGCAGTCGGACGATGTCGGGGCGGCCAGGAACGAACGCGGTGGTTTCGTTCTCGATGCCAAGGTAGTTGTGGTCGAACTTGCCGACGGCGGCCACGTTCAGGACTTGCGGCATGACCCAGAAACTCTGTGCCAACGCCGCAGTGGACAACCCGCCACGCAGACGGTATTGGCTGAAGATCCTGCCGTTGTCCATATTCTTTGTGTTGTACAGCGGCGCAATATAGCTCGCGTACAACTCGGCGCCCCGCCAAAGCGGAACGAAGCCCTGGATGTTCGCCCCAAGCGAAATGTCGAAATTCCCGTACTCGGTGCCGTATAGATAGCTCGTGATGGGCGCGATCTGTATGCGCGTAAGACCGTGGCTCCGGTCATTGCCGTGCCATGCAATCGAGTCCGCGTTGTAGTCGGGCTGCGCGCGCATTGTCATCGATGCACTTGCCGCTGCGGGCGTTCCCCCGGTGAGGAATTGCGCATAGGCTTCGCGATCGACCGAGACGTCGGCAAGCGGTTCATTGGCCTTCTTGATCACCGCATGAATTCGCTCGACGCCCGGCGGCGCGTTGATGCTCGCCACGCCCAGTACGATGCCAAGCGCATCGGCTTCGTTCTGGTTGTATCGGTGGTTTTCGTATTCGACAATGAGATCCTGCCCGCTGATCCCCACGCGCACCCGTTCGAGACCCGCGGAAAACAACTGCGCGGCGATCGCATCGAGCGCCGATGTGTCCGGCGGCGCCGGAATGACCGGCATATGTTCAGCGGGCGCCGCTGGAGATGCATCGGCCACGGTGATCGACGCATAGGATTGAAGCGGTGGAACAAAGGCAATCGCTTCCTCGGCAAGATCGTTGGGATGGTCCGCCACTGCGGTCTGGTGCGGAGCCGGCAAGCTACGTGGCACGATAGCTGCACCTGCACCTGCACCTGCACCTGCACCTGCACTGGCACTGGCACTGGCACTGGCACTGGCTGATTCCTGCTGAACCTGCGCGGAGGTGTCGTCGCATAGGCCGCCGGAGCAGCGCTGCGGACTGAACCGCTTGCCGAACGGTATCTGGATTCCCACCGAAATCGACGTGCGCGGCGATACGCCGTCTGTCGAGCGAACTGCGCGCGTCACGGTACCGATTACATTGGCATCGGCTAGCCAGCTAATGCGTGGCGACTGATAACGCACGCCCACGTAGGGAGTCTTCGAGTCGTCCTCTGCCAGCAGCGACAGCCCTGTATGCCAGAGCGACAACTGAACGCCGCCGAACACGCCATCGAGCCGATCGCCTTGCCCATAACCCACTGTCAGGTTGAGCGGCCCAAACGGTTGTGAGACCACACCGTACTTTGATCGAAAGAAATGTGTTTGACCGCCGATGTCGGTCATGCCGAACGCGATAGCCGGTTGATATTTGAAGAACTGCGGCACTTCCAGTTTGACGTCGGCCATCAGGTGACGAAGAATGGTGTGATCCGCGCCCGGGTAAGGCGCCGGCACATTCCCCGGATAGTTCGCCAACCCGCCAGCCAACTCAACATAAGGCAAGAGACCGAACGCGCCCCAGTAGATCTGGGAACCCGTTGCCCGCTTGCCATAGCGAGGGTCGATGTAATCGTTGTACTGCGCTTCGCCAACACCCTCCGGCAATGCGAACGCGTACGGAATGACCAGACCGCCTGCCTGCCCGAGGGAGTTCAGTGCCGGATCGACCGCATACGCTGATGTGGAAAATGCAAGTGCAGCGCCGAGTGCCAGCGCTCGTGGGGCGAGTTGAGGTCGATTTGCGCGCAAGCTGCAGGATCCTTTTTCTTGAGTGACGGGCCCATTGACGGGCGTAGGAAATCCGGATCCCGCCTGATGCGTAAGCGGAATCCGCCTGAGCGGTTTCGGGTTGACCCGGCTGATGAAATCTGGGGTGACGCGGCCACAAGCGTTCTGGCGCGTCTGGCGACGGCGAATACGGCACTCTCTCCAGCAAAGTCTCAGGTATCGTTCATCATTCGACACTGCTTCGCTATCCTGAGTGACTGAATAAAGTCTTTTATTGCCGCAGCATCCGAGTTTCTATTAAGGGGCTTTAGTCGTTGAGGTCGATCCTATAGAACGATTAAAACTTCTGCCACCGGGTGTCCGAATGCGACCTTATGTTGGCGACTGCAGCACGACGAGAGTCGGTACATTCTCAGTCCGTCCGATCGTCCGGTTGGCGTAATTCTCCATTTCCTGGACGGACG
The DNA here is from genome assembly GCF_056619545.1 of Paraburkholderia sp. SSBN10T. Lineage (NCBI taxonomy): Bacteria > Pseudomonadati > Pseudomonadota > Betaproteobacteria > Burkholderiales > Burkholderiaceae > Paraburkholderia > Paraburkholderia sp. SSBN10T. The sequence goes on from NZ_JBWQQI010000004.1 coordinate 261,883, forward strand.
TTAAGACGCTAAGGATGGAATACTCGATCCTGCACGTCGACGCTTTCGGGCGCCACAACGCTAACGCACAATGGCGCTGTTAACCTAAGCGAATAGAACAGGGTACGGAGCCTGTATGGGTATCGCATTTTCGGCACTTTCCACGTTTTGCTTCGCATGGATCGTGGCCTATCTGTTCTTGAAATTTATCTGCGCCGTATGGATCGTGACGAATCATCTTGGCCGGCTAGCTGGTTTTGATTTGCGCTCCCGATTCCCGGGCAGGTCACTGCGCGCCACCTTCAAGGACGCCCTGCAATTAATGGGTTGGTCGTCAGTTGTAGCGCTTCCGGTCGGAATCGTGTCTTGCCTGGCCTTGGTATTCCAGTGATCGCATGCCTTTGGTCGCAGCATCCTGTCCTTGCGTGCGCCGGCAAAACGGTCTTGATGCGATTTGGTTCACGGATCGACCAGGTCACGTGGTTTCAAGGCGTGGACGACAAGGTCTGGGTTTGCTCCGGTCGTGAGAAGCCACGTCACGAGTCTTTGTCCTGTTCCGTCAACAGCTTGATCCAATCCGCCATCTTGGGTCGTCGCAGGATTTTTTCATCTTAGACTTGACCCCGGTCCATTCGAGGGGCTCTCGATTCGCAACCCTCCTCGAAGGTTGGCCTGCCGCAAGCCCTTGGGGCAGGCCCTTTTTCAACTGCTTACCGTCCCCGCCCGTGGCAAAGCCGTCGCATCCCACGGATGCCGAAAAGTCGTCGTGAGCGTAGGGCTCGCAACGATCTTGATTCGAAATCCGAAGTTACTCAGATTGATTGTGGTCAGCTATTGGAGCTGCCCATCGACTCTTTCGAGTCGAGGCTGCCATGTCTCGTGCATAGCGTTTCAACGATGACGACAGCAGATATTGGAAAAGAACGGAGTACCAGGTAACAATGGTCGACCGAATCGATCAACCTTTTGGCGGAAACCAGTAGTTCCATGGTGATAGCCTTTTATCCCGAGAGTCCCCGCTCTCGCTTTGACATGGAAAGTGTTCCATGCGGCCGCCTTCGTAACTGAGGCGGCCGTCTTTTTAGTAATTGTCGAGTTCGGTCAACAGCTTGGCCGGTTCCGCCACTGGTGCCGTCGCGCTTTATTTCCGACCTATGATCGCCTCGGCGCTCCGAGGTGCCGCCGAACAGCTTTGCGCCCCTCGGGGTTTTGGCCTGCCCACTCCCCTGATGCGGGCAGGCTTTTTTTCTTCAGGCGACTTTACGCATGCCGATCTGTTTTGTTTTTTATGAATGGTTCTGACTGGGTATGCGTCGCAATCGGGGTTCTGTTTTTGATGTCATGGTGTCTTCATTAGAAGACTGAGTTGATTGCGCCGTTCAGCCTTATCAGTAACCGTTCTCATGGGTTATTAGTCATGCTTACATATGAAAAATCAACGAGCATCGGGATAAGCTTGACCTCGGTCTGACAAGAAATCACTATGCCGCCGTCAACTTATCCCAACATTGGTGCGCAGGCCGAACTTCTGACTTATCTCGTGGTGTCGCAACTCATCACGCGTTATCTGACCGGAAAGTGGCTTGCGACGGAGCATGTGGTCGAATCTACGCATCTCTGGCTGCATCTCAACGACGGCGACTTTGACTTGCTGCAGCGTGTAACGCTGGCCAGTCGGGCTCAAAGTGTGGCGGAACTGGTGGCGCGAACCTCGTCAATAGCCTTCGACGCGAAAACGTTGGGAGATGCGTTTTTAGATCACCTGCACCTCGACTATAAGGCTCCTGCGGTGGTGGAAATTTACCGCGTATGCGTAGCCCAGATCATTCTTGGATTGCCTTCCACAGGGGGCCGGCTTTAGCCTGGCAGAAGTTTCAAAACCAGCGGCGATGTGGGGGAGACCTGTGCTGGAAGCCTGTTAGAACCGTTCGACCCTGAATGGCCGCGTATCCACCAATGTTTCTTCACCTGTCATCATTTCGGCGATCAACCTGCCGGTGACAGGGCCGAGCGTCAAGCCGTGGTGCGCATGACCGAACGCGAACCACAGGCCCTGTTGATTCTTCGCAGGTCCGATGATGGGCATCATGTCAGCGGTGCAGGGGCGGCGGCCCATCCAGGGTTCGTTGTCGAGACGCTCGCCCAGGGGAAACAGCGTGCGGGCAACAGGTTCGACGGCAGCGAGCTGCAAGGGCGTCTTCGGGGCATCGCAGCGTGCGATTTCCGCCCCGGTGGTGAGCCGGATGCCTCGTGCCATAGGCGCCAGCAGGTAGCCATTCTCGACGTCCAGCACAGGATGATGCAGACGGGTCTCCGCTCGTGGCGCATAGTGCATGTGGTACCCGCGTTTCACGGCGAGCGGCAACCGGTAGCCGAACCGGCTAGCGACACGGTCCGACCATGGTCCCAGCGCGACGACCACCGACGATGCCGCGATCGCTCCGGTTTTCGTATCGAGCTCCCAACCCTCGCGAAGCGAATCCGCGTCGCCGATGAAGAATCGCCCGCCTAGCGCTTCGAAATATTTTGCGTAGGCGGTCACGAGCGCGTTGGGGTCGCTCACGGAATCGGACGACGAATAGCGCAAACCGCCTGACAAGGTCTTGTCGAGATTGGGTTCAGCCTGTTGCAGGTGCATGGGGTCGAGTGCTTCGAACTCGACGCCATATTCCCGATGCCACTTTTCAGCGAGGCGGGTTTCCGTGTCTTGTACTGCCTCGGTGCGAAACACCTTGATCCAGCCGCTCGCGCGCAACAACCCGCTTGCGCCGGCCTCGGCCGCGAGAGCCCGGTGCTCGCTCACGCAATGCTCAATCAGCGTCGCATAGGACTTCGCGATAGTCGCGTGCTTTGCCGGATGAGAATTGCGCCAGTATTGCCATAGGAACGGTGCGGTTTTGATGAGCGCGTCGGCATGGTAGCGCAGCTCCGGCGAACGGTTGCGCGCGTAGCGGAGCAACTTGCTGAGTTCGCGGGGAAACGCATACGGATAAACGCCTTCGCGCTGGATCAGGCCGGCGTTGCCGAACGAAGTCTCGTTGCCAGGCAGCTTGCGGTCGATCAGCGCGACCTGACGGCCGCGCTTCTGAAGATGCACGGCGACGCACACGCCTACGATGCCCGCGCCGAGTACGACAGTGTCGAATTTAATTCTTGTCATGGGTTCAGGTTAAGCGTCCGTCTTCCTGTTGAGCGATGCGTTGGAATTGCGGATGGACGTCGGCCGGACGACACCATCTTGAGACGTGCAGCAACCGGCTCTGCTGGCTGGTAACCGTGCTTCGGTAGTTCATATTAGCAATAATATTGACGATGCAAATGACCGGCGATGGTGCTGGTCGAACGCCAGGCGCGGGCCGTTCCTACCCCTGTTACTCAGCATTTCGCTCGCCATATAAGGGATTATCCTTACATGGCGAAACGATATCATTGACTAATATTAGTAATAATATGTGTTGCCGTGTAAGGTCTGATGCTTTCCACAGGCTGACAATCGATGCGACGACGATGGAGACGACAATGGTAATCCGCGGAGTGCTGCACCGACTGGCGGCCGTGTTGGACGCCGGCCGCGTTCGCTAGCCGCCAGCGCGAGCGAGACGCGATGAGCGCCATCTTGCCGCCTAGCCGGCGAGGCCGCATCGGCACGGCACGCTGCACTGGCGACGCACGTCGTCCCCAAAGCATCTTCAATTTCCCTTTTTCTCCGCCTCGGCAAGGGTCCCATGGTTATCCTGGCTGTTGGAAAAGCATTGCTCGCCGACTGCTCGTAGTACGCGCCGAGCGTCCGGAGTGATGGTCCCGAAGCGTATCGGTTCAAGCAAAGACGATTCTGTTCAATAAGGTTTGCATAACTAAGCGTGATGAGACTAATCCGAAGCTTGCTTCCATAGGAGGAGTTCATGATGTCCAGAAGAATTGGCTTAATTGCTGCCTTGCTGGCGATGACTGTCGCGCTTGCGGCGTGCAATGGAGGTACCGACTCCGCGTCTGCACAACCTCAAGCGGCAGCCGCGTCGAACCTGAGTTCGTCGGCAGCGACTGCAGCAGACCAGTCGAATACCAGTACATCAACGGCGGAGGCGTCGGATCTGCCGTTACCTTGCGATGCGGCGGCGACCGCCGGCACGCCGTGCTCCGCGGCTCACAGCGTGACTCGCCTGTTGACAAAGAACTACAGCGGTCCGTTGTTCCAGATTCAACGGGCGTCCGATAACGCAACGCTGAACGTCTATCCCTATACGCGGAGTACCTTGCCGAACGGCGCTGAGCGTGCGTTGATCGGTTCAGCGAATGTCAGAAGCACCAACGCGTTCTGCAACAATACGTCCTGCTCCATCACCTACATTTACGATCAGATCGACCTGGTTGCGCCCCTCAAGGGTGGCACGTTCGGCAATGTGTCGGCCACCCTCACGTTGAATCAAAATGGAACAGAGTCGCTGACCGTCCCGAACAGTAGTGCAGGATCGCAACCGACTACGACCGTTCCGGTCATCAACGGCTTTGCAACGATCACGCTGCCGGGAACCTCTGGGACACTGACCATCCAGTTGCAGCAGCCTCCCACCGCGCTGACCACGCAATCGCCAACCTTGCAGGTATCGATCGGTAACGATTTGCCCGCACTTGCCGGCACGCCGGCGAAGCTTGCTTTTGTTTCGTTGCATGGCGCGCAGGTTCCGATTCTCGCCACTTTGGCGGGACAAGCCTATCGCAACAGGTTCGGCACGGTTAACCAGTCGATCGGGGACAGCGAGATCGCCGAATATATGGTGGCGGGAGCGCATTATGACCAGTCGTCTACTTGCTGCGGCACCTACGGGAATATGGAAAGCAGCGCGAACCCCAGCACGTATGCACACGGAGAAGTCGAGGGCGAAATGTTCGCGCTGGCGTTCGCAAACGGTAACGCCGCAGTGTTTGGCTATTGTGATGGCGATTCGGCCCAGGCGCCCAATGTAAAGGACCCCGTATGTAATGGACTCGATGTCAACTGGCCGGGAGTGGACGCCGAAGCGGGCGTTTATCTGTATGGTCCGCAGCAGCCGTGGAAGGAGAAATTCGTTACGGTGCTCTCCAAATATTCACCGGTGACGGCGTCAAACCTCTTCGCGGTAAAAGGCGGATCGGCTTCGCAAAGCGTACTCACAGCACTTTATGACGCGGCTCCGCCGGAAGCTTATAACTTTGGAAACGATGCGGGCCACGCTTTCAATGGGCAGTGGCAGGGTGGACTATCGCTTGGTGAAGGAGGTGACGGCAGCGCGGCTCCCATCCAGTTTTCCGAAGGCGCGATCATCACCAAGGCGACATCCGATGCAACAGACAACGCGATCCAGGCGAGCATTGCGAGCTTTTATGGGCCGCCAGCCGATAGTACTTCTGCTGCCTGCTTTGCGGACAACCTGATCAATGCACCGCTGAGTCTCGCTACGCCGGATGCATGGAGCCAGTCAAATGGCGGCACCGCCGTACCCGCGACCGATATCACGGGAAGCAGCATGCATGCGGCGGCGCTGACCGCCACGAATGGTTCGCCGGTTGCCAATCTCCACGAAATCATCAGGGTGCGAGGTGGCCAGACCTATAGTTTCACCGACTATGTTCTTGCCACCACCAACGCGACCGTCTTTCCTGGTGGATCGATACAAACCGATGACCCGAGCGGCACTGAATTTGCCTGGGTCCTGAATACGAACACCGGCCAGGCCGTGCGAGGGACGTGGGGTGCTGGGCAAGCGAGTTCGGTGAGTGCGGTGAAGGCTGGGAACTGGTGGAAAGTGACGATGAGCTTCACGGCTCCGGCAGGATCGAATAACGCGTCTGTGTTTATCGATCCGCCGACATCGAATGCGGCAGGGGACCGGTCGCAGCAAGCGGCGTATCTCACTGCAACCCATTACTGTCCAAGCCTCGCTATCGTGACTGCCTCGGGTATGTAGCGGTGAATTGCGGCGGGTGTGTCCGGTCCACAGCAGCGGCTGGGCCAGACGCATTCCGCCGCGTTGTCGAGCGCACGTCGGTCTTAAGGGCAGCACGACCACGGCATCTGCGGATAGAACATCATTGGCCCGATCACTTGAGCGCAAAGGTACGTACGTAACTGTTTCCGCTCGCCGATGCCGCGCGGTCAACCACGTAAAGCAAGTGTTGCCGTGCGTCGATCGCCACGCCACGGGCGTCCTGGAAGTCGTTTGCGAGTACGCTGATCGTGCCGTCCGGTGCGATCTCACAGAATCCGTTTTTGTTGCACTTCGTATATAGCCTTCCCTCGGTATCCACGGCCATCAGATCGGGACTATCGATCTGCGCGACCACGACGGTGGGTGTCACCGGTTTGGGCGAGTCCAATAGGGCGGCCAGACTCGCCTTCACAATGTTGTTGTTGGCCTGGTCCGAAACGAACACGCTGTCGCCCAATACCGCAACGCCGACAGGTTTGCCGAGTCCCGTCATGAGGTCGCGCTCGACGGCAGTGTGGGTCCCCTCGTCATAGGTCACGAGACTTAACCCGCCTTGCGGCGCGCTGTTGCCGCTCTTGACGAACCAGGTGGACAGGAGTTGCCCTGGACCGAGCGCGAGCAGCCCCAGTCTGCGCCGGGTCGGATCGGGTCCGGTCAGCGCAGACGGCGTGCCGTCTCCACTGATTTCAAAGATCGCGCTCGCGCTGCCGAAGCCGAAGCGTTCGATAAGGAGCGAGCCGGCGCGCGTGAAGGTTAACTGGCTGAGGCTTTTCCCTTGACCCGCTGCGACTGGAATCGTTGCGTAGGGTACGAACGTGCCGCTGGTTGACGAGAGCACGCTGCTGGTGCGGTCATCCGTGATGAAGAGTGCGCCATCGTCCGGCCGTACCGCAATGCCGTTCGGTAACGCGTCTACGGCGATTTTCTCAGGCTCGACGATGGCCGAAGGCGTGCTGCACCCGGTCAATGCGGCAACGATGCTCCACGTTGCGGCAATGGCTGCGGCTTTACGCGAAACAACGTGCGGTACAGGCATGTTGCCTCCAAAGGGATTCCGGCTAAACGCATGAGAGATTCGCTGTTCGCCTTGCGCAAGGGCGGAGCAGGCGGCTTTCACCATGCTGTCGATGCGTAATATACACACCGACATAACGTGTGGCCAATCCGGCCAACTATCCCGGTGACGCAGCCCGGACACATGCCGTCCACGCCGATACGGTGCGGCGTGCCGCCCTTATGCTATTGCGCACATAGAGTAGATGTTCGCTCAGGGATGGGTTAGCAATCCGCGTCCCGCCACAAAGAATACGTCGAGGCAGTCGGGCGAGCCGATACAAAACGTTCTGTTCGTGCCGGCAGGATTGAACGTCGTGGTGGGATTCAGGATGGCGGAAATGCTGTTCAATGCTTGGGCAGCAGGGTCGTTCAGCGTCAATGCGTAAGCGGTCGGGATCATGCCTTCCGCTGCGCGCCAGTAAAGGATCGTGCGTGCTGGCTTATGATGCTGGCGATATGCCGGTCATAGACGTGTTCTTTTGGCGTTTCCCTAGCCGACTGGTCTCGACGGTTTGGGCATCTACCCTCTCAACCAGACGTCACGGAAGCTGGTTTGGCCTCTATCCTGGTGCACGAGGAGCCTCGATATCTGAAGCAGCGTTCCTGCGAACCGCTTACGCCTGCGTGTCGACAATCCCTGTGGTCTGGCCTGACGACAGCATCAGTTGCGCCAGTTCAGCCGTGGCCGTCTGGATGGCCGCGGAAATCGCGCTGACCTCGCCGCTCACACGGGCCGCTTTCGTGTTCGATGAGGTTTGCGTGTCTTGCGTGCTCTGCGCCGGTTGTTGCGACCCGTGCCCCATCTGTGATTCGACCTGCGCGAGCTGTGCCTGCAGCGATTTGATCAGTTGTTTCAGCTTCTCGATCTCTGCGGTCGTGGTGCTGCTACTGCTGCTTGCGCTGCCACCACCTGCGGCCTGCTTTTTGTCAGTGCCCGATGTGCTGGTGGTCGAACTCGTGCTGGTGCTGCTCGAACCGGAGCTGCCGGAAGCGGTTGACGAACCGGTCGCAGCCGTCGTAGTGGTCGCGGCGGGCGTTGAAGTCGTTGCTTGCGTGGTGGTCGCGCTGTTGCTGACGGAAATAGCGTTCTGAATCTGCATGATCGGGGTGGGGTCCGTTGCGGTAGGTTTAATAAAGGCCGCCTAACGGGATAACGGCAGATTATCTGGATTTCTTGAATGGCTGCCGGCGCTGTCCCTGCGCATGTCACGTGCCGGTGACATTTGCGTGGGCTATAGAGTCTGTACGGCACGCAGCGCGTCGAAAGGAAAGGTGAATGCAATTAGCATATTGGTAAGCTAAATATAAGAAATCCGAAGCGCGAACGGAATATAAGCTGTTTGGAGTCCGAATCCGGGCACCCGATTTGATCTTTCCAGATTGGTTAGGTGAAATATTACGCATTGCCAAGTGCTATATTGATGTACATGAACACGCTTGGCTCCTCCGAACCGATCGATAACCGCGCGCGCATGCGTGAGTTATGCGCATTGGCTGGATCTCAGAGTGAAGCCGCGAGGCTCATCAGCAAACACACCCGGCGACCCTGTAGCGTCGAAGCGATCAAGTCATGGACTTGCGATCCCGGCACGACGCGTGCCAGAACCTGCCACGATTGGGCCGTCGAGGCACTGGAACGGGAATTGACAAATCTTGCTTAACGCACTTTTAGTCCGGTGTACCTGTACACCGGTAATGAGTTGTTTTCGACAGTCTTTAAACGACGGCGTGCGCTGCGTTTGTGGATCGCCAATCATCGGATTCGCACAACCGGCCCGGCCTGAGTCTTATTGCGCGGCAACTACCTGGTGAGACCATTCATGAGCATAAAAGACAGGATCAAAGCATTTGTTTTTGAGGAGGAGTCCGACAAAACCAAAGAGCCCGTCGATGCAAAGGGCACGGTTGCGGCGTCGGATCCGCCGCCGCATGCTCCGGTCCCGGAGGCGTCGCAGGCCGCCGCCCCGATCGAACATGCCGGTACAGGTCTCGATGTCCCGGCAGTCGAAGAGCACATCGATCATCAGATCCAGAGCAACGCCGCGTTCGCTCCCGTCGCAGCGTTTCTCAAGATGTCGGAGAGCATGAAGAACGTCATCGGCGATGAAAAGCAACGCTTTCAGGCCGCCCAGGCGGCGACCAGCATGCAGACGGATGCGCTGCTGACGGCAGTCAAGTCGTATTCATCGGTGCTGCAGCGCGAAGCGACGAATTTCGAGCAGACCTTCGTCGCCCAGGCGGAGTCCGAGATTCATGCGCTAAGCGATCAGGAAAAACAACTGGGCGAGCAGATCAGCGATCTGCAGGCGCAGATGTCCAGATTGAGTGCGCGCAAGGAAGAGGTCGGGACGCAGGCCATTGCCAGGGCGGCCGATCTTGCCAAGGCGCGGATCGACTTCGGCTCGGTTTCGTCCACGCTCAACAAGCGCTATGGCGACCTCGCGGCGAAACTGCAGCAACACCTGGGAGGCGCCGCAAATGGCCAATAACCTGATCAAGTCGGAGGCGACCCGGCGCGTGAAATCCTTCTGGGATACCAAGGAAGGCACCACCGGCATGGTGGTGGGTGCCGGCGTCCTCGGCGGACTCGGTTGGGCAGCGTACAAGATCATGCCCTACGTGGCCAATCTGATGGAGAACACGGTTCTGGCGATCGTGTTCGGCGCGATCGCCGTTGGCCTCGTGTATGCGCTGGTGATCGACGGTTCGCTGCGCAGGTTGCTGTGGCTGAGGTACAAGCTGCTGATGCGCGCCTTGACCTACTCGGTCATCAAGTACGATCCGGCGGGCGTGCTGCGCGAGACGCAAAAGCTGGCCCGCATGCGCTTGCGTGAAGCCGACGAGTACCGCACGAAAGCGCGCGGTCAGGTCGAACTGATCAAGAACACGATGGATGGCTACAAACGCGAGGCAGACACCTATCTGCAAGAGGCGCAGTACCTGCAATCGCATCACGGATCGCAAACTGAAATCGAAAGCCGCGCCATGAAACTGCAGGAGCTCAATGCAGCGTACAAGGAGTTGCAGCCGCTCTATACGGTGACGCAAAGCTGGTACGACAAGATGACCCACGCCAGCGAGACGCTTGAAACCATCATCAGCAATACCGATTTCAAGATCAACCTGGAAACCACCAAGTACAACGTGGCGAGCTCGACTCACAACGCGTGGCGCATGTTCAAATCGGCGTTTTCCGGTTCCGAGGATATCGAAGGTCTGCAAAACGATACGTTTGCGTATATGGCCGAAGACTACGGCCAGAAGGTCGGCGAGATCGAATCGTTCATGCTGGACTCCAAGAAGTTCATCGATAGCGCGGATCTTCGCAAGGCTGTGAATACGGAGAACGGCATGAAGCTGCTCGAAGAATTGAGCCGCCGCAATCTGGGCATCGTAGAAGACGAACAACCGAAGTTGACGACCGGCGATGCTTCGACGGTCAGCTATACGGATTACCTCAAGAAAAAATAAGGAGCCAGTCAATGGCATTCACTTCAGGATTCAAGAAACTCGTTGGCCTCGTTGTCACCGTGGCCGTGGTCGGGGGCGCCATCTTTGCTTACAAGCAAGGATACTTCGGCCAGCACAACAACACCCAGGTTGCCGGGATCGACACAGGCAATGCGGGGCAGTCGATGCAGATGGCGCAGCAGGCGCCGGCCCCATCGCAGCCGCAGACCGATACATCGAACGGAGCCGCACCCAGCAGGGATGCGCTTCAGTCGATTCTGCAGAATCACACCGTGCGTATCTCGGTTGAAAACCCGTCCGAGCCGATCTACGGCGAAACCAACGGCGTGCCGCATGGTTTCAACTACGATTTTGCGCAACTGCTGTTTGCGCAGCCGGAGTTCAACAAGGGTGGCGTGATCAAGATCGATACGCATCATGAGGTCGAGGCGTATCAGGACGTGCCGCGGCAACTGCTGGTGTCGTCCAATGGCGCACCGGTGACCGATATCGCCATGGACGGTCTGACCTTTCCGGATAACACGCCGAACGGCGTGGTGTACACCAATCCGTATCTGGACGATTTCGGTTATGCGCTGATCGTTCAACGCGGCTCGCCGATCAAAACGGCGGCGGATCTGAACGGCAAGACGATCGGTATTCTGCAGGGCGATCCGGATGTACGGGCATTCGCGACGCGCCAGTTTCCGAACAGCAAGCTGGTGGAAGTCAACGACTCGGACCCGCAGTTCATCAACAAGAGTGTCGACGACCACGTGGTCGATTGCTTTATCTACGATTACCCGTTCGCGGTCGAATCGATCAAGGGTACCGACCTCAAGTTCGCCATCACCAAGCTCGATGGCTCCGATATCTCGTACAAGATCGGCGTGAGGGCGGCGGACCAGAACCTGTTGATCTATCTGAACAGCGCAATTGGCCGTGTCAAGCAAACTCCCGCATACCTGGACCTGCTGCGCAAGTACTTCATCAGCGACCAGGTGGTCACAACCGCTGCGGTCTCGGGCGAGCGCGATTACACCGTGAAGCACGGCGATACGCTGAATCTGATTGCTTCAGCTCAACTGGGCAGCGGTTCGCGCTATCGCGACATCCAGCAACGTAACAATCTGCCGAATCCGAACCTGATTCTGGTCGGACAGCATCTGGTGATTCCGGCTCGCTAAGCGTGATTTAGAGCAATCGTGCGAGGCAAGCGCGCCGCTCGCCTCGCACGATCGTTGCAAGCTTTCCCTATCACCGATGGTATTTCTCCGCGAACTCGAGCGCACTGAGTTCGCGGAAATCGGCCAGCGCGGCGTCGATCTGTGCCGCGTCCCAATCCCACCAGGCAATCTGCTGCAGGCGCTCTGCCGTTTGCGCGTCCACGCGAAAGCGCAGCACCCGCGCCGGCACTCCCACCACGATCGCGAAAGGCGGCACGTCTTTGGTCACCACCGCGCCCGAGCCTACCGCTGCGCCGGTGCCGATCTTCACGCCAGGCATGATGATGGCGTCGTGGCCGATCCACACGTCATGCCCGATCTCGACACGGTCCTGGGCGCGCCACTCGAAGATTCCGGCGTCGTCGTCGAGAGAAAAACCGTACGAGCGCGAGCGATACGTGAAGTGGTGCAGCGTGGCGCGCCAGGCAGGGTGGTTGGGTGGATTGATCCGCACGCCGGTGGCGATATTGGCGAACTTGCCGATATAGGCGTGGGCGATCTGATTGTCGCCCATCGCATAACCGTAGTCGCCGAGCACCGATTGGGCGACATGGCTGCGCGGTCCAAGGTACGTATAGCGGCCAAAATCGCTGGAACGGACCAGCGACGACGAATGGATATCGGGCTCCTCCGTCAAGGTACGGCCAAGCGTCCACGGGTCGGTAGGAACGCCATGATCAATAAGCATGCGAGTTCTCGTGATTCGATTAGGCGACCAGCCCGCGCAGATAGGCCGACACGCGCTCGGCGCAAGCGACCAGTACAAAGGTAGCGATCAACAGAAACGACACCGTCTGGTACTGGAACAGGTTCATCGCCGTGAGCAACTGGAAGCCGATGCCTCCTGCGCCGACGAAGCCGAGCACCAGCGAGGAGCGCAGGTTTTCGTCAAAGCGGAAGAGTCCTATGCCGAGCAGCGAGGGCAGCACGCCCGGCACGACCGCGTGACTCAGAACCTGCAGGCGCCCGGCGCCGGTCAGGGTGAGTGCTTCGACCGGGCCCATATCCATGTCTTCGATCACCTCGGCGAACAGCCGCCCCAGCATGCCGACGGAATGGACCGCCAGCGCCAGCGCGCCCGGAAACGGCCCCAGCCCGACCGCCGTGACGAACAGCAGTGCCCACACCAGATCGGGAACCGCGCGGGTCACGCCGATGATCGCCCGTGCGGCGTAATACAGCGGCTTGGCCGGCGTCACGTTGGCGGCGGCGAGGATCGCCAGCGGGAAGGCGAGCAGGATGCCGAATACGGTGCCGAAAATCGCCAGGTCGATGGTTTCCAGAACGGGCCACAGATTCGGCACGAACTGATCGAAGGCCGGTGGCATGGCCCGCGAAATGATATCGGCCATACCGTGCGCACCCGTGACCAGATCCTGTGGACGGGCCTGCACGACGATCCACGCCTGCACGAACAGGGCGAGGATGATGACGATGATACATACCGACCAGAAGTTTCGCACTCCGGATGAAACGTCCGGGGCGCGCATCTCAAGTGCCTTGTTCATGCTGCCTCGGCCAGATAGAGGCTCGCAATCTGCTGGGAGGAGACCGCCGAGGCGGGCTGATCGAACGCCAGTTGTCCACTGCGCAGTCCCACCAGCCGGTCGGCATAACGGGTTGCCAGATCGGGTTGGTGCAGCACGCAAACCACCGCGAGGCCGTCCTCGCTGGCCAGACGCCGCAACAGTCGCATGACTTCGTCCGCGGCTTCGGGGTCGAGGCTCGCAACCGGCTCGTCGGCGAGCAGGACGTGAGGGCGCTGCGCCAATGCACGTGCGACAGCTACACGCTGAGCCTGACCGCCGGAGAGCGTGCCGGCGCGCTGGCTGGCCAGATGCAGCAAGCCGACTTCGTCGAGGTAGGCGCGGGCGGGTTCGATTTCGTCGCGTGGCAGGCGCCCGAGCGCGGTCGCGACCGTGCGGTGGCGCCCCAAGGTGCCGCAGCAGACATTCGCCAGCACGCTGCGGCGCTTGACGAGATTCGCATTCTGGGAAATCAGGGCGAGCGGCAGGCGGGCCTGGCGTAAGGCTTTGCCCGAGAGTGTGGCCAGATCGCGTCCGGCCAGCTCGACAGCACCGCCGGTGGGCCGGTTCAGTCCTACCACGCATTTCATGAAAGTGGACTTGCCGCTGCCGTTGCTGCCCAGCACCACCACCATCTCGCCGGCCTGGACTGACAGGTTGAAGTTGCGCAACGCGGTGTGACCGTTGTCATACCGCATTGTCAGGTCACGGACCGCAAGCTTGACGCCGCGAGCGAGCGTCGCGCGTTGGGCCGTTGCCGGCATGCTGGACCCGGCCGGGACGAATGCGCCGACCGGGTCCAGCGGCAGGTCGCCGGAAGCGCTGGACAGGGTATTCACAGTTTGGCCAGATCGATATGGAGGGTGGAGACCAGATCGCGGATCTGGTTGTAGGCGGCATCGGTCTGCGGCACGGTCCTCAGTTGAGGAGTCGCGCTCGCGGCCATGAATTTCTGGTCGGCCTCCGGCAGTTGGTGCAGATCGAGCGAACTCAGCACACTCGCGAGACGGGCCTTGAAATCTTCGGGCAGGTCGCCGCGCACCGCAAGCGGATCGAGCGGGATCGGCTCCGATTGCCACAGCGTCACGTAGGCCGCCGGGTCGTACTCGTTGTGCAGCTTGGCGCTGGCAATCTCTTCGCTGTTCAGTTCGCCGGCGTCGACCTTGTGGTTGCGCAGCGCTTCGAACGAGGCGGTGTGGCTACCCGCGTAGATCGCCTTGACGCCCTTGTCCGGATCGATACCGTTCTTGCTCAAGCCGTAGGCGGGAAACAGATGGCCTGACGTGGAGGCCGGATCGGCGTAGGCGAACGAATGACCATTGGTGTCGGCGAGCGTCTTGATGCCCGAGCCGGGCCAGGTGACGATGGAGGCGTAGTAGGTGGCCGGTTTGCCCTGATCGCCGGCAAACGTGGCGACTGCTTCAGCGTGGGCCACCTGATGAGCGAGCACGTAACCGAGCGGGCCGAATTGGCCGAATTCGAGTTTGTTGTTGCGCATGGCCTCGATTTCAGCGTTGTAGCTGGTGGCGACGTAGAGTTGCACGGTGCAGCCGAGCTTGTCGCCGATCATCTTGGCCAGGTCGGTGTACACAGGCAGCATACGTTGTGCCGATTCGTACGGCTCGACGCCGAAGCGAACCACACCGTTATTCGGGCAGGTACCTGCCGCATGTGCCACGCCACAAACGAGGCCGGCGGTCAGTGCCGCAGCGGTAAAAACTTTGGACAACTTCATATATTCCTCAAGTTATATTTGAACCGCGCCGAACCGCTTGAAGACCAACGCCGGACAACGTGCCCGCCTTCTGTATCAAGGAGGGATGTGCTGCTGGCCTGACCCCGCTATGCAATTCGGATCATTCTAGGAATCTCATATGACACATCGGTGTACGTATGGAGACGTCTAGATGAATTTTAGGGCGTACGTCACAACTGATAGTCAAAAAATCGAGGGCGCGTAGTCAGACGAAAGAACACATATCCGTCTGGGAATGCACCCAGCAAGGCAATCTTCAACATCTAGTCGTCTAGATGTATTGGTGCACGGTCTCTCGGCCAAAAAAGGGCGCGCTTCACGAATC
Organism: Paraburkholderia sp. SSBN10T; assembly: GCF_056619545.1. Classification (NCBI taxonomy): domain Bacteria; kingdom Pseudomonadati; phylum Pseudomonadota; class Betaproteobacteria; order Burkholderiales; family Burkholderiaceae; genus Paraburkholderia; species Paraburkholderia sp. SSBN10T. Next base: position 277,167 of record NZ_JBWQQI010000004.1, read on the forward strand.
CTTCACAGTCTGCGCGAGCGAACCCGCAACAGCGAAGATATTGAAACCGATAGGAATGACAAGACCGTGACACCTGCCGACAGGGTCACGCGCCCGAGGATCGGGCAATGGGGAGGTTCCGGCGCCATCCGGTGGCGGATGAAAAAAGTCCGCCCTACGGTCATAAGGCGGACGAGAACAAGTGTTTACGACCACTGCGACGAGTGAAGAAGCAGTGTGGGGTCATCTTATGTCTTAAAACGGGCGGATGTGGTTATGGGTAATGCTGTGTAAGTGGCCAGGCAGGCCAGCCGGCCGACAGATGTGTTTCCGGGAGAGGCTGGATCTCTGCTGGTCCGTGGATCGTTTGTTCCGTCAGGTAAGGCGACGAAAGGGAAAAGCGTGGTTTAAAACGCGACGGACGTCAAAAAAAGTTTGATGACGGGTTTATGAATTGATAACTTTCTCCTGCCGCACAAGACCCCGTGTTGGAGTGATCAAGTGACCACATGGTTCGCATGACGAATCATTGGTCACGGCCATGCCATGCACAAACGGCATTCGGTATTCACTCTGCCGTCACCGTAAGTCCGCCGGGATTCGCCAGTCATTGAGGTGAAGGACGCTGCACGCCTGTTCATCTTTGCGTGCGTTGCTCTGCTCCGGCTGATTCGAAAGGGCGTGGAAATAGAAGTGTAATTAGTACTGCGACATGTAATGAAAAGAAGAGAAATTTAATTTTCAGCATGAACGGCCGGCCCATGCGCCGACCGTGCTTGCAGATCGGGGTGATGAGTCCACAAGGCTTCTCACTATGGATGTGGTCTCTACTGACAAGAGAGAGGGGAAATGAAACTACGGCGTTTGACGCTCGCTATCCAAAGGATCGTTTGGGCGGAACTGGCCTTATCGGCCGCATTTGCTGTTCCTGCGCTCGCGCAGACGCAGCCGGCTACGTCCGGAAGTGCTGCTGCGACAGCGGCCACGGATAGCACCCCGGCCTCGGGCGCCCAGGCAGCGGCGCCTGCTGCTGCCTCCAGCGTGGCGGCGACGGGAACCTCGGGCAACAAGGTTGCCAAGATCAAGACCTTCGAGGTGACAGGCTCGCTGATTCGCAGCTCGGACAAGACCGGCTTCAACCAGGTCCAGACAGTGACGCAGAAGGATATCGAGCAAAGCGGTTCGACCACGGCAGCCGACTACCTGCGCTCGACCACTGCGAACTCGGCTAGTAGCTGGAGCGAAGGCACGTCCTCGAGCTTCGCACCAGGCGGCGCCGGCATCGCGTTGCGCGGCATGAGCGAAAAATACACGCTGGTGCTGATCGACGGTCAGCGCGCCGCGCCTTTTGCGTTCGCGGTGAACGGCACCGATACGTTCTTCGACCTCAATACGCTGCCGACGAACATGATCGACCGCATCGAGATTGTGAAAACCGGTGCCGTGTCGCAGTACGGTTCGGACGCGATTGCGGGCGTGGTCAACATCATCACCAAGCATGACTTCCAGGGTCTGCAGCTCGACGGCAGCATCGGCGGTGCGCAGCACGGCGGTGCGGGCACTACGAACTTCAGCGTGCTGGGCGGCTTCGGCAATCTGACTTCGGACGGCTTCAACATTACGGCTGCCGCTAGCTACTACCGCTCCAGCGGCGTCACCATGGACGAGCGGGACATCACCAGCAACCAGGATTACTCGAGCAAGAACGGCGGTTTCTTCTCGCAGCCGAGCTCTTACTGGAATACGGCTACCGGCACGCAGGCGCTGAGCAACTGCGGAGCCGGGAGCAGCGTGACATCGGCGGCGAACAACCTCGAGACCCAGGGCTCCGGTACGGTGTGCTCGCGAAATGGCGCGAGCGCGGAATCTATCGAGCCGGAAACTCAACGCACCAGCCTCAAGGTGCACGGCGACTTCAAGATCAACGACAACGTGCAGGCGTTTGTCGATGCATGGGAGAGCTATACCACTACCAAGACCGACATCGGGTTGGCGGGATTCACCTCCGGCAATACCCTGGGCACCTCACTGGTTGAATCGGGCGGCGTGGTCTCTCCGTTTAACGCCACGGTCGGCGGCACCGGGCTGACCTACTACTTCCCCGACACGCAATCGGTGACGACGGTTTCCAACTTCTACCGCCTCTCAACCGGACTGAAAGGCACGTTGAATACGGACAAGTTCGGTGACTGGGACTGGTCGACGTCTTACGGGCACTCCCAGAGCGAAGTGTCCAACTCGTATGGCAACCAGATCAACGCGTCGGTGCTGTCGAACTATCTGAGCAGCGTGACGCAGAGCACGTTCAGCGCCAACACGCTTAATTCGTTGTCGGGCCTGTTCGGCACGTCCTACGATCAGGCCATTTCGAAACTCGATACGCTCGATGCGACGATCTCGACGCCGGACCTGTTCAAGCTGCCGGCCGGTAACGTGGGTATCGGCTTTGGCGCACAGTTCCAGCACCAGAGCGAATATATCGGCCCGGGTTCCACGGATTACCTGAACCCTGAAACGCAGTCAGTGGACGGCGAGCGCAATGTCGCGGCAGTGTACTACCAGATCGACATTCCGATTTTGCGTGGCCTGACCTTCAGTCAGTCGGGCCGCTACGACCACTACAACGATTTCGGCGGAGCCTTCTCGCCGCGCTTCGCACTGCGCTACCAGCCGATCTCGATGCTGACGATGTATACGTCGTACAGCCGGGGCTTCCGTGCGCCGACGCTGGTAGAAACCTCTGAAAAGGCGAGTCTCGGCTATCAGACCGTCGACGGAAAGGACGTCTACGAAAATTCCGTCGGCAATCCGAACCTGAAGCCCGAACGCACGAAAAACTACAACATCGGTTTCGAACTGTCGCCGACCCGCAATACCGACATTGGTATCGACTGGTACAAGATCGACGTCACCAATGTGATCGGCCAGGAAAGCATTGCGGCGCTGGTTGCCGCGAACCCGAACGAGTCGGTCTACAACGTAGGCTTCGAGAATCTTTCGTACCTGCATACGGATGGTTTCGAAGCGACGTTCAGGCAATCTCTGCCGACGAAGATCGGCACCTTTACGCTCTCGGGTGACTGGGCGTACGTATGGCACTTCACGATGCCGAGCAATGGCGTTGCGGACGACTATGCAGGCAACAATGGCGCAATCGATACGGTATTCGGTGCCTCGTTCCCGCGCTGGAAAGGCAACACCCAGCTAAGCTGGGCATACCAGAAGTGGACCGCCACCCTGAGCTGGCAATTCGTCGGCCCATACGCACAAACGATTGTCTCCGGCTCGCCTGCTGTCGCGTCATACAGCCAGTTCAACCTGTTCGCCAGCTACAACGGCTTCAAGCATTGGACGCTGTATGCCGGCATCGACAATATCTTCAACCGTGCGCCGCCGTATGACCCGGTGTGGCAGTACTTGAGTCGGACCTACTATGACACGTCGCTGTACACCTACATTGGCCGTTATGCCCAGATCGGCGCAACGTACAAGTTCTGATGTTTGAGTAGAGACGGTGTGAATGCGCCGCTCCGGTTCCGCGCCACGGGACCGGAGCGGCGTACGTCTTTGCACGGGGCGCTTGCGAATGTCCCGCTCAGGAAACGTTTCGTAAGCACTTGTGATGCGAGGGCCTTTTTTCCGGGCCTGGATTTGCATCAGGGCGACTATTCTGCCTTCACGCGAGCTGCATCCTTCGCTGTGATCGGGGCTGCCGTGAGCCCGCGTACAGCACGCTGCAATCCGCTGCGATCCAGTCATTTCCTCGTACAGGGTGAGTCATGTTTACATCGAATACTGCCTTTCCATTTGTTACCCGGTTTTTTGCAACGCCGTCGAAAATCCTGTCCGTCTGCGCTCTGGTGGCGTGCGCAACGTTCGCCGGCGCTGCGTCGGCGGCGAGCTTCCATTGCACCAGCAAGGCTTCGGCATCCGAAAAAATCGTCTGCCAGGACCCGCAACTGTCCAGCCTTGACGACAAGCTGGCGGCATCCTATCAACGTGCGGTTCAGACGAGCCTCGATCCGCGCTCGGTGGAGTCCGCCCGCATCGAACAATGGCTTTGGCGGCAGCACAACTGTACCGACAAGGCCTGCGTTCTGAGCTGGTATCAGCGGCGCATCGCGGAGCTGGATGCGGACTATGAGCAGGCGAAGCAGGCGCAGCACGACGCCTTCGAAGCCTCGCTGGTCGAACAGAAGCTGGCGCCGACCGCAGCCGACGCCGTCAGGCAGCTCAAGAACGACTCATTGGTGGCGGCAGCGCCGGTGGCGGCTCCGAAGTGAACGCGGCCCGCTGCGCGCGGATGAGCACCCGGCGGAACAAGGACGAAAGCGTATGCGCCATGGGCCATCGGTAAGGCTGGTCGTGTCCGTGGAGGATGGGCCGGAAGATAGCGTCGGTGGCATCGTCGAGCTGAGCGGGCGGAAGGTGGGTGTCTGGTACTACGACGCAATGTCGAGTCAGGTCGTGACACGCGCTTTCCGCAACAAGGTCGTGACCGGCAGCGTCGCCGAAGTGGTGCGTCAGTTGCGACGGTTCGCGCTGCGGGTTTAAGGCTTCAAGCACCAACGGCTCGAGGCCGCAAGATACGGCACGACGTGAGCGTGCCGCCTCACCTTCATTGACACATCGGGACGCAGCGTCGCTATTGCGGCGCTGCGTCCCTTTGCTGTTTACCTCTCTAGCGCCTTTGGCGACTCCAACCTTTCCACAGAGCGCCTGGCTAAGGGCCGGTCAAGCTCGCCCGAGCGGGTCTTTTGTCGAGATTCATGCGCGCCTTCGACATAGCGACACAAATCTCGACAAAGCAGCCATAGATCGCCGAGTTTCTTCTCTCTAATATTAAAACAGATTACTTCGTGATCGCATTGACCGTGCGGGAGAGCCGTACAGGGCGGCGGTTTGTCGAGAGAAGCCGCGCTCCCGTCAGGAACTGACCGGCATTTTCGATTCGCAATCGATAAAACACCTTCTGGCTTGCATAGTAAATGATCCAAACGACTGAATCGTTTGCGAAATCGATACCGGTACTGATGTATCACCATGTTTCACCGGCCGGTGGAGCGCTCACCATTTCGCCGGAGAACTTCGAGTCGCAAATCAGGTGGCTGGCAAAGAACGGCTACGTCACGCTGACGGCGGACGAATTCGCGCGGTTTCTGCGCGGCGCGCCGATGCCGCGCAAATCGATTGTGCTCACATTCGACGACGGCTACCTGGACAACTACGTCCACGCGCATCCGATTCTGCTGCGTTACGGGCTCAATGCGCTCATGTTTCTGATCACCGGCCGCGTCCATGACGGCGCGTTTCGCTCGATCGGCGCGGAGCGTGCGGGGCCGTTGCGCACACATCAGGCCTGCGAGCGGCTCGTGCAGGACGGTCGCGCCGACGAGGTGACGGTGCGCTGGAGCGAGGTCGAACTGATGCGCGCCGCGGGCACCTTCGAATTCCACAGCCACACGCATAGCCACCGGCGCTGGGATCAACTGTGCGGCGACGCCGCCGGCAAGCGCCGGCACATCGGTGTCGACCTCGAGCAGTCGAAGGCGATCCTGAGCGAGCGCCTCGGGGCTGCGTCGCGTCACCTGTGCTGGCCTGAAGGCTATTTCGACGCCGATTACATCGATGCTGCCAAAGCGGCAGGGTTCGAGTATCTCTACACGACCCGGAACCTGCGACGCAACGTGCCGGGCAGCGACCCCTACCGCATTCACCGCCTCGTCGACAACGGCAAGGACGCGCAGTGGCTGGCACGCAAGGTACAGCGTTACCAGGATCCCGTCTGGGGGCGGGCGTATTACTGGTTCAAGCGGGCCAGACACTTCCGGAACGAAGCGTGGTCATGAGAATCCTGTATACGAACTTTCACGACGGGGATGGGGGCGGCCATACCACGTACATCCTCAGCCTCGCCAGGGCGCTGAGCACGCGCCATCGCGTGACGATTGCGGCGCCGCTGTCGAGCCGGCTTTATAGAAGCGCGAAAGAGATTGCGGGTGTCGAGGTGGTTGCGCTCGAGTTTCGCAACCGGCTGGGCGCGATGGTCGGATCGGGCTGGAAGTTGCGTCAACTGATAACAAACAGGCGCTTCGACATCGTGCACGTCAACGGCTCGGCCGATCACCGGATCGTCATGCTGGCGACGCTCGGCTTGCGGCGGACCCGACCGCGTATCGTTTTCACGAAACACAACGATCTGCCGGTGAGCGGCTTGAGCACGTGGCTCAAGGGGAAGCTCGGCACCGACTCGGTCATCTGCGTGTCGGATTACACCCGGCGCCGTCTCGCCAGGACGGTCTATGGCCGCAACGTGGTGTGGGTCGTGCACCATGGCATCGATCTGCGCCGCTTTGCGCCGGTCAGAACCGAAGTGATCGAGCGGCTGCGCAACCGCTGGCGCTCGGTGATTCCTCGCGATGCGCTGCTGGTGGGCAGCGTCGCCGGCACAGACAGCAACAAAGGCTGGCTGAATATGGTGGCCGCGGTGGCGTTGTTGCCGGCCGCGCAGCGCGATCGGATTCGCATTGTCGTTGCCGGTCAAATGCCCGATGCCCAGCAGCACGCACGCGTTGCCGAACTCGGCATGACGGATCTTGTGATCTTCACGGGTGTGCTGAGCGACGTGCGCCCCCTCGTGGCAGCGTTGGACGTGGGCTTTGTGCTGTCGCAACGGGAAACGCTTTCGTTTGCGTGCCGCGAGATGATGGCGATGGGCAAACCGGTCATCGTCTCCGGCTGCGGCGGTCTGCCCGAGAACGTGGATGCCGGCGTGAACGGCTGGATCGTCGAGCCGCACGAGCACGAACGCATGGCGCAACTGTTGATGCATTTGCTTGGCAACCGGCTCGAAGTGACGCTGGCGGGTATGGCAGCGCGGGCGCGAAGCGTCGCGCAGTTTTCGCTGCAGGCATTCGCGGAACGTACCGAGGCGGTCTACCAGGAATGCCTCGCACGAATTCCACCCGCCTTCGGCAACGGCGGCGTTGCTGAATGGAGCACCGTCCAGCGTCACTCCAGCTAAGACTTTCCGCTTGGCTTCTTTCTGACTCCGGCGAAGAGCCCCTTCAAAGATTTCCCTTACTGCACTGCGCAGTTGCTTCGCCTGATCAGCCATCGGGCCGGCAGCGTGAGCGCGCTGCATGTGCCGCGGAACATGGACTATAGTGAGAGCGGCGCGTTTGACGTAGAACGAGCGAACAGCAAGCCAACAGAAAGGGAATAACAAGGAGGCGACGTCGATGAACCACCTTCATTTGGAATCCTGTCCATGCTGCGGGGACCTGCAGCATCGCTCCGTCACCCGGCGGCGTTTTCTGGCTCTTGCGGGGGAGGGCGCTGCCGCACTCGCGTTGATGCCTCGCTTCGGCTATGCGGAGACGGAGACTGTCCCGTCCATACCCTATGACTCTGTGCCCGACCCGGTGCGCTTGCCGCGCGACGTCTATTTTGGCGAGTGCTCGGGCGTGGCGCTCAATTCGAAAGGCCACATCTTCGTGCTGTCGCGCGGCAATTCGAGCGGTCCGGCTTATGGCGCGGCCGCCGCGCAGTTGCTCGAATTCGCGCCGAACGGCCGCTTCATCCGCGAGATTGGCCGCAACCTGTACGCCTGGTCGTTTGCACACACGGTCAAGATCGACGCGCACGACAACATCTGGGTGACCGACAAAGGCTCGGACATGGTGATCAAGTTCACCCCGGAGGGACGTGTCGCGATGGTGTTCGGCCGCAAGCAGGAGGCGGCTGACGAAGAGACCGGTCCGCTCAAACATCCGAATCCGCCGTTGCCCGCCGAGCCGGGCCGCTTCCGGCAAGTGACCGACGTGGCTTGGGACGCGGCCGGCAACGCGTACATCAGCGATGGCTATATCAACTCGCGCGTCGCCAAGGTCGACAAGGACGGCAACTGGCTCAAATCGTGGGGCGAGCGTGGCACGGGCCCCGGCCAGTTTCATACGCCACACAGCATTGCGCTCGACGCGAACGGCAGCGTCTATGTGGCCGACCGCAGCAACCGGCGCATTCAGGTGTTCGACGGCGAGGGCAACTTCCTGCGCCAGTTCACGATCGACGTACCGGTGCCTCCCGGGGCACGTCCGGCGATCGGTTATGCGCCGGACGAGGCGGCCATTGCCGCGGGTACCTTCGCGCCCGGTGCGCCCTGGGCGATCGCCATCTCGCCGGGTCCCAACCAGGTGCTCTACAGTTCAGACGGCTTTCCCGGGCGCATCTACAAGCTCACGCTAGAGGGCAAGGTGCTGGGCGTGCTCGGCGAATCCGGCAAGCAACTGAAGCAGTTCGGCTGGATTCATCAAATGGCTTGTCCTTCTGAGAATGTGCTCTACGTCGCCGAGCTGTTGAACTGGCGTGTGCAGAAATTGTTGCTGCATGCCTGAGTGAGCTCGCACTCGTGCGGTGCGGGCGGATCCGCTCCGTCGGCCTGGACCTAGAGCGCGGGCTTTAGCGCGGCGTAAGCGCCGGGCGTGATGCCGTAAGCGCGCTTGAAGACCCGGTTAAGGTGGCTTTGATCGTAGAAGCCCGCGCTCGCTGCTGCGTCTGCCGCAGTGCGGCCGGCGACCAGCAACTGCTTTGCGGCGATCAGCCTGAGCTGATTCGCATACGCATGGGGTGGCAGACCGTACTCCTTGCAGAAGGCGCGCATCAGGTGATACCGGCTGAGGTTCGCCACTTCCGCCAGTTCGTCGATCGGGATGTCGCGTGCAAATTGCGCGGCGATGTAGTCGCGCACGCGCGCCATCTTTTGCGTGTCGCGGCCCAGCTCGTTGACGACAGGTCTTGGCTGACCGTAGCGGCCAAAGAGCATGCCCATTGCCGCCCACCAGTTCGCTTGCCGTTCCATCAGCGGCGTTCGGTTGTTCTGGTCCAGACTCGCATGCGCTTTCAACAGCAGCCTGCATAACTGCGGGTCGCAATACAGGCCGGGCGGGATGGACAAGGGCCGGTCGCCGCGCGAGTCGTCGCTGAAGACCGCGCTCAGTGCCGCAAGCCCGTGCATATCGAGGTAGATCGCGCGGTAGTGCCACGCCTGATCCTGCCAGACTGCGCCACAGTGGTACTCGCCAGGCTCGAAGACCAGCACGGTGCCGGCGCCGGACACCTCACTGCCGGCGCGTGTGCGGCATTGTCCCGCGCCGAACTCGGTCATCACGATCACCAGTTCGTCATGCACGTGGCGCTCGAACTCGTGTGCGCCGTAACGCGCGGTTGCGAGTGCCGCGCCCTCGAGCGCGCCGTCGCGCCAGTAAAGGACTTGCTGTGTCGAGCTGCCGCTTGCCATGGCTGCTTCCTGGATATGTCAAGTTGCCCTATGTAAGCTCGATGCGGACCCGGCGATTGCGGCGGCCCTTGTTCTCGATCTTCGTCATGCGGACCGGGTGCGACTGTGCAGTGTTCGTCAGATGCGTGCCGCCGCATGCCTGACGGTCGAGCCCGGCGATCTCGACAATCCGAATGGTGCCGTCCGGCGTGGGCGGCGGCGCGACCGACAGGCTGCGGATCAGCCCGGGCGTCGCCTGGGCGTCGCGCAGCGCGATGTAGCTGGCGCGTACGTCCAGTCCCTGGCGAATCACGTCGTTGAGCGGCCCTTCGAGCGCACGCAAGGCGTCGTTATCCGCCTCGGGCAGGTCGAAGTCCATGCGCGCGCTGCCGTCCGCGTTGATCTGCGCGCCGGTCACCAGCGCACCCGCGAAGTGCTGATAGACGAGCGCGTTCAGGATGTGGGTCGCGGTATGAAGTTGCGCAAGCGTCGAGCGCCGTTGCGCATCGATCGAAACGAGAACCTCGCCCGTCAGTTCGAGCGGCGTATCGAGCTCATGCCAATAGCCGCCGCCCTGCACCGACACACCGACGATACGCGCTTCGCCGTGTGCATGTCTGAGCGTGGCGGTATCGCAGACCTGACCGCCGCCGCCGGGGTGAAGCGCCGAGCGCGACAGCAGCACGGCGCCGGGCCGCGCGTCGACTACGCTGGCTTCGAACTCGAGCAGATCGGGCTGCTCATGGCAAAGATAATGGGGCATCGCAGCAAACGGCATCAAGTGCACAGGATTTCGATGGGGACAGTATAGTCGTCCATACATGGAGCCCGTCTTGGTCAAAAGTGCTGTTTTGCGCGTTGCACGTTGCTTTGTCGCCGGCGGCGATTTGCGCCGTTGCGGAACGGGCCGGCGTTGTCCTCACGTGAAATCTTTGTAGAATGACGTGGTCTTGCCCCGTTTCGATCCACGACATCACCTTCAAGAGATCTATCGATCATGGCGCCGCCCAAGTTCCCTTCCGAGCCGACGCCACCCACGCAGTTCGATATCTCCAGCTATGAATTCTCGGAGCAGATCGGTCATCTGCTGCGCCGGGCCTACCAGCGCCATCTGGCGATCTTCGCCCAGACCATCGACGATCCACAACTGACCGCGGTGCAGTTCGCGGTACTCAGTGCGAACCGGCGGCTCGGACCTTCGTCGATGAGCGATCTCGGCAAGGCCACGGCTATCGACGGGGCAACCGTGCGCGGCATCATCGAACGCCTGCAGGCGCGGGGGCTGGTGGAGTTGCAGACCAATCAGGACGATCGCCGCAAGAGCGTGGTCGAACTGACCGAGCGCGGACGGCAACTGCTCGACGTGACCACCCCGACCGCTGCGCATATCAGCGAACTCACCATGAGCGATCTCAATGCGGTCGAGCGGGTGGCGGTGCTGTATCTGTTGCGCAAGCTCTGCGGCCCGGATCTGGAGTGACGCAGACGTTTATCGCCCATGCCGCCGCGGCGGCGCTCACGGGTCTTGTGTCCAGTTCGATGGCGCCGGTGCAACGTGCACCAGCCATGGGCTGAATCCGCACCGTGCGCATTTATAGTGTGTACATGTTTTTTTGTGGTGCGCTCCGGCTCTCCGGGTACGTCGGGTTACAGAGTTGAAAGCGGACTCGTTCAAGAGTACAGGGTATTGAATTTAAAGGGTTTGATGCGTTTTATCCCGCGCTGATGCCGTCGCGGGTAAACACCGTTAACGGTGGCATGCTCATTGCGACTAAGCTTCCAATTACCGCGTGTACGCTCATTTGGCACTTTTAGCCGGGCGCTCTGGCGGTGCACCGCTACTATAGCCATCTGATTTCAACGTCGGGAGTGCTCTATATGAAGTGGTTCGTCAGGCGGATCGGCGCGACGCTCGGCGCGTCGCTGGTGCTGCTGGTGCTATTAGCGGCTGGCGTCATCGGCGTGCCGGTGACGCGGGCCGATGATATCTCCGTCACGCAGTGGGGCAGCAGCCTGTACGGTCTTCCGTATGCGGTTGCGATGGACAAGGGCCTCTTCAAGAAGGCCGGCGTCGACATTACCGGCATCCTGACGTCGAGCGGCGGCGGCACGACGGTGCGCAATATCCTCGCCAGCAAGACGCCGTACGGCGAAGTCGCGGTAGCGGCTGCGCTTGCCGCGCAACGCCAGGGTCTGGATCTGGTGATCGTCAATGTCGGCACCCGCAGTGTCGCGGAAGCGTCGATGGTCACGATGCCCGCCGCCAACGTGCAGAGCGTCGCGGACCTGGCCGGCAAGAAGGTCGCGATCACCTCGCCCAAAGGCGTTTCCGAAATGCTGTTGCTGATGGTGCTCAAGCAAAAGGGCATCGACGCGGGCAAGGTGACCCGGGTCGCCTCGGGCGGCTATGTCAACGGCTTGACGATGCTGGAGCAGGGGGCGGTTTCCGGTGCGGTACTGATCGAGCCGCTGTCGATCGTGCGCAAGGCCAGTTACCGCACCGTCTATCGGGCGGGCGACATTCTGCAACCGATGACCACCTCGGTCGGCATCACCACCCGCGAATTTGCCAAAGCGCATCCCGACGAACTGCGCGCCATCATTGCCGGGCGCCGCGCAGGCGTGGATGCGGTGTACGCCGACCCGGCCGGCGCCGCGAAGCTGCTGCAGGCGAGTTTCAAGCTCACGCCCGATGTCGCACGCGAAGCCGTGGACAATATGGTCAAGTCGCATATGTGGAGTGACGGCGAATTCGATCGCACCGAACTCGACCGCATGACGGAAGGCCTCAAGCTCGTCGGCGAACTGAACGGCGATGTCGACTGGTCGAAGCTCGTCGATACCAGCTTCCTGCCCGCCGATCTGAAAGCGAAGAGTTCGCTATGAAAGCGCGCAACGGTCATCCGACGCTGCAGGTTGTCGAGTTGCCGGCACAGCGCGAAGCGGCCTTGCCCGAGGCACATGCCGAACTTACCGGCGTGACCCGCTATTTCACGCGCAGCGATTCCAAAGAACTGTTCCATGCGCTCGGCCCGATCGATCTGACCTTGACCAAGGGCGAGTTTTTCTCCGTGGTCGGGCCGTCCGGGTGCGGCAAGTCCACGTTGCTCGATGCGCTTGCCGGACTCGCCACGCCGAGTTCCGGCACGGTGATGTTCGAAGGCCAGCCGGTGAAGGGCGTGCCCGACGGGGTAGGCGTCGTGTTCCAGGAGGACGCGTCTTTCCCGTGGCTGAATCTGCGCGACAACATTTCGTTCGGACTGCGCATGGCGGGAGTCGATGGCGCGGAGATCAAGCGCCGGGTCGACTATGCGATGGGCTTCATGGGCCTGAAAGACTTCGCCAATGCGTACCCGTCGCAGTTGTCGGGTGGCATGCGGCAGCGCGTGTGCATCGCCAGAACGCTGGTTTTGCAGCCTCGCCTGATTCTGCTCGATGAGCCGTTCGGCGCGCTCGATCAGCAGACGCGTCTGCTGATGGGCGACGAGTTGCTGCGCCTGTGGCGCGAAACCTCGGCAACGGTGCTATTGATTACCCATGCGCTCGATGAAGCCGCGATGCTGTCCGACCGGGTTGGCGTAATGTCGGCGCGGCCGGGGCTTTTCATCGATATCGTCGAGACCGGCTGGGAGCGCTCGCGCGACAGCCGCGTCGTCTCGACGCCGCGTTTCGGCGAGATCAATGCCCGTTTGTGGGAAAAGCTGCGAGTCGAATCGTTGAAGGTGATGGGCGCGCACTAGGCGCGCGGTTTTTTCCTGCGAACCTGGGAGTTCGAAGTGAAAGCCGAAAGTCTGCTTCGTATCGCCGTGGTGGGTGGTTTCATCGTGCTGATCGAACTGCTGTGCCGCAGCGGCATCATTGCGTCCAGTGTGCTGATTCCCCCGTCCGCGATGTTCACGCACGGTATCGATCTGCTGCGCGGCGGCAAATTCGACCACGACATCGTCACCAGCCTCGTCAACATTGTCGCCGCGTCAATCGTCTCCGTACTGCTCGGCTTCATGCTGGGGCTCGGCATTCACGCGCTGCCGTCGGTGCGCCGCTCGATCGAGCCGCTGCTATCGAGCTACTACGCGATCCCCACCTTCATCTTTTATCCGGTCTTTATTGTCGTCCTCGGCGTCGGCTCGCTGCCGATCATCGCGATTGCGGTGATGCTCTCGGTCGTGACCATGATCACCGCCACACTGAATGGGCTGGACCGCATTCCACGCGCGTTGCACAAGAGCGCCCAGGTGATGCGGCTCTCGCCGTGGCGTTGCGCGATCTACATCAAGCTGCCCGCCACGCTGCCGTATCTGTTCACCGGCGTGAAGCTCGCGGTGGCGTATGCGTTTATCGGCGTGATCGCCTCGGAATTCATTCTGTCCGGTTCGGGCATCGGCTACGCAATCGGTTATGCGTACAACAACTTCCAGAACGACGACATGTATTCGCTGATGCTGTTCGTGCTGGTGCTGGTGACGCTGGTCAACGTGGTGCTGAACCGGATCGACCAGCGGTTTCAGGCCCGCCGGCAGCGCTAGGCATGCGGATACCGGGAAATACCTTCATGAAAAGATTCGTCGATCCGCTGCTTGTCGCGCTAGTCGTCGTTGTGTGCTGGCAATGTCTGCACTGGGCGGTCGGCAACGGCTCCCTCAGTTCGCCCTGGAGCACCGTCGAGGCGCTGCTCCAGATGCTCGGCACGGCAGCGTTCTGGGACAACGCCGGCGAGACTGCGAGAGCGCTTGTCTACGCACTCGTCATTGCGCTGGCCGGCGGCGTGACGCTGGGTGTGCTGCTGGGCGTGAACCGCCTGTCCGGCGTGGTCGCGGAACCGATCCTGCTGAACCTGTATTCGCTGCCTAAGGTCACGCTGTATCCGCTGGTGCTGCTCGTGTTCGGACTCGGCTTGTCGGCGAAAGTGGCGTTTGGCGTGATGCACGGGCTGATTCCGATTCTGATGTTCACCATGAATGCAATCCGGCAGATGCGGCCGGTCTACCTGCGTGCCTCGAAGACCATGCGCCTGTCGTTTGTCCGCACGATTGTCCATGTCGTGCTGCCGGCGATCTTTCCGGAAGTGGTGGCCGGTTTGCGGCTCGGCTTCTCGCTGACCTTGCTTGGCGTGTTGATCGGCGAGATGTTCGCGTCGCAGCGCGGGCTCGGCTACATCCTGACGAGCGCGATGAACCTTGGGGACATCCGCACGATCATGGCGGTCGCGCTGTTTCTGAGCGTGTTCGCGCTCTCTTGCAATGGCTTGCTGATGATGGCCGACCGGCGCCTGAAGCATCGCTGAGCGGTGTGTCATAGGTTGTGAACGATCGATTCCATTTCATTCAGAAAGGTGGAGAAAACATGTATGACGTATTCCAGACGGATCGCCTGATCGACCTTTGGCTGACCGAAGACATCGGCTATTGCGACCTGACCGCGCAGTTGATGATCGAGGCGGACGAGACCGGCGCTTTTTTCATGAATGCACGCGAGCCGCTGATTGTGGCCGGCATCGACGTGGCGGCACGTATCTTCAAGCGCTACGACCCGACGCTCGAGGTCGTGGTGCGCGTGAAAGACGGTGACAAGGTAGAGCGGGGCGCCGTATTGCTCGAGGTGAGCGGCACGGCGCGCAGTGTGCTGACGGCCGAGCGCACGGCGCTCAATATCGTGCAGCGTCTGTCGGGCATTGCCAACCTGACCGGAGAATATGTCGCCGCGGTGGCGGGCACGCGAGCGCGTCTGATCGATACGCGCAAGACCACGCCGGGTCTGCGCATGCTCGAGAAGCACGCCGTGACCTGCGGCGGCGGCCTGAATCACCGGCTCGGCCTCGACAACGGCGTGATGATCAAGGACAACCATATTGCCGTGTGTGGCGGCATCGCCAAAGCCGTGCAGCGTGCGCGCCGCCAGTTGCCGGTGCTGACGAAGCTCGAAGTCGAATGCGACCGCCTGGAGCAGGTCAAGGAGGCGCTCGAAGCAGGTGTCGATGTGATCATGCTCGACAACATGTCTGTCGAGGAGATGCGCCGCGCCGTGGAGATCGTCGGTGGACGTGTGCTGCTGGAGGCATCGGGCGGCATTAGCCTTGCGACCATCGGTGCGGTCGCGCAGACCGGCGTCGATTACATCTCCACCAGCAAGATCAATCAGGCGGCGGCATGCGTCGACATCGGTCTGGACGAGGCCGAGTAATGGTCGAATAAGCGGCTCATGGCCTCCGGCATTTTCTTCTTCGTGGTCGGTCCGAGCGGCGCCGGCAAGGACGCGCTGATCGAGGGTGCGCGCCACCTCGCGGACCGGTTCTGCTTGGCCCGCCGCGTGATTACGCGGCCAGCCGGATCGCCCGGTGAGAATCACGAAGCGCTCGATGAAGCGGCATTCGCCGAACTCGAGCGCACGGGGGCTTTCCTGATTACCTGGTCGGCACACGGTTTGAGCTACGGCTTGCGGCGCGATCTGCTGGACGTATTGGCCAATGGCCGGCATGTGATTGCGAACGGCTCGCGCAGCATGATTGCCGCGTTGGCGGCGCGTGTGCCACGGATGGTCGTGATCGAAGTGAGTGCGCCGCCCGAGGTGCTGGCCGAGCGGATTCTGGCACGCGGGCGCGAAACGCCCGAGCAGGTGCAACTGAGAGTGCAGCGCCAGGTCGCGGCGCACGCGGCGGATGTGCCGACGCTGCAGGTCGCCAACGACGGGACGCTGCAGCAAGGCATCGAGCGTTTCCTGGCGGCGCTCGAACGCGCGATCCTGCCGCTTCCCGCGAGCGCTCCGTTCCTGCACGCCAAGCTGGCGGGCGTTGCGCTCGACGAGGCGCAATACGATGCGCTGCTGGACGATATGCTGGCGCAGCGCTATGCCGAGCGCGACATCAACCGCTTTCTGCTGCACGCATGCGAGCATCTGGCCGATGCGGAAGTGCTGGCGCTCGCCAGGGCGCGGGCGAAGCGGATGCCCCGGATCGCCTGGAATGAGCCGATCGTCGTCGACAAGCATTCGCTGGGCGGCATTCCCGGCAGCCGGATCACGCTGATTGTGGTGCCGATCGTCGCGGCCTACGGTCTGGCGATGCCGAAGACGTCCTCGCGCGCCATTACTTCTGCTGCCGGCACCGCCGACGCGATGGAGACGGTCGCGCGTGTCGACCTGACGGCACAGGAGGTGCGACGCTGTGTCGACGAAGCGCGGGCTTGCATCGCCTGGAATGGCCGCCTGAATCACTCGCTGATCGACGAGCGCATCAATGCGTTTACACGGCCGCTTGGGCTGGCGTCCAACCGCTGGTCGGTGGCGTCGATCCTGTCGAAGAAATGCTCTGCCGGCTCGACTCACGTCATCGTCGATCTGCCATGCGGGCCGCGCGCCAAGCTCAAAACCGCCGGGGAAGCGCGCATGCTTGGCGCGCTGTTCGAATATGTCGGCGCCGGGCTGGGGCTGACGGTCAAGGCGCTGGTGACAGACGGCACGGCGCCGGTCGGGCGTGGCATCGGCCCGGCGCTGGAGGTGCGCGACACAGGTCTCGTACTCGATAACCATGTCGACGCACCCGTCGACTTGCGTGACAAGGCACTGACATTTGCCTCGCATATTCTGGCATGGGCGCCGGCTGTGCAGGACCCGGCAGAGGGCCGGCGGATCGCCGAAGCGCTGCTGGCGAGCGGGGCGGCGCGCGCCGCGTTCGAGCGGATCGTCGACGTGCAGGGGAGGCTGGCCTCTCCCATGTTGCCGGCACGGCAGGTTCACACCGTCACGGCTGCGCATGACGGCGTCGTCACGTCGATCGACGGCTGGCTGATCGCAGAGATCGCCCGTCAGGCCGGCGCGCCCGCAGACGCCGGGGCCGGTATCGACCTGCTGTGCAAGGTTGGACAAACGGTATCGGCAGGCGAGCCACTGTATCGGGTTCACGCCAACGACGGCGCCGCGCTCGAGCGTGCGATGCGCGCGGCGGCGCTGGATTCGGCCTGCAGGATCGAAAGCAAGAACTGAGCGAGGTATACCTAAGGTGAAGACGACGGTGGTTTCGAGTTGGCAGCAGTTCATGAGCCTGACCGCCGAGCTCGATGGCTGGGCATTTCGAGGTCAGCAGGATGCCAACTGGCTGTTGCAGAGTTCGCTGTCACGTTACCTGGCGGCGTTTGTGCCTGACCGCTCGACATGGCGGATTCAGGAGCAGCGCGCCATTCGCATTTTTCGCCGCAAGGCCCACAACTATCTGTCCGACGTGCGCGCGCTCTCGGATGACCTGCGCTGCCTGGGCTTGATGCAGCACCACGGCGCACCGACGCGGATGCTCGATTTCACCAAATCGCCGTTCGTTGCGGCCTTCTTTGCGCTGGAGCGCGCCGTATCGGACGCCGCGATTTTCGCGGTGAATACGCCTGCGTTGTGGACCAATCGCGCCATTCCGACACGCACGCCGCATCTGACTCGCGACATGATCGATCCGCGTCGCAAAGGCAACTTCGAGAAATTCTTCCTGACTGAAAAGAATCCGGTGATCTGGTTCGGCGAACCCGCGGAAATGGACCAGCGGCTGATTGCTCAGGCCGGAACCTTTGTGTTGCCGGGTTTGCTGCAGGAGCCGCTCGATGAAATTCTCAGCCATTACTCCAGCGACGACGAGCTGTTGCGCAAAGTCGTCTTGCCGCGCTCGGTTCGGGATGACGCGATGCGCGCGCTGTACCGGATGAACATTACGAACGCATCGTTGTTTCCGGATATGGAGGGGCTCGCGCGTTCGATCGCACTGGAACTGGAGATGGTTTGGCCCGCAGTCGGCAGGATGGCGGCGCAAACGGGGCAATAAGGCGGTTGGCGGATTAACATCTTCTTCGGCGCCTATAACGGCGCGATGGTGCCCGCCTTGACGGAGGTGATGCCGGTCGAGGTGCGCGCATATCCTGCTATCGTACGGCGTCACGCCGCTTTCATGAAGGCAAAATGGGCGCCGTGACATTCGACACATCCGCCTAACTCAACCTCGCTGCTTATTAGAACGCATGTCCGGTGCCTCCCTGTTCAAACCGAAGATCTCCCCCAATCTGCGCTGGCTTGCCTTGTGGGGGCCGGGCCTCCTTGTCATGCTGGCCGATTGCGATGCCGGCAATGTCGTCACGGCGGCGCAGGCGGGCGCCCAGTGGGGCCTGCAACTGCTGGTGGTGCTGCTGGGCCTGATCCCCTTGCTTTACATGGTCCAGGAACTCACGGTACGGCTTGGCATCTTCACAGGCCGCGGGCACGGCGAACTGATCCGTTCGAACTTCGGCGCGGTCTGGGCATGGATCTCCGCGGCCGGGCTGGTGATTGCGGTGCTGGGCTCGCTGGTGACGGAGTTCACCGGTGTGGCTGGGATTGGCGAAATGTACGGCGTATCGCGCTCCGTCACTTTGCCGCTTGCCGTGCTCGCGCTGATCGCGGTGGTGCTGACCGGTTCGCACAAGCGTGTCGACAAGGCGGCGATTCTGATCGGCGCGTTCGAGTTGACCTTCTTCGTGGTGGCCTGGAAAGCCCACCCCGATATGCACGACGCGTTCCGGCAACTGAAGAGCCTGCCGTTCGGCAATCGCGAGTTTGCCTATATGGCGGCGGCGCTGATTGGTGCGACCTTCAATCCGTGGATGGTGTTCTATCAGCAAGCCGCCGTCGCCGACAAGAAGCTCACCGCGCAAGACTATGGGGCAGCCCGCACGGAAACGGCGCTTGGCGCGGTGCTCACGCAATTGCTCACGGGGGCGGTACTGGTCGCCGCTGCCGCTACGCTGGCGGGCGACGGCAAGTCGCACACGCTGGATAGCGTCGGGGAGATCAGCCATGCGCTCGCGACCGTGGTGGGGCCGCAGGCGGGCCGCGTTCTGTTCAGCGCGGGCGTGCTTGGCGCCTCGATGGTGGCGGCGATTGTCTGTTCACTCTCGCTCGCCTGGGGGCTCGGTGAAGTGGCGGGCTACAAGCGCTCGCTCGAAGACCGGCCAACTGGCGCGCCGTGGTTTTACGGCGTGTACGTGGCGTCGGTCGCCGGCAGTGCATACCTTGTCTGGCTGGCGCCTGATCTGGTGTCGTTGAACGTGGCGGCCCAGGTGGTGAATGCCTTGATGTTGCCGCTGGTGGTCGGCCTGCTGATTGCGCTTAGCGTGACCTCGCTTGCCGAAGCGCATCGTCCGCGCGGAATCTATCTTTGGCTGGTCTCGGGCGTTGCCGTACTCGTTAGTGTTGCCGGCATCGTCGGCGCAGTCTGGGGTGTGATGTCCTGAAGACGCGCGGCTTCGCGTGCCGCGCCGCGCCGCTAGTGGCCGATTGCCATCGTCAATGGCTCGGCAATCGGTCCGGGCGCGGTTGGCACATGCCCACACGGTCAATATTTTTACGCGGGCTTGACGCCGATTCGTGTAGCCTGACATCAGGTAAACGAAGCGAGGGGCGACATGACGCACCCAATGACGAGCCTGCGCGCGCTGCTCGGCGCGGGCAAGCATGCAGTCCGGTCCCGGCCGCAAGCCAAACCGGGCCGCAACGTGATGATGCACGTCACGCTCGATGCGCAACACGCCACGCCTTTGCGCCAGGCGCTGACGCGCGACTGCGGCGACCAGCCGTGGACCATCCGGGTCGCGCCAGTGCCCGGAACCGGCCGCGTGCGGCTGTCGCTCTATCTGCCCAAGACAGCCGTCGACGGGGCGATCCAGCGGGTTGCCCATCTGGCGCCCACGGCCGAACTGGGCCAGCTCTTCGAAGTCCCTGACGCTCCCACCGACTCCTGGCGTGGCTTGATGCATGCCGACGCGGTGCCTCGCATGAATGCGGCCAATGCCGTTGATGCTGCGGATGAGGCGGGCGCAGTGGACCGGACCGACGCGACTGCGGAGCTCGACGACGACGGCGTCGCCGGCAGTGCGATTGCGCGGCTGATGTCGCCGGAGCATGTGCTGCTGGGCCTGGAGGTTGCGAACCGCCAGGACCTGTTCGTCCAGCTAGGCCGTTTCTTCGAACAACATCACGCGTTGCCTGCCGCTGTTGTGACTGCCGGTCTCGAAGCACGTGAAGCCATGGGTTCGACCGGGCTCGGCCAGGGCGTCGCCGTGCCGCATGGCCAGATCAAGGGGCTGCGGCACGCGATGGTCCTGTATGTGCGCCCCGTGAGGCCAATTGCTTTCGATGCGCCGGACGGCAAGCCGGTCAGCGATATCGTCGCGTTGCTGGTGCCGAAATGGGCAAACTCGACACATCTGCGGCTGCTCGCGGACGTGGCGGAACGCTTTTGCGATCACGAGTTCCGTGAGCAACTGCATGCGTGCGAGGATGCGAACGGCGTCTGCCGGCTTTTTGCCGACTACGTCGCGGACTGAGTGGCTACCGCAAATTCGGCACGCAGATCCTGCAACACCTCGCGGGCTTCGCTCAGGCGCGCCACCAGCTCGGCGGAGGCGCGGCTGATCGGCATGCGGGTCTCGTCTGTCATGGGATGATCGAACGCGAGCATGGCCTTGATCGCAGACGGATTGGGGGCTGAAAACAGCAGCTTGATCAAGGGCTGCAAGGTAGCGAACAGCGTTTGAGCTTCCGGCTCGCGCTTCGCCTCGGCGAGCGCCTGGACTTCGATCAGCAGATCCGCGCAGACATGAGCACTTGCCAGAATGCCACCGGCGCCGCCTTGGCGGATGCAGTCGAGGAAGGCCTCGTCCGTGCCGCACAGCAGGCTGACCGGCACGCTGCGCAGCTTCTCGAAGTTATCCTTCACGCACTCCTTGATGGCGACGACGTTGTCGAGCTCGGTGAGGCGCGCGACCGTGTCCGGTGCGATTGCCACGCCGGTTCGATGCGGCACGTTGTACAGCACGACCGAGCGCTCGGTTGCACTCGCAACCTGTTCGAAGTGCCATTGCACTCCGGCCTGGTCCGGGCACATATAAGAGGGCGGCGAGACCAGATAGCCGCTGCAATCCCAGTGCTCGTAGCGGCGCAGTTCGCGGACCACCTCGCGCGTATCCGGGCCGCCCACTCCAACCAGCACAGGCAGACGCCCACCGACCACGTCGGTAATGGCCTGCAGCACGGTGACCCGCTCGGTTTCCGAGAGCAACGCCGCTTCGCCGGTTGTGCCGAGCGCAACCAGGCCGCTGATTTCGGTATGCGAATAGTCATTCGCCAGATGCTGCAGAGCGTCGATATCGACTTCGCCGTTACGCATCGGCGTGACGAGCGGCAACCAGATGCCTGAGTACATGATTAGTGGCTCTCCCTGCTCAGGGGGCGGCGCTTGAGCGCGCCGATCATCGCGTGAGGCAGCGTGGCGATCAATGCGTGCAGGGTGAAATCGAGGTCATCCGGGGCGATGTCGAGGTCTACTTGCGCATGGTCGTGCATGACTTCGGTGCTGACCACGTAGACGCCTAGCGGGGAATGCAACAGGGCCTTGAGTTGCGAGCGCGCGTCCTGCTCGGACTCGCCGAGCAGCGTGACCGGCAGCTGCACACGTGGCAAGGGAAACGGGATGACGTTGTGACGGTGGATGGCAGGTGTACGTTGTGCTCCAACGTCGAAGACTTGCAGTGACTGAGGATGCGCCATGAGTTGGGTTGTGTAACTGCGGTTGTTCGACACAGTTACTAGAGTAGACGCCTCGGTGTAAACGCCACGCTAAAATCCGCGCACCTGGCGGAAAAATGTGGTGGTGCTTTGCCTCGCGCGCTAGCTGACCCACTGCATCAAGCTGACGAGCAAAGTGGGGGCGTGATGGACGCTTCGACGGGGTTGTTTCGTCTTCCTGACGAGGCCGACCCCGTGTTTCTGGCGCATTAAATTGCCAAGCGTCCAAGCCCTTAGCCTTTGGTGCGCTCCGCAGGCAGCCAGCCTTGCGTTTTGCCGAGTTCCGCCACTTGTTTGGCAATCGACTCCGCCAGCTTTTTCGCGTTGCCCGCAGCGCCGCCGTGCATGGTCTCGGAGACGCCATGCAACCCGGCGCCCGCCGCCGCCGAGGTGGCGAGATGACCGGCGGCCGCGCCTACACCCGCTGTCTCCGCGATGCCGGGCATCTTCCCGCTATCGGCGCTGGCGTCGAAGCTCTGCACGAGGCGCGGCGTGCCGCCGGCCGGCTTATACAGAAGCAGCACCGACGTGCTGAGTTCGCTCTTCCCCGCGCCAAGGCCAATCAGGACGCGGCGCCGGCGATTGCCTGAATCGATCGTCTCGAACTTGCCTTGCACCAGCAGAACGTTTTGATCGGCCGGCGCCGGGATGTCGGAACGGATCGCGCGCAGCCCCATGGACTGCAACTGCCGCACGATTTCATTCGCCACCTGTTCTCGCACTTCTACGGCTTCCTGAGCCTGCTTCTGCGCAGCGGACGTGCCGTCGAATTGCGACTTCACTTTCTGGATCAGGCCGCCGTTGTCGAGCTTCACCTGGTCGGGCGTGCTGTCGAACGAATAGACGTAAATGTTATCGGGGCGTACCTGCGGCTGGCCCGAATATTGGGCAGTGTTGGTCACGCCGCCCGCACATCCGGCGAGCAACGTGCAAAGCACAACCACTGCCGCGGCCGCACCGCGTGCGCCTTTGTTCCGTACGAATTGAATTGAAGTCCACATGCTGATCCTGTCCCTGACACGGTCGTGTCGTCGCTCGCTTAAACGTATCGTCCGATGATTGATAAAGCGCAGGATGCCTGCTCGTCTGCGTTCTCATTCATACGTGACTCACCTGCTGAACTCATACACGTTCTTGCAGGTGCACCGTCAGCAGAGGCGAGTATGCGGGAAGGGGCTCGTGGACTCCACGCTTCAATTATGTCGAGTCATGTCATCGGAGCGGGCGTGCTTTTGGGGCGCGGTCTTTATCCCGTTCTGGAGTGCCCAATCCCTTCACCACGCCAGGTGGGCCATAGGAGCAGTTGTGACGGCACCCCATCCAGACAAACCCTGATTGCTGCCTGGAATTGGCCGCTGCTATCGTTCGCTGGTCTTTGTGGAAGCGCTTCCACTGCGCTTTCGAGCAGCCGGTTCAATGACCTCGCGTAGGAGAATCCGTGGCAAACGACGCATCTGTTCTCTCCCAAAGCCTGAACGACGACCCGTTCTCGCCGCCCGCCGATTCCGCGCTCTGGCGCAAGCAGTTCCTGCTCGGCGCCGCCACCGCTTCCTACCAGATCGAAGGGGCCGTGCACGAAGACGGCCGTCTGCCGTCGATCTGGGACACTTTCTCGGCCATCCCCGGCAAGGTGCTGGCAGGCGACACCGGCGAGATTGCCTGCGATCACTACCATCGCTGGGAAGCGGATTTCGACCTGCTGACGGCGCTCAACTTCGAAGCCTACCGTCTGTCGATCGCCTGGCCGCGCGTCATGGACGAACACGGCAAGCCCAACCAGAAGGGACTCGACTTCTACAAGCGCCTGCTGGGCCGCCTCAAGGAGAAGGGGCTCAAGACCTTCGTCACGCTCTACCACTGGGACTTGCCGCAGCATCTGGAAGATCGTGGCGGCTGGCTCAATCGGGACATCGTGTACCGCTTCGCCGACTATGCGGATCTGATGAGCCGCGAGCTTGCCGGGCAGGTCGATGCATGGGCCACGCTCAACGAACCGTGGTGCTCGGCGTATCTCGGCTACGGCAACGGTCATCACGCGCCGGGCCTCGCCAACGAGCGCTTTGCCACCCAGGCCATGCATCATCTGCTGCTCGCGCACGGCTCGGCAATTCCGGTGCTGCGCGCCAACGATCCGGCTTCGCTGAAAGGGATCGTCGCCAACGTCGGCCGGGGCACCGCGAATTCGGAAAGCGCTGCGGATCGCCGCGCGGCCCATTTGTTCGAAGTCCAGCACAACGCGTGGATTCTCGACCCGCTGCTCAACGGCGCGTACCCGGAGGACCTGTTCGACCTCTGGCCCGGCACCGAGCCGCTCGTGCTGGACGGCGACCTCAAGACGATTGCCGCTCCGCTCGACTTCCTCGGCATCAATTACTACTTCCGCACCAACGTGCGCAGCGACGGCGGACATGGTTTTACAGAGGCGCCGCCCGCAGGTGTCGAACGCACGCAGATGGGCTGGGAAGTGCACCCGGACGGCTTGCGCGATCTGCTGACCGGCTTTCACAAAACCTACCCGAATCTGCCGCCCATCTATATTACTGAGAACGGCATGGCGTCGGACGATCGCGTGATCGAGGGCCGCGTCGACGACGCCCAGCGTATTTCTTTCATCAAACGCCACATGGCGGCGGTGGATAGCGCGATCAAGGCCGGCGTCGACATTCGCGGCTATTTCGTCTGGTCGTTGCTGGACAATTTCGAATGGGCCTTCGGTTACGAACGGCGCTTCGGTGTGGTGCACGTCGACTATGCGACGCAAAAGCGCACCATCAAACGCAGTGCCGAATTGATCGCCAGGTTTCTCGCGCAGCGAAAGGAGCGCAACTGACGAGCGTACGGAAGCGCGCAACCGAATACGTTGAGCTGGTTTGTATGTCGACCTGAAACAAAGGCGCAAAGCCTGGAGGAGACGGAATGAACTGCAGAAGGAAACTCGTGAGTGGCGTTGCCCTGGCCCTCGCACTCAATGGCATCGTCGCCCACGCCGATCCGCTGAAGGCTAACGTGATTCACTGGTGGACCTCGGGCGGCGAATCGGCCGCGATCCGGCAGTTCGCCGATGCCTACGACAACGCCGGCGGCCTGTGGGTCGACAATGCCGTGGCCGGCGCCGATCAGGCGCGCTCCACGGCCATCAACCGGATTGTCGGCGGCGATCCACCCACCGCGGCGCAGTTCAATACTTCGAAGCAGTTTCATGACCTGATCGATCAGGGCATGCTCAATAACGTCGACTCGGTGGCAGCCAAAGAGAACTGGAACGCCATTTTCCCGCAGTCGATTCTCGACTCCATCAAGGTCAACGGACACTTCTACGCGGCGCCCGTCGACATTCACATGCAGGACTGGTTCTTCTATTCGAAGCCTGCCTTCAAGAAAGCCGGCATCGCAGGCGAGCCGCAAACCTTCGACGAACTGTTCGCCGATTTCGACAAGCTGAAAGCGGCCGGCCTCATCCCGCTCGCGCTCGGCGGCCAGGCGTGGCAGGAGAAAATCACCTTCGACGCCGTGTTTGCCGATGTCGGCGGCACCGACCTGTATATGAAGGTTTACCGCGACCGCGATCAGAACGCGGTCAACTCGGCGGCCTTCAGGAACGTGCTGACCACCTTCAAGCGTCTGCATAACTATGTGGATGCGGGCTCGCCGGGCCGCAACTGGAATGACGCGACCGCTCTGGTGATTTCGGGCAAGGCCGGCATGCAGATCATGGGCGACTGGGCGAAGGGCGAGTTCTCGGCCGCCAATCAGGTGGCGGGCAAGGACTTCGGCTGCTTCCCGGGTTTCGGTCCGCGCTCGCCGTACATGGTGGCGGGCGACGTGTTCGTGTTCCCGAAGACCGACAACGCGAATGCGGTCAAGGCGCAGAACCTGCTCGCCACCGTGATGACGTCGCCATCCGCACAGGTTGCCTTTAGCGCGAAGAAGGGCTCGATTCCGATTCGTCCGGACGTGGATACCTCGAGCCTGGATATCTGCGCCAAGGAGGGCATTGCGATCATGAAGGACAAGTCGCGTCAGTTGCCGAACCCGGAGATGCTGATTCCGCCGGACCTGCAAGGTGCATTGACGGACGTTATTACCAACTTCTGGAACAAGAACGAGTCGGCTGAAGATGCGCAAAAGGCGTTTGCCAGCGCGCTGAAGAGCTGAGCGCCGCGATGCGCGCGCTCGGCTTACCGTCGGCAGCGCAACGGCATGCCATGCGCTCAAAACCGCTTGGCCGGCGTTGGCCGCTGGCCGCCTGGATCGCGCTGCTGCCGATGGTGGCGACAGTCGTGTTCGCCTACCTCGGCACCATGCTGTGGACAGCCAGAGTGTCGCTCACGCTGTCGCGCACTTTTCCGTCCGACCGCTTCGCCGGCATGACGCAGTATGTGCGGTTGTTCCAGAACGACCGCTGGATCGTGTCGCTGCAGCACATCGTGATCTACGGGGCGTGCTTTATCGTCGCCTGCATGGTGATCGGTTTGCTGCTGGCCATCTTCGTCGATCAGCGCGTGGTGGCGGAGGGCGCCCTGCGCACGGTGTTTTTATATCCGTATGCGATGTCGTTCGTCGCCACGGGGCTCGTCTGGCAATGGATTCTCAATCCCGAGCTGGGCGTGCAGCAGGTATTGCATCGCATCGGTTTTGCACATGCGCGCTTCGACTGGATCGTCGATCAGGACTGGGTGGTCTATACGCTCGTGATCGCCACGGTCTGGCAAGCGTCCGGGCTCGTGATGGCGCTGTTGCTGGCCGGCTTGCGCGGCATCGACGACGAGATCTGGAAAGCGGCGCGCATCGACGGCATTCCGCGTTGGCGGGTCTATGTGAGTATCGTGGTGCCGATGCTCAAGACCTCGATGTCCACGGCGTTCGTGCTGCTGTTCGTGATGGTGGTCAAGCTCTACGACGCGGTCGTGGCGATGACGCTGGGCGGCCCGGGTACGGCGAGCGAAGTGCCGGCCAAGTTCATCATGGATTATCTGTTCGGCCGCGCCAACATCGGCCTCGCCTCGGCCGCTTCGATCGTACTGCTGACTACCGTGCTGGCGATCCTCGCGCCGTTCTTTTATGCGCGCAGCCGCGCCGCCTTGCGAAAGGACGTTTGATGAACACGCTGCCTGCCACGGGCGAATCCGCAGGGAAAGCCGCCGCCGGCCTTGCCGCGAGACCGGGCCCCAAGCGCCGCTCCCATTTCACGCCCGCGCGTTTCGGCGTCTATGCGTTCCTGATCACCGCCGCGCTGTTCTTCCTGTTGCCGCTATACGTGATGCTGGTGACCTCGGTCAAGCCGATGAGCGAGATCCGCGTGGGAAATATTCTGGCGCTGCCCATGCATTTCACGCTCGCGCCGTGGCGCGATGCGTGGGCGTCGGCCTGCACGGGGCTCGACTGCAACGGCATTCAGGTCGGCTTCTGGAACTCGGTGCGCATTGTCGTGCCGAGCACGATTCTGTCGATCATGATCGGCGCGGTGAACGGCTATGCACTGTCGTTCTGGCGGCCGCGCGGCGCCGGCTTGCTGTTCGCCATCCTGCTGATGGGCGCCTTCATTCCGGTGCAGGTGATGGTCTATCCGCTGGTGCGGGTGCTGGCGAGCGTGCATCTGTTCAGCTCGCTGCCGGGCATCGTGGTGATTCATACGATCTTCGGCATGCCCATCATGACGCTGCTGTTTCGCAACTACTATGCGTCGATTCCGCTCGAACTGTTCAAGGCGGCGCGCATCGACGGCGGTGGTTTCTGGCGCATCTTTCTGCAACTGATGCTGCCCATGTCCACGCCGATCATCGTGGTGGCCGTCATCATGCAGGTCACCGGCATCTGGAACGACTTCATTCTCGGCCTCGTGTTCGCGGGCACAAGAAACCTGCCGATGACGGTGCAGTTGAACAACATCATCAACACCACCACCGGCGAGCGTCTCTACAACGTCAACATGGCGGCGACCATCCTCACCTCGATGGTGCCGCTCGCCATCTACTTCATTTCGGGCCGCTGGTTCGTGCGCGGCATCGCTTCCGGCGCCGTCAAGGGATAGCGTATGAGCAACTTATCGAACGTATCGGTTCGCAATCTGCGCATCGAGCTGGGCGCGAACACGATCATCGAGTCGCTCGATCTCGATGTGAACGCCGGCGAATTCGTCGTCCTGCTCGGCCCGTCGGGCTGCGGCAAATCCACCTTGCTGCATAGCATTGCGGGGCTGATCGACGTCGCGGACGGCAGCATCGAAATCGGCGGCGAGGATATGACCTGGGCCGATCCGAAAGACCGCCGCATTTCGCTGGTGTTCCAGTCGTACGCGTTGTATCCGACCATGAGCGTGGAGCGCAATCTGTCGTTTGCACTGCGCATCAACGGCACGCCCAGGGCGGAAATCGAACGGCGCGTCACGCGTGCCTCCGAGATGCTGCAACTCGGGCCGCTGCTCAAGCGCAAGCCGGCGCAACTCTCCGGCGGCCAGCGTCAGCGCGTGGCGATCGGCCGCGCGATCGTGCGCGAGGCGGATGTGTTCCTGTTCGACGAGCCGCTGTCGAATCTCGACGCCAAGTTGCGCACCGAGCTGCGCCGCGAGCTGAAGCAACTGCATCAGCGGCTCGGCGCAACGATGATCTACGTGACCCACGACCAGGTCGAGGCGATGACGCTCGCTACCCGCATGGCCGTGATGCGCGGCGGCGTGATCCAGCAGATCGGCACGCCTGCCGAAGTTTACGCGCGGCCGGACAATCTGTTCGTTGCTAGCTTTCTCGGCGCGCCTGCGATGAACATGCTGCAAGGGCGGCTGGAGCGGCGCGAGGAGGGCATGCGTTTTCGCACCGCTCACCTCGATCTCGATGTGTCGCGCTATCCCTTCAAGACGCTGCCCGATACCACGCGGCCCTGCGTGCTCGGCGTGCGCCCCGAGGACGTGCGGGTCGGCGCGGATCTCGCGCAGCAAGGCCAGGTATCTCTCGTCGAGCCGATGGGCAACCACCGCGTTATTTGGCTCGATTATCATGGCGCCCAGATCGCGTCGATCGATCAGGACAAGGCGCCCATCGCGGTAGGCGAGGCGCGTGCCTTTTCGCTCGACAGCGCACATATTTCGCTGTTCGACGAGGCCAGTGGCGCCCGTCTGTGAACGGCACGGTTTGATGGAGCGTGTGTGGCAACCCTGAAAGACGTGGCGGAGCTGGCCGGAGTCGGCATGTCGACCGCATCGCGGGCGATTTCCGGCAAGGGGCCGGTATCGGCCGATGCCGCGCGCCGTGTGCAGGCCGCCATCGAGGCGCTGAATTTCCGGCCGTCCTCGATCGGCCGCGCCATGGCGACGCAATCGCTTGGCATGATCGGCCTGTTCGTGCCGACTTTCTTCGGCTCGTACTACGGCACCATTCTGAAGCAGACCGATACCGAGTTACGCGCGGTGCACCGTCACGTGGTGGTGGCGACCGGTTGCGGCGACTCGTCGCCGCGCGAGCAGGCGCTCGAAGCGGTGGACTTCCTGATTGGCCGCGATTGCGACGGCGTGATCGTGATCAGTCACGATCTGCACGACGAAGATCTGATTCGCTTGCACCGGATGCATCCGAAGATGGTGTTTCTCAACCGGGCGTTCGATCAGTTGCCCGAGGCATCGTTTTGCGCCGATCACGTGCGTGGCGGCGAACTGGCGGCGCGCACCTTGCTCGAGCATGGGCATCGCGAGATTGCGGTGATTGCGGGCCCGTTCAGCGCCTCGGACAATCAGGCGCGTCTCGACGGCTTCTTTGCGGAGCTGGCGCGCCACGGCATCGAACGCGCGCAGGTGCCGTTGATCGAATCGGACTTCTCGCCGGAAGGCGGTTACGCGGCCGCGCAAGCGTTGCTCGACGCGAAGCAGCCGTTTACCGCGGTGTTCTGCGCAAACGACACGATGGCGGTGAGCGTTCTCGCGCGTTTTCAGCAAGCCGGCATTTCGGTGCCGGGCGATGTCTCGGTGATCGGCTACGACGACGATTACTCCGCGGCTTACGCCGCGCCTGCGCTCACTTCAGTGCATATTCCCACCGCGGACCTGACGCAAAACGCCGTGCGCTGGCTGGTGAATCAATGCTACGGAACGTCGTGGGAGATCTTCCGCGAGTTTCCCGTGACGGTGACGATGCGTGCCTCGGTGGGGGCGCCGCGCGGCAAGGGCCGCAGCGGTGGGTCGACGCCTGAACGATCTTGCCGCCACGCGCGTTAACCAGAAAGCGGCGCGGCATGCGCCGCCCCGGCAACAACGCGCAGCGCAAGAGGTGAGCGCGCTCAGCCGCCCTCGCGCAACGACTGCTCGTGGCGCACGCGGGCCTCCTCTTCGAGGCGGGTGTCCTCGAGTTCCTGCAGCACCGCATCGAGATCGACCGGAGTGGTGTCGAGTTCGATCTGTCCGGTCAGTTGCACTTCGGGGTGCAGACCGCCGCCTTCGAACAGCGCCCAGATTTCCTTGCCGTAATTCGCGCTTAACAGATGCGGTGCGAAGCGGCCGAAGTAGGCCGCGAGATTGTCGACGTCGCGCTCCAGCATGGCGGGGGCTTCGAGATTGCCGGCGGCGTCGACAGCCTGCGGCAGATCGATGATGACCGGGCCATCCTCGGCCAGCAGGATGTTGTACTCGGACAGGTCGCCGTGAATCACACCGGCGCAGAGCATGCGCACCACCTCGTTGAGCAGGCGCGCATGCAGTTCGACCGCGCGCGCCTCGCTCATGTCCACGTCGTTCAGACGTGGTGCGACGTTGCCGTGCGCGTCGGTCACTAGTTCCATGAGCAGCACGCCGTCAGTGCAGATATAGGGCTGCGGCACGCGCACGCCGGCATTGGCCAGACGAAACAGCGCGTCGACCTCGGCGTTCTGCCAGTGCTGTTCCTGCACTTCACGGCCATAGCGGCTGCCTTTTTCGATGGCGCGCGCTTCACGGCTGTTCTTGACCTTGCGCCCTTCGCGATACGAGGCCGCCTGACGGAAGCTGCGCTGCTTGGCATCCTTGTAGACCTTGGCGCAACGGGTTGAAGCGCCGCTGCGCACTACATACACAGTGGCTTCCTTGCCGCTCATCAACTGGCTGATGACTTCGTCGATCAGGCCTTCTTCGACGAGCGGGAGTAGACGTTTGGGTGTTTTCATGCGGTCACCGCCTGCAAGCGGCATGGCGACGCGAGAGTGCTGCAACGGAGGACGGCGGGGCGGCTGAGCGTGGCTGCCTGCAAGGAGGCGGCCTGGGGCGGGGATAAAGTCATGCCCGATTATAAGGTGTGCAGGCAAAACCCAGAACTCGCGCACTGTTTTGTAAGCTTTGTAGGCGTTTTGCTATTCAAGGAGGAGGGCGCGGCGGCTGTGAAGGATCGGTAGAGGAACAGCGGAGGAACAGCGGGCCGGCGACGCGGTTTCAGCAGCACGATCACGAGGGGTTTTACCTTATTTAAAAGAACGGTCGATCCTTTACACTCGCGGAAATATTTTGTTACGGGGTGAAAGATGCTAGTCACTTTCATGATTGCCTGTCCACTTGCGATCACCGTGCTGTTCGGCTTCGCCCGGCATGTAGATCCCCTGACCGGACAATTCAAGCGCTAGTTCTAGCGGCCTGGTGGCTACGGATTCCTGCGTCTGTGCGGTAATCGAGTTGTGCCCGAGTCGCAATCGAGTCTTGCGCTGTAGTGCCCACTCGCGGCAGGATGCTGGATTCGTCATCTGATTGGGATGCCATTCCTGCATGCAAGAATCTCCAGAAAAACTAGCCTCCCGGTTTGGCCTGCTCAAAGGCATCCTCCCTCTGAATCGCGCTGCGGCGCTGCGCGACGCACTCGCCGGCGTGACGCTGGCGTCAATGGACATTCCGCAGGTGCTCGGTTACGCGCGGATTGCCGGCATGCCGGCCGTGACCGGCCTGTACACGGTGTTCCTGCCGCTGGTGGCGTTTGCGTTCTTCGGCGCGTCGCGTCATCTGGTGGTGGCGGCCGACTCGGCCACCGCGACTATTTTCGCCAGCAAGCTCTCCACCATGGCGCCGATCGCGAGCGGCCAATACGTCGAGCTTGCCGGCATGGTCGCCTTGTTGACCGCGATCCTGCTGCTGGTGGCCCGCATATTCAAGCTGGGTTTTCTCGCCGACTTCCTGTCGCGCACTGTACTGGTGGGCTTTCTGGCCGGCGTGGGGGTGCAGGTGGGCATCGCGATGCTGGGCGACATGCTCGGCATTGCGGTCTCGTCGCCACGCAGCACGGTGCAGTTGGAGCAGATACTGAGCCGTCTCGGTCAGGTCAACCTGCCGACGCTGGCGATTTCGGCCGGCGTGGTGGTGAGCATCCTTCTCGCCAAGCGCTTTATCCCGCGTCTGCCGGTGCCTTTGCTGGCGGTGGTCGGCGGGATTGCCGCGAGCGATCTCTACGATTTTGCGGGGCACGGTATCGCCATCCTCGGTCCGGTCGCCGGCGGCTTGCCGCCGTTTCGCCTGCCTGCCGCGAGCTGGCGGCAGATCCTCGATCTGCTGCCGGTGGCCGCGTCGTGCTTCGTGATGATCGTCGCGCAAAGCGCTGCGGCCGGGCGCGTGTTCGCCCAGCGCTACCACGAGAGCGTCGACCTGAATGCCGACATTCTCGGTCTCGCCGCAGCCAACACCGCGGCTGCGTTCTCCGGTGCGTTTGTCGTCAACGGCAGTCCGACTCAAACCGCTATGGCCGATCGCGCCGGCACGCGCAGTCAGTTCGCACAACTGGTGTTTGCCGCGGTGGTGGTCGTGGTGCTGCTGTTTTTCAGCCGGTATTTACAGTACCTGCCGCACTGCGTGCTGGCCGGCATCGTGTTCACGATTGGGGTGGGGCTGATCAACGTGCAGAGCCTGGCGGCCATCCGTAGCGAGAGTCCGGGCGAATTCACGCTGGCCATTTTTACCGCGCTCGCGGTGGTGGTGCTGGGTGTGGAGCACGGGATTCTGATTGCCGTGGCCCTGTCGCTGCTGCGCCATGTGCGCCATAGCTACCGGCCGTATACGATGCTGCTGGCGCCGGGAGCCGATGGGCGCTGGCTGCCGGTGCCGACGAAGCCGGGCATGCAGACCGCGCCAGGCCTGATCGTCTACCGCTTCGGCGCGGATCTGTTCTATGCGAACGATCATTTCTTCGTCGACGAGGTGCGTCTGCTGATCGAGCGGGCGCCGCAGAAGCTGCGCTGGTTCGTGGTGGACGCGGGTGCAATCACGGATCTCGATTACTCGGCGGCGCGTTCGCTCACCGATCTGTTCGATTCGCTCAAGCAGCAGGGCGTCGAGGTGATCTTCGCGCGCGTGAACCGCTATCTGCGCTCCGATATGGACCGCCACGGGATTACGCAGATCGTCAAGGCGTCGTGCATCTTCAGCACCTTGCATGAAGCGCTGGCGGCGGTGGGCGTGGACTCGGACCCGCGGACGAATGGGGTGATGTAGGCGGGCGGGCCGTGCCGCGGATGACTGATGGCACGGTTTGCCGCGAGGCGCGGTTCAACGCGTGCAGTTAGCCCGGCAGCATAACTGCTTAACTGTCCTGATCGTCGCCCGGTTCGTGCATCGGCTCGAAGATCCGGCTACGACCTGCCAGGAAACACGCGCCTGCCGCTGCCGCGCATAAGACCGCTACGGTATAAGCGAGCGGCTTGCCGTGCCACAGGCTGTCGAACCATTGATGAAACTGCGCCACCACTACTTCGGCGTTGCCACCGATGCGTTGCAGTTCGAGCTGGTATTGCGGGTTGTTTACGGCGCCGTAGATCAGTTCCGCACTGTCCGGGTCCGGCGCCGTGGCGTAAATGAGCGCGGCGCCGACGAGGCCCGCCACAAGGATGAGCGCGCTCGCCAGATACAGGCGAACCTGTAATGGCGAGCGTGATGCTGACGTGTCCTGCTGTTCCCGGCGGCTCATTCCGTTTCCATTGCATGGCTTGTGTGCGAGACCCGTCACGGTAACGCAAAGCCGGGGCGCGCGGAACCTCCGCGCGTTTGCCGTCGTTTGCCGTTAGCTGCGCGCGCTCAACAGCTTCAGGCCAGCCAGGCTAAACACCACGGCCAGCGAACCGTCGAGCCAGCGGCGGATCGAGCCATATACGCGGCGCGCAGTTTCGGTGGAAAACAGAATCGCATAGCTGCTGAACACGCAAATGCCGATGCCCATGCAGCCGAGCACGACCGGAGCCGTATGGGCCGCGCCGCCCGAGGCGGGAATGGCCAGTGAAACAATCGACAGCCAGACCAGAATCGCCTTGGGGTTGGTGAGGTGCAGCAGCAGCCCGCGAACGTAGAGCCGCCGCGACGACTCAGGCACGCGTGTCACGCTGGCGAGCGGTTGTCGCGGGGTGAGCGCCGAGCGGGCCGATTTCCACGCCAGCCAGAGCAGATAGAGGCCGCCCACGATCCGGATCGCCACCAGCAGTTGCGAATACGTCGCGAGCACCGCCGACAAACCGAGCGACGCGAGTAGCGCCCACGAGAACGAACCGGACATGACGCCGAGCGCAAAGGCGAACGCCGCCTTGCGGCCGGACCCCATGGCGAGCGACATGATGGCGAGATTGCTCGGGCCGGGACTTGCCGTGCCGACAAAGTAAGCGGTGTAGGCGATCAACACGTTGGCCGATAGAAAAGCGCTGACTGTCATTGGGACGATGCCTTCAGGGAGCGGGGGGGCTGAGGGGGCTCGTAATGTTGCAGGGAGTGGCGTGGTGCCTGCGCCATCGCTAAGCCGGCGGGTACGCCACATTCTGCATGACGTATTGGCCTGACGCACAGGTACAGTTCGTTTCACGGGCAGCGA
Source organism: Paraburkholderia sp. SSBN10T (assembly GCF_056619545.1). Classification (NCBI taxonomy): domain Bacteria; kingdom Pseudomonadati; phylum Pseudomonadota; class Betaproteobacteria; order Burkholderiales; family Burkholderiaceae; genus Paraburkholderia; species Paraburkholderia sp. SSBN10T. The sequence goes on from NZ_JBWQQI010000004.1 coordinate 311,775, forward strand.
CACAATTTGCCAAGCATGGCTAATTCATCGATTTTTATGGTGTTCAGATCAAAAATATATCGTTTTTCAACAATTTATCTAATGTGTAAACTGAGCTTTCAGTCCTCTTTTGATTCGTGTTCAACTTTCCGGTCCAGACCATCATGAGCGTTACCGAAGCCGTTTTGCCGCCGTTCCATCTGGCGTTTCCCGTCCATAGCATCGCGGCCGCCCGCGAGTTTTATGGCGAGTTGCTAGGCTGCCCCGAAGGCCGCAGTGCGCCGGAGTGGGTGGACTTCAACTTCTACGGCCATCAGATCGTCGCGCACCTCGCGCCCGAGGAAGCCGGGCATCGGCAGACCAGCGCGGTCGATGGCGATGCCGTGCCGGTGCGTCACTTCGGCGTCGTCTTGCCGATGGAGCAGTGGCAAGCCGCCGCGGACAAGCTGCAGCGTGCCGGTACCAGCTTCATCATCGAGCCGCATGTGCGTTTCAAGGGCGAAGTGGGCGAGCAGGCCACGATGTTCTTCCTCGACCCGTCGGGTAATGCGCTGGAGTTCAAGGCCTTCGCCAACATCGCGTCGTTGTTTGCGAAGTAAGGCGTAAGCAGCGCAACGGCGATCTATAGCGCGGCGCCCGCGGGGCCGCCAACCGCGCGGCGGCCAATCGCGGCCTGGCTGCCGCCGCGCCCGCGCTTACGCTTTAGGGATCGTGCCGCGCACATTAGCTGCACGCAGGAAATCGAAGTCGACTCCCTGGTCCGCTTGCGTGACGGTTTCCAGAAACAGCTTCAGGTAACCACGTTCCGCACTCGGCGCATGGCTAGGGATTTCCTGCGCGCGGCGCGCCAACTCGTCGTCCGGCACCAGCAGGCTGATCTCGCGCTGCGCTACGCTCAAGCGGATCGAATCGCCATTGCGCACATAGGCAAGAGGGCCGCCCACCGCCGATTCCGGCGTGACGTGCAGCACGATGGTGCCGAACGCCGTGCCGCTCATGCGGCCATCGGAAATCCGCACCATATCCTTGACGCCAGCGCGCGCCAGTTTCTTCGGAATCGGAATGTAGCCTGCCTCGGGCATGCCGGGCGCGCCTTTGGGGCCGATGTTCTTGAGCACCAGAATGTCGTCGGCGTGCACGTCCAGATCCTCGGCGTCGATGCGGCGCGCCAGATCCTCGGCGTTTTCGAATACGACCGCGCGGCCGGTGTGCTCCATCAACTTCGCGTCGGCGGCGGATTGCTTGATGATTGCGCCTCCCGGAGCAAGATTGCCTTGCAGCACGGCGATCCCGCCTTGCGGGTAAATCGGCCGGGCGAGCGGGCGCACGACGTCCTGCGCGAACCCGGGACCGGCGGCTTCGATCTCTTCGCCGAGCGTGCGGCCCGTCACCGTCAGTGCGTCGAGATGCAATAACGGTTTGAGCTCGCGCAGCAGGGTGGCCATGCCGCCGGCCTTGTGAAAGTCCTCCATGTAGTGCTGGCCGGAGGGCTTCAGGTCGAGCAACACGGGCGTTTCGCGGCCCATGCGGTCGAGCGCCTGCAGGTCCACCTCGAAACCGAGACGTCCGGCGATCGCGCTCAGATGCACGATGCCGTTGGTCGAACCGCCGATGGCGAGCAGCACGCGCAACGCATTCTCGAACGCCGCGGCCGTCAGTACCTGGTCGATGGTGAGGCGTGAGTGGGCGATCCGCACGGCCTCTGCGCCGGTCAATTCGGCAATCCGCATGCGGTCGGCCGTGACGGCAGGCGGCGCCGCGCCGCCCGGCACGGTCATGCCGAGCGCTTCGGCGAGGCATGCCATGGTGCTGGCCGTGCCCATCACCGAGCAGGTGCCTACGCTGGCCACGAGCTGATTGTTGACCGCGGAGACTTCCTGCAGATCGATTTCTTCGGCGCGAAAGCGCCCCCAGTAGCGGCGGCAATCGGTGCAGGCGCCGACCCGTTCCGAGCGATGCGAGCCGGTGAGCATCGACCCGGTGATCAACTGGATGGCCGGAATGCCCGCGGACGCGGCGCCCATCAGTTGCGCCGGCACGGTCTTGTCGCAACCGCCGATCAGGACCACGGCATCCATCGGCTGCGCACGAATCATCTCCTCGGTATCGATCGACATCAGGTTGCGCAGATACATGCTGGTGGGCTGCGAGAACGACTCGTGGATCGAGATGGTCGGGAAGTCCATCGGCAGGCCGCCCGCCAGCATGACGCCGCGTTTGACGGCTTCGATCAGTTGCGGCGCGTTGCCATGACAAGGGTTATAGGTGCTGCCGGTATTGACGATGCCGATCACCGGGCGCTCGAGCGCGGCGTCGGTGTAGCCCGCGCCCTTGATGAAGGCTTTTCGGAGGAACAGCGAGAAGCCGCTATCGCCGTAATGCGTCAGGCCTTTGCGCAGACCGGTAGCGGCGGGGGCGTCTTCGGATGGCGGGGCGGCAGGCTTGTCGGTCATGGCGTAGGCTCGATCGTGAGGGGGCGGGGGCTGCCCGCAAAGGCGTGCGCTGCTATTGTGGCGGACCGGGCTGTCCAGCCTGCAACACGCACGCTACCGCATGTGCGGGACCGGCAACAAGCCTCCGGCTCTCACGCCCGCGCCAGCCGCCGCGCACGGCGGCGCAAATACAGATTGTTGAGTACCAGCGCCATCCCGGTCATACATGCCCCCGCGATCTGGAACGGCGTGGCGACGACGCCGGCCAGGGCGGACACGATAAAGGTTGTCAGCGGCACGACATCCATGAAGATCACGCCGTTTAACGGCGTCAGGATGCGGTTGCCGAGATTCCAGCTCAGGATGCCGAAGAAACCCGCCCCGAGTCCCATATACAGCAGATGGGGCGTGATTGCCCCCAACACCGCCAGCTTCGGTACCGGGACTGCATGCACCGCGAACAGCACCAGGTTCAAGCCGATGATGGTGGTCAGGCCGAGCCAGATCGTCATCGTCGTATAGCGCAGCGGCGACCATTGCTTGAAGAACGTCGCACCGAACGTATAGATGACCCAGCACAGCGCGCCCACGACGATCAGCGCGTTGGCCGCGTAGTCCTGCGGCGCATGCAGCAGCCCGGCAATATCGCCCCTGGTGACCACGAGCGCGACGCCGCAAAACGACAGCAGGATGAACAGGAACGAATAGAGCGGCGGTAACACGCGCCGCACCACGGAGTTGAGCAGCAGCCCAAGCATGGGCTGAGTCGCCATCATGATCGATGCGCTTAGCGCACCGTCCCTGCCGGCGAGTTGCTGGCCGAGAAAGACGAACGCGCCGAAGCCGGCAAAACCGATCGAACCGAGCATCCACGCAAGCACAACCGGTTCGCCCTTCAGGCGGAGGGCGGCCGTGCCCTCCTTACGCTGCAGCAGCACCAGAAACGCTGCACCCGCGACCAGGTAACGCAATGAAGTGAAGGTGAACGGGTCGACTCGCGTGAGCGCGCTCGTCATGACCGGGAACATCAGCCCGAAAGAAACCGTCGCGATGAGGCAGCAGAGGAGGCCTTTCGCGTAGCCGCCGTAGGCGGAGACGAGCGGTGTCGACACGGCCGTTGCGAGCGTCGCGTCGTGTCCAGGACTTACAGAGGCGGGTGGTTTGAGAGATGTGTTCATGAATGATCGTTCAAAAAATTGATGAAGAACGAGGCGAGTTATTGCGTCGCCATCAAATTGGCCTGACCTGCTTTCAGCGCTGCACTCAATGATCGACGCTTGCTTCGATCACTAAAATATCGCTAATTTCCGCTGAAATATGCAAATTGAAGCTAGTGCGCTGGCTCGTTTGAAGTCCTCGGGGCTAACGGGCGTAAAACACTGATCACCCGGCATTCGTCCGAATATTATGACTGATCATTCAAAAATACAAGGCGTGTTCTTGACTGGGTAGGCGGTTCAATTGCTGCGCGATCGACTGGCAGCGAATGCATGCACGCGGCGCCGGGTGGGAGCACACCCAATGCGCGCCGGCCGGGGAAGAGGTTATGCTAAATGACGGTGGCAACTCGTCAGGCACCCGGTAAAAATCGCGCCCCGCACGGCGTAAACTTACATTTATCTTCCTGACAGTTTTGCCATTTTGACGCCATGCAGCCGTTGGTGACAACCATCTAGCATAAGCGCAGATTTGACGTTGGACGGGCATCGCTTTCGCGGGCATGCCTGTTTTCGCGCGGCTGCCGGCTCTGGCATCGCGTCCGCTAGCGTAGCGCGTACCTTCGCGTCACGGCGACTTCTCATTCTTTCCAGCATTTTTTCGGGCGCGTTTTTCAATGTGGATTGTCAACGTTGCGCTAAAGCGGCCATACACGTTCATCGTGATGGCCATTCTGATTCTGCTGGCGACGCCATTTGTTCTGCTGACGACGCCAATCGACGTTTTGCCGGAAATCAACATTCCGGTCGTCAGCATCATCTGGACCTATACGGGTCTGTCGGCCGAGGACATGGCCAACCGGATCACGTCGGTCAATGAGCGCAGTCTGACCACCACGGTCAACGACATCGAGCACATCGAATCGCAGTCGCTCCCGGGCATCACGATCATCAAGCTGTTCCTGCAGCCGACCGCCAACATTCAGACCGCTATTGCGCAGACGGTTGCAGTCGAACAGGCGCAGTTGAAGCAGATGCCGCCAGGCGCGACGCCGCCGCTGGTGATCAGCTATTCGGCCTCCAGTATTCCGGTGATCCAGCTCGGCTTGTCCAGTCCGAGAATGTCGGAGCAGTCGCTCAACGACACCGCGCTCAACTTCCTGCGTCCGCAACTGGTCACGATCCCAGGCGCCGCTGTGCCATATCCGTACGGCGGCAAGTCGCGTCTGATTTCGGTCGACCTCGATACGCGGGCGTTGCTGGCGAAGGGACTGACACCGGCCGACGTGGTTAACGCCTTCAACGCGCAGAACCTGATTTTGCCGACCGGCACGGCCAAGATCGGCGCCAAGGAATACACCATCAACATGAACGGTTCGCCCGCGACGGTGGCGGGCCTGAACGACATCCCGGTGCGCACGCTCAATGGTGCGACCACTTATCTGCGCGAGGTCGCGCACGTGCGCGACGGCTTCTCTCCACAGACCAACGTGGTGCGCCAGGACGGCCACCGGGGCGTGCTGATGTCGGTGCTCAAGAACGGCAGCGCCTCGACGCTGGCGATCGTCAATACGCTGCATGATCTGCTGCCCACCGCTCAGGCGGCGTTGCCGCCCGACCTGCACATCAGCGCGCTGTTCGACCAGTCGATCTTCGTCAAGGCAGCGGTGCAGGGCGTGGTGCGCGAAGCATTGATTGCGGCGGCGCTCACCGCGGCGATGATTCTGCTGTTCCTCGGCAACTGGCGCAGCACCTGCATCATTGCGGTGTCGATCCCGCTGTCGATTCTCACCTCGCTGATCGTGCTGCATGCGCTCGGCCAGACCATCAACATCATGACGCTGGGCGGGCTCGCGCTCGCGGTCGGGATTCTGGTGGACGACGCCACGGTGACCATCGAGAACATCGAACGGCACCTGCATATGGGCACCAACCTGCATGACGCGATTCTCGAAGGCGCCGGCGAAATCGCGGTGCCCGCGCTCGTCTCCACGCTGTGCATCTGTATCGTGTTCGTGCCGATGTTCTTCCTGACGGGCGTGGCGAAGTACCTGTTCGTGCCGCTCGCCGAAGCGGTGGTGTTCGCGATGCTGGCGTCGTACATACTCTCGCGCACGCTGGTGCCGACCCTCGCGATGCTGCTGATGGGCCATGCGCACAAGCCGAAAGAGGGCAGCAAGCCGAATCCGTTCATGCGGATCTACCACCGCTTCGACGCTGGCTTCGAGCGCATGCGTGGCGCTTACATCGTAATCCTGAGCAGCGTGCTGGTGCGCCGTGGGATGTTCGGCAGTGCGTTCCTGGGTTTTTGCGTGGTCTCGATGGGCCTCGTGTTCGTGCTCGGCGAAGACTTCTTCCCGACGGTCGACGCGGGCGACATCCGCATGCACATGCGTGCGCCGACCGGTACCCGCATCGAGGAAACCGCGCGCCTTGCCGACGAGGTAGAGAAGGTCGTGCGTCAGGTGGTGCCGCAGAAAGAACTGGTGACGATTCTCGACAACCTCGGGTTGCCGTATAGCGGGATCAACCTGTCCTATAGCAATGCCGGCACGATCGGCACGCTGGACGGCGAAATTCAGGTGGCGCTTACCGCGGATCACAAGCCTACCCAACGCTACATCGACAAACTGCGGGCGATCTTGCCGCAACGTTTTCCGGGCGTGGAATTTTTCTTCCAGCCGGCCGACATCGTGACGCAGATTCTGAACTTCGGACTGCCTGCCGCCATTGATGTGCAGATTGTCGGCAACGATCAGCTAGGCAACTTCGACGTCGCGCGTAAGCTCTACAAGCAGGTGAGGCTGATTCCCGGCACAGTGGACACGCACATCCAGCAGAAGCTCGACGAGCCGGTGATCAGTCTTCAGATGGATCGCACCCGCCTGCAGCAACTGAACCTCAACGCCAACAACGTGGCGCAGAACGTGCTCATTTCGTTGTCGGGCAGTTCGCAAACGGCGCCGAGCTTCTGGTTCAACAACAAGAACGGGGTCGAATACAGTGTCGCGGTGCAGACGCCGCAGTATGACATTTCGTCGATCGACCAGTTGTTGCGCACACCGGTTTCGGCGGCTGCTAACGGGCCGACGCAACTGCTCGGCAATCTCGTGCAGGTTGCGCCGCAAAGCCAGTTCGCCGTCGTCTCGCACTACAACATCCGGCCGGTGATCGACCTGTACGTGAGCGTGGAAGGACGCGACCTCGGCAGCGTGGCGGCCCAGGTGAACAAGCTGGTGGATCAGACCCGCGCAACGTTGCCGCGCGGCAGCCAGATCGTGGTGCGCGGCCAGGTGCAGACCATGCGCACCTCGTTCTTCGGCTTGGGCGTGGGCGTCGCGATGGCCATCGTGCTGGTGTATCTGCTGATCGTCGTGAACTTCCAGTCGTGGGTCGATCCGCTCATTATCATTAGCGCGTTGCCGGCGGCTCTTGCAGGGATCATGTGGATGCTGTTCCTCACCGGCACGCACCTGAGCGTACCGGCGCTGACCGGCGCCATCATGACGATGGGCGTGGCGACCGCCAACAGTATTCTGATGGTGGCGTTCGCGCGGCAGCGGCTCGCCACCGGTGCGCCGCCGCTGACCGCGGCGCTCGAGGCAGGCGCCAGCCGGATCCGGCCGGTGCTGATGACCGCGTTCGCGATGATTATCGGCATGATCCCGATGGCGCTCGGTCTCGGCGAAGGGGCCGAGCAGAATGCGCCGCTCGGGCGCGCGGTGATCGGCGGCTTGCTGTTTGCAACCGTTTCCACGCTGTTTTTCGTGCCGCTGGTTTTTGCGGCGATCCATACGCGCCTCGCCCGCCGTAACGGTGGCGCGCATGGCGGGCAGGGCTCCGACGACGGCGGCAGCGCCGGCGCCGGCAGGCACGCGTAACGTTCAATGACGGCTGACTGAGATGACTGAAAAAACTCACGCTTCGCTAGCGATCCCCGCGCGGGACACCGAGGATGGGCACGCGTTGCCGCCGCGCAACCGCGAGTGGAAACGCGCCAAATTCGCCATCTGGATCGTGCTGATTTTGCTGGCGCTGGGCGCCTTGCGCACCGTGGTGGCGGACATGATGCAAAACCGCTCGGTGGCGGAAACGACCCAGCAAAACGCGGTGGAATACGTCAACGTGGTGACGCCCACGCAGACCGACGGCAGCGGCAATACGCTGCTGCCGGGTACGCTGCGCGGTTACGTCGAGTCGCCGATCTATGCGCGCGCAACCGGTTATCTGCTGCACTGGTACGTCGACATCGGCGCACAAGTGAAGCAGGGCCAGTTGCTGGCCGATCTCGACACGCCGGAAATCGATCAGGAACTGGCGCAGGCAGTGGCGCAGCGCGATCAGATCAACTCGAGCCTCGGACTGGCGAAGAGTTCGTACGAGCGCTGGCAGCAACTGCGTCAGCGCGATGCGGTCTCGCAACAGGAACTGGATGAGCGGCAGAGCACCTATACGCAGGACGTGGCGAATCTCGCCGCTGCCGACGCGAATGTGCAGCGCCTGCGCCAGCTCGAATCGTTCAAGCGGATCGTCGCGCCGTTCGCCGGCGTGGTGACGCAGCGCAACGTCGACGTCGGCGACCTGATCGATGCAGGCAGCGGCACGAGCCGCGCGCTCTTCGCGCTGGCGCAGTCCGATCCGCTGCGGGTCTACGTGCAACTGCCGCAGGCTTATGCGCAGAACGTGGCGCTCGGCAAGCAGGTGGTGGTGACCCAGGCCGAATTGCCGGGGCAGCAGTTCCACGGCACCATCACGCACATTGCCGGCGCGATCGACGTGCCGACCCGCTCGCTGCAGATCGAAGTGCGGCTGCCCAATCCGGACGGCACGCTGCGCCCGGGTGCGTATGTTCAGGTGGCCGTGCCGGCTACCGCGCATGCCGACATCATGGTGCCGGGCAACGCGCTGCTGTTCCGCGCGGAAGGGCCGCGGATGGCCGTGGTCGACAACAATGGTGTCGTGCATCTGCGCACGATCGTGATTGCGCAGGATCTCGGGCAGTCGCTCGAAATCGAAAGCGGTATCGAGCCGACCGACAAGATCATCATCAACCCGAGCGATTCGATTGCCGACGGCGATCATGTGCAGATCGCACCGTCGTCGAACAGCAAGGGGGCGACGTGAAGCGCGGGCGTCCGCTTGCCGTGCCGCCCGCCAGGTTGATGGCGGCGGCGCTCGGCGCCGCGCTGCTGACAGCCTGCACCGTGGGCCCCGATTACCAGCAGCCGCATGCCGATGCGCCGCCCGAGTGGCGCACCGATTCGTACTGGCATGTGGCTGAGCCGTCGCATGCGCCGATTGCTCCGACGTGGTGGATGAGCTTTGACGACTCGACGCTCGACACCCTGGAGACCCAGGCACTCGCGCAGAACCAGACGCTCGCCGCTGCGGTCGCGCATTACGAGCAGGCCAAGGCGACACTCGCCAACACTTCGGCCCAGCGGATCCCCGAGGTCGATCTCGGCGGCACGGCGGAGCGGCTCAAGATCTCGAAGGACCGGCCACTCACCAACTATGCCACGCCGAACCAGACGACCGTGCAGAACGGCCTCGCGGTTGGCCCGTCGATCAACTACGACACCGACCTGTTCGGCCGGATCCGTCGCGAAGTGGAAGGGGCCAAGGCGTCCGCCGAGCAGTCGCGCGACGACCTTGCCAATGCACGGCTCGTGCTGACCACCGATCTGGCCACCGATTACTTCTCGATGCGCGAACTCGACGCCGAGATCGACGTGTTGAACCAGTCCGTGATCCTGCAGCAGAAGGCGCTCGACTATGTGACTTCGGAGCACGATCTGGGCTCGGTGTCCGGACTCGACGTGTTGCAGCAGAAATCGGAACTCGATTCGACCAAGGTGCAGGCGCAACTGTTGCTCGTGCAACGGGCGCAGTTTGAACACGCGATTGCCGCGCTGGTCGGCGTGCCGGCGCCGCAGTTTGCGATCGAACCGAAAGTGATCGACACCAGGGTGCCGGAGATTCCGCTTGGCGTGCCGAGCGATGTGCTGCAGCGGCGCCCCGACGTGGCCTCGGCCGAACGCGCGATGGCCGCGGCGAATGCGCAGATTGGCGTTGCCAAGGCGGCATTTTTCCCGAGTCTCACGCTCACGCCGAGTATCGGCTGGCAGAGCACCAACTTTGCCGATCTGTTGAGCGCGCCGAGCCTGATGTGGACGCTCGGCGCGACGGTCTCGCAGGTGGTGTTCGACGGCGGACGCCGCTCGGCCAACGTCAAATTCGCCAGCGAAGGCTATCAGGCTGCCGAGGCGAATTACCGCCAGACCGTGCTCACCGCATTCCAGCAGGTGCAGGACGGGGTGACGGGATTGTCCGTTCTCGACGGCGCGGCGCGGCAGTCGCGCGATGCCGTGGCCGACGCGCAGCGTCTCCTGTCGCTCGCCAACGATCGCTATTCAGGCGGCCTCGTCGCCTATCTGGATGTGATCACCGCGCAGCAGTCGCTGCTGACGAGCGAGCGCCAGGACGTGCAGATTCACGGTCAGCAGATGACTTTGTCGGTTTCGCTGGTCAAGGCACTGGGCGGCGGCTGGGATGTCAACGCACCGGCTGAAGACAAAGAAGCGCTGAACCGTCCAGACTGAGTTTCGCAACTTTCGCAACGAAAGAGGGTGTGCAGGGCCCGCGGCAATGAAACAAGGCGAGTCAGGAGAGCCAGGAAAGCGAGGCGTTTCGTATAATCTAATGAAATAGGGGGCGCTGATGAAACTGCTCATCGTTGAAGACGAACATAAAGTGGTGGACTACCTGCGCTCGGGGCTGACCGAGCAGGGCTGGGTGGTCGACATTGCGCTCGACGGCGAGGAAGGCATGCATCTGGCCACCGAGTTCGACTATGACGTGATCGTGCTCGACGTGATGCTGCCCAAACGTGACGGCTTCAGCGTGCTGAAGGCGCTGCGCATGCGCAAGTCCACGCCGGTCATCATGCTGACCGCCCGCGACCATATCAACGACCGGGTGCGCGGCCTGCGCGAAGGCGCGGACGACTACCTGACCAAACCCTTCTCGTTTCTCGAACTGGTGGAGCGGCTGCACGCGCTCGCGCGCCGCACCCGTTCGCAGGAGTCGACGCTGATCTCGGTCGGCGATCTGTTTGTCGATCTGATCGGCCGCCGCGCCTCGCGCGACGGCGTGCGCCTCGACCTCACCGCCAAGGAATTCCAGTTGCTGAGCGTGCTGGCGCGCCGCCAGGGCGATATTCTGTCGAAGACCGCGATTACCGAGCTGGTCTGGGACGTCAACTTCGATAGTCATACGAACGTCGTCGAGACCGCTATCAAACGCTTGCGCGCCAAGCTGGACGGACCGTTCCGCACCAAGCTGCTGCATACGGTGCGCGGCATGGGCTATGTGCTCGAAGTCCGGGAGGAGGCGGAATTGTCATGAACCGCTCGATTGCCCGCCGGCTCGCGATGATGTTCGCACTCGTCGCGTTGTCGGTGTTTACGCTGGTCGGCACGGGGCTGTTTCTCGTGATGCGCACGCAACTCGACCACCACTTGCGCGAGTCGCTCGACGACCGCATGGAGATCGCGAAGATCATCGTGACCCATTCGGTGACGCCGGAGAAGTGGCGCATGACACGCGAGAAGCTGACCGACATGTCGCCGCGCGACGGCACCACCCGATATTCGGTTTCGAGTGCCGATCCGAATTTTCACTACGGTCAACCGGTGGAGGGGCGCGTCACGGATAGCTGGCCCGGCGGGTACACACGGGTGGAGCCTGCAGCCGGCGGCCAGGCGATGCTGATCAACACCTTGTCGATTCCGGCGAGCGGCGTGCGCCCCACGGTGCAACTGCAGGTGGCGGCAAGCTGTCAGCCGAACGTGCGCACCATGCAGGCCTTCGGTGCCGCGCTCGCCGCGCTTTCGACCTTGGGCAGTCTCGCCGTGCTGCTGCTCAGTTACTCGGTGACCCGCATCGGTCTCGCGCCGCTGCGGCGTCTCACCAGGGACGCCTCCGAGGTCAGTCCGAACAACCGCTCGCAGCGGCTGAATACGGCCTCGCTGCCGCTTGAACTGAACGAGCTTGCCAACTCCTTCAACGGCGCGCTGGAGCGGCTCGACGGCGCATATGGCCGGCTCGAATCGTTTAACGCGGACGTCGCGCACGAACTGCGCACGCCGGTCACGATCCTGATCGGGCAGACCGAGGTGGCGCTCACGCGCAATCGTTCGGTCGAGGATCTGCGCCATACGTTGCAATCGAATCTGGAAGAGTTCGAGCGCATGCGCGTCATCATCAATGACATGCTGTTCCTCGCGCGTGCCGATCAGGGCGAGCGTGCCACCGGGCTGGTGGCCGTGTCGCTCGCCGCGGAAATGGCGCGTACGCTGGAGTTTCTGGAGATTCCATTCGACGAGGCACAGGTGCGCGCCGTTTCGCGCGGCGATGCGATGGCGCCGGTGAACCGCTCGCTGTTCGGCCGTGCCTGCACCAATCTGCTGATGAACGCGATCCAGCATTGCGCGCCCGGCGACACGGTCACGGTGACGATTTCGCGCGCGGACGACCAGGTGCGTATCGCAGTCGCGAATCCCGGTAAGGCGATCGACCCTTCGACGCTGGATCACCTGTTCGACCGGTTCTACCGGGCCGAGGTGTCGCGTACGAATAGCCGCGAGAACCACGGCCTGGGGCTGGCAATCGTCAAGGCGATTGCGGAGATGCATCGCGGCACGGTGTCCGTCGAAAGCGTCAATGGCGTGAATACCTTCGCGTTTTCGGTCGATGCGTCTCGCATCGATGTGCAAGGCGTGCGCGAGACGCCGGTTGCGGTCGAGCGCAGCGTGGCTGTGGTTGGGGGGGCGAAGGAGGCGGCGCCGGCCAGACGTGTGGCGATGTGAGGGTGGGCAGGGGCGCGGCGATAGGGCAGCAGACGCGTGCTTCAAGTCGGGATTCGACGTGGCTGCCGGAGCAGATGCTGAGAGAAAAATGGAAAACGCCCCCGTCCTCATTCCCACCGATCGTTGCCTGCTCAGACCTGCCACCCTTGAAGACTATGATGCGCTAGTCGCGGCCATCGGCTCGTCTGCATTTCCGCAGGAACTCCCGCTTCCCGATCTGTACCGGCAAGGCAAGCTGCAAGCTTGGTTCGACTCGATGCTGACAATGTCGCAAGAAGGTAAGGCCTGCGTATTTTCAGTCGACCTGCAGAGCGGCGCTCGTTGCGTGGGCCAGGTCTCGCTCGTGCGCCGGGGTACGTCGGCGAGCTGGAATCTGGCCTTCTGGCTGCATTCGTCGCATTGGGGTGCGGGTCTCGCGGCGGAGGCGGCGCAGGCCACGATCCGTTATGCATTCACCGTCATGATGGTCGATGAGGTGTGGGCCGGCGCTGCGCTGTGGAACCAGCGCAGCATCAGGACGCTCGACAAGCTCGGCCTGCAGCCCGTCGACAGCGCCCAACTCGATGCAGACCTCAGCGGCTTGCACATCTGCGCTCTCTCACGCGAGCATTGGTTGCAGGCTTGACGCGAAGCGGACTGAGATCGTTCGATACGCCTCAGCTCAGGACCGGTCGCGCGCGACCCGCGCCAGATAGTCGTCGAGGCCCATGCCGGCCAACGGCTTGGCCATCACGCGCAAGGTCTGAACTAACGACTTCATCGGCACGCCTTCGCGCCGCCGCACTTCGGTAAAACCCATGCGTGTCCAGAACTGCTCGGCCTGGACGTGCCCCGCGACGACGCCCAGCCGCAGCCACTGCGCACCCGAGGCGCGCGCCCAGTGCTGGAAAGCCTCAAAGAACGCCTGCCCGACACCGCGTCCGTGCTGGCTCGTCTCCAGAACGAAGAGGTCGATATGCCATACGCCTGGCGCGAACAGATCAGCAATCACGGTGGCAATGGCGTTCAGCGAGCCGTGCGCATCGACGAAGCCAAGCGTCCATTTCCTCGTGAACGGCCAGTCCGCAGGCGGTCTGGCCAGAAACTCCTCTTGCGCTTCGTCGTCACCAGCGGGTTCGCCGCTGACCGAGATGAAGTAGTCGGGATTCGCGTCGAAAAAACGCTGAAGCTGCGGCACGTCGGCTTGCTGAAGTTCGACTGCGCGAACCGTGCGCGTGGCGTCGACTGTAAACAGCGTTCGATACGCCTCCCAAGCCATCTCGCGCCGCCTCAGCGAGCGCGCCGTGCACGCGCCGCCTGGGCCAGCGTATCGAGCACCGGCTCAGTCTGGACCCAGCTCAAACACGCATCGGTAATCGACACGCCGCAGCGCAGCGGCACACCCGGCTTCAGATCCTGACGGCCTTCCTCGAGGTTGCTTTCGATCATCACGCCGATAATGCGCAACTCGCCTTGGGCGAGCTGTTGTGCCAGGTCCTGCGCCACCTCGATCTGACGCAGGTGCGACTTGCCGGAATTGGCGTGCGAGCAGTCCACCATCACCTGCTCGCGCAAGCCCGCCGCCCGCAGCACCGAGCAGCTTGCTTCCACCGACGCGCTATCGTAGTTCGGGCCGTTCTTGCCGCCGCGCAGAATCACGTGCGCGTCGTCGTTGCCGCGCGTTTCGAAGATTGCCGCCATGCCCATCTTGGTCATGCCCATGAACGCGTGGCTCGCGCGGGCCGCGACGATTGCGTCCGCGGCAATCTGCACGCCGCCGTCGGTGCCGTTCTTGAAGCCGATCGGGCAACTCAGGCCCGAGGCGAGCTGACGGTGGCTCTGGCTTTCCGTGGTCCGCGCGCCGATCGCACCCCACGCCACGAGGTCCGCAATGTATTGCGGGCTCAGCAGGTCGAGGAATTCGGTGGCGGTGGGCAAGCCGAGGCCGCTGATTTCCAGCAGCAGCTCGCGCGCCCGGCGCAGTCCTTCATTGATGCGGAAGCTGCCGTCGAGCCGCGGATCGTTGATATAGCCTTTCCAGCCCACCGTGGTGCGCGGCTTTTCGAAGTAAACGCGCATGACGATCAGCAGGTCGTCGCGCAGCGCGTCAGCTGCGTGCTTGAGCCGGCGGGCGTAATCGAGCGCCTGATCGTGGTCGTGGATCGAGCAGGGGCCGACCACCACCACCAGCCGGTCGTCGCGGCCATGCAGGATGTCGGCAATCGCCGCGCGGCTTTGCTCGACGAGCGCCTGCACGTCGGGCGGCACGGGCAGATCGTCCTGCAGCAGGGCGGGCGAAATCAGCGGGCGCACCGCGCCGATCCGTACGTCGTCGATGCGGGTCGTGTCCTGAGTCGCGTCGGCGACGCCGACTTCGCGGTCATGTAAAGGGTTGTCGATGCTGCTCAAGATACTCTCCTGGGTGCGGTGTACGGTGGTAGCTCTCAATTATGGCACTCGCGGTGCTTATCTCGTACCCAAGTGGTTTCCATGCCGCCCAAACCGAGCGCTGGGTTGTTTTGCTTGCAAGCCGATATAAGCTCACGGTAGAACAAATTTTTTCTATTTCGTTGTCCACTTTTGATGCAACCATTTCCAATGGCCAGCATACCCGCCGACCATGGATAAAGATGCGTTTTATCGAACAACCCTGGAAACGCCGGTCAGCACTGATTTCATGAAATGCGAAAAATTTACCCATTACTCGATTCGCATAAAGGGTTGGCAGAATTAATTCCCGGAATTGGTTTTATTAACATTTTCTGACTGGCCGATTCTTCTGAGGTTTCGTAGAATCGCGCTCATGCGCGGGGCGCGATAGCCAACAAGAAGAGGTGGTATGGGTGCGCAGGACTTAATCGGGGCAATTGCTGGCGGACTCGTCCAGAGTAACCGCCTGCTGAAGCTGGATACTCCCCTTGGAAATAGCACTCTGGTGCCCCAGCGGGTTACCGGCCATTCACGAATTGGCCGTCATTTTGAATTCACGGCGGATGTCGTATCGACGTCCGACACGATTGAACTGAAAACGCTGATTGCCCAGCCTGCGACGTTGTGGATCCAGCAGACCGACCAGTCCTATCTGCCGCACCATGGATACGTGCACACCGCCCGCCGCCTCGGATCGGATAGCGGACTCACAAGTTACCAGATCGCCTTTGCTTCGTGGATGCACTTCCTGCGCTTTCGCAAGGACGCGCGAATCTGGCAGGACAGGCCGGCCGACGAAATCCTGACGGATGTATTCAACATGCATCCGCAGGCTCAAGGTGCATTCCGCTTTGCGTTGAGCAAACCGCTTCCGTCGCGTTCGTTCTGCATGCAATACGAGGACGACTGGAATTTCGTCCACCGGTTGATGGAAAGCGAGGGGCTGTTCGGCTATTTCGAGCAGGCAAGCGACGGTAAATCCCACACGCTTGTCGTCACGGACAGTCTCGACACGTTTCCGGCGCTTTCGCCGCAGACGGTTGAGTTCTACCGCGCGGGCACGAACAGCGAAACCGATGCCTTGGTGCAGTGGTCAGGAACCCGAACCCTGCAAAGCACGACGCTGACAACCCGCACCTTCGATTACAAGGCACCCGCTTCGCCGTCCAATCCGAAGGGCACCAACATCCCCACGCATCCCACACAGGGAAACCTGCCGCAGCAGGCGGAGGTGTATGAATACACCGGCGCCTACACCTACGGCAAGCAGGACCGGGGCGATGACCTGTCCAGGATCCGTATGGAAGAGTGGGAATCGCAGGCCAAGCGGTTTTTCGGCTCGGGTGGGGTGCGAGGTGCAGACGCCGGCCGCTGGTTTCAACTGGACGATCACCCCGAGCACACCACGGATAGCGCCCAGAACCGGCAGTTCGCGATTATCGAGGCCGCGTGGTTCGTTGAGAACAACCTGCCGGTGTCCAGCCAGGCCGTGGATTTCCCCCATAGCCTGAAGAGCGAGCTCGCTGCCGTCAGAACGAATTACGCCACGGAAGAAGGACTGAAGGTTCGGCATGCTGATGGCAGTGAAGGCTTCTTTCTCGTTGAGATCGAGGCGCAACGCAAGATCGTTCCATATCGCAGCCCGTTCGAACATCACAAGCCTGAAATGCATTTGCAGTCGGCCATTGTCGTTGGCCCTGCCAACGAAGAGGTCTACACAGATTCGCTGAACCGTATCAAGGTGCGCTTCCACTGGGACCGGCTCAACAACGGCGACGAAAAGGCGTCATGCTGGGTGCGTGTCGCCATGTCCGATACGGGCGGTGGATACGGTGGCGTGCACGTGCCCAGAGTCGGCGAAGAGGTGCTGATCAACTGGGTGGGCGGTGATTGCGACAGGCCGTTAGTCACAGGCCGGGTCTACAACGGATCGACGCAACCGAACTGGCATTCCAACGGCCTGCTGTCCGGCTACAAGTCAAAGGAATATCAGGGCAGTGGTTACAACCAGATGGTCATGGATGATTCGACCGGCCAGAACCGCGTTCAGCTTTATTCCACGAGCAGCAATTCGCAGTTGCATCTGGGTTACCTGATTGACCAGAGCGATAACACCCGAGGAAGTTACCTTGGTAGTGGTTTCGACCTGAAGTCCGATGCCTATGGCGCAGTGCGTGCGGGTCAAGGCTTATATGTCACCACCTATCCGGCATCCAGCCAGCCCCTGGATGCACGGCAAACGACCTCGCAACTGGTGAATTCGGAGAGCGTGCTGGAAGCGATGTCGGATGCCAGCACGACGCATCAGGCGGAAAGCCTCAAGGATGGCTACGATTCGCTGAAGTCATTCACGGATGCAACGCAGAACAGCATATCGGGCTCATCGTCAGGGGGAAACACGGCGGGTGGGGGAACCGGGAGTGCGAATGCGTTCAAAGAGCCGGTCATGCTGTTCGGTAGTCCGTCAGGCATCGCGCTATCTACACAGAAGTCCGTTCACATCGCCAGCGATGCGCAGACCAACCTCGTGAGCGGACAGAGCACACACATCGCAACCGGCAAGTCGCTGATCGCAAGCGTTGCGGAAAAGCTCAGCCTGTTTGTGCAGAACGCCGGGATGAAATTGTTTGCAGCCAAGGGCAAGGTGGAAATTCAGACCCACTCGGATAACATCGAACTGACCGCACAGAAGACCCTGCGGGTGCTGTCTGCAACGGAGAAGATTGAGGCGGCCGCGAAGCAGGAAATCCTGCTGACATCGGGCGGTGCGTATATCCGCATCAAGGACGGCAACATCGAGATTCATGCACCGGGCAAGATCGATATCAAAGGCAGCCAGCATTCATTTGCAGGCCCTGCGAGCATGGGGTATGCGTTGCCATCACTTCCGTTGAGCACGCTTGAGCAGAAAGCGACTCAAGAATACTCGCAAACGTTCCACGCGACCGAACTCCTAGATCATCCGTTATACGAATCAGCGCTTTCTAGCCAACCCTACCGGATCTATATGCCTGATGACTCGATCCAACAGCAAGGAATGCTGATTAATGGGGCAACCGACACGGTCCGGACGCCGACCGCAACTAAAGTGCGTTGCGAGATCGGCGCAGGCGATTGGGCCGCCGACGAGCATGCATACGACGAGGCCGATATCGAGGCATACCGTAAGAGCCAATCTGCGGCCAAGGCGGTGGAGGCGGCGTCCGATAATGGCAGCGATGACCGAACCGGCACATGACCAACCAAAATCCCACCAATAGTCCTGTGACATCGAACAGCCCGAATTTGCCAGTGCCTAGTAAGGTCACGCCCAAGCCAGATACGGTTGAGGCATCCTTTGTTTTCGTAGACAGCCTTAAACAACCTATAGCGGGCCTTTCTGTTCGACTTCTAGTGTCAACGGCAACCGCAGAGCCGACATGGCAACAGGGAGTGCCAACTCAGGCGGGTCCACTACCAGACCTGTCCGACTCTTCATCCTCTGCAGATCCGGCATCGGCTGCGAGCGCATCTGGCGCCTCCGCAGCGTCCGGAACGCCAGCATCGTCAGCATCGTCAGCAGCAACGCCATCTACTACCCAGCAGAACAGCCTCGATGTAACAACGGACGAGAGGGGCTATGCAACTACCATACGCAACGCCGTGCGGGGGCAATCTATTGATGTGCTGGTGAAAAAGCGCAATGGACAATACGATAAAAAATTAACCGTGACACCCAAGAAGGACTTCAATGCTTACACGATTGCGAGTCCGGAATATCATTTCTCGGCTACGACCAAGCTGACTCCAAAAGACGAGATGGAGGTAGATCTTCACATTCCTGTTGTCAAGGAAGGCGAGGTCATGACTGTTGAGAGATTGGTCAATGAGTTCATTCCTTTCCTGACTGCAGCAGAGAAGGTAACCGAAGAGGGTATGGTGATAAAGGATTACCCGACCAAAAAGAAGGCAGTGGATCCCGACTCTAAGCCTGACAAAAAAGGGCATAAGAAAACGAAAATATTGATCGAGCATCATTACAAAGCGGTAAAAACGGGCAAGCCGAATACTTATGCCGTGAATGTCTTGCCTTCGAGAATTAATTACCCTTCACCAGCGGAGTTTTCGGACGAGCAATTCCGCTCTGTCGCGAAAGCACTTGACTGCGAAGTGGCTGTGATTCGAGCTATTGCATTAACGGAATCAAAAAATCAACCCTTCGAGGAAAATGGTTTGCCCAAAATATTGTTTGAGCGAAATCATTTCTGGAATTTTACTGTTCCACCACCAGACAAACACGGAAAGACACCACCGCATCCCTATGCTCAATATTCGGATATCTGCTCTCCTCTGTCCGGTGGGTATGCAGGAGGTTTGGCAGAGTGGGTGCGACTGTTGCGCGCAGCTCAACTCGATCTTGATAGTGCACTTAAATCGACATCATTTGGAGGGTTTCAGGTTCTTGGGGAATATTATGATCAGCTTGGCTACTCCTCTCCTGAAGCTTTTGTTGACGACTTTATGGCTAGTACAGACAAGCAAATGGTGATTTTGCAAAATTTCTTCAAAACCGTAAAGAAGAAAGCCCTGCCTTATTTGAAGAGCAAGGATTGGAAAATGATCACGGGCTATTACAATGGGTTTGATTGGCCAGAGCACAATCCAGACTACCCGCAGAATATGGCAGACAATTATGCCGCATCGGTTGCCGCCGGGAAAAATAAGTGATCCCGCCATCGATAATTTCGACTACATTATTTGGACGGAACTGAATTATGAGATTTCTATCTCTCTATCCTCTTTCCATTGCTGTCATCTCAATTGTGATTGGCTTTGATGCTGAGGCGGCGACACTGGTTACATTCGGTGCACCAGAGTTAGTCATCGTTCAAGACGAGGGGAAAGTAACGGGTTTTTGGGGAGGCGTTGGAAACGGATTTTCCTGTAAATTCCTTTTTAATAGTGTTGGACCTCGGGCATCATCTGGAGAATTTCAACCTCAACCTGTGAGAGCTTTCTCTTTCGCTGGGCACAATTATAAATACAATCAGCGTCTCAAAGAGGCAGATACCACCGGGATAATTTACGTAGATGGCGACCAATGGGCACTTCAACTTGAAGATGAACCGCCAGGGTGTGGGGGTGGAAGCGGTTCGTTTGCTTCACCGCCTGTGTTTCCTGACGGAAAGTTAGGACCTAGATACGTGGCTTCTGGGAGCATGCCAGCTGTCGGAATTCGCATCGTCTCGGAAAAGACGGATTTATATGACAAGGTTGACGATACTTACAGGAAGCGAAAGGCATATCTGGTGAGCGGAGATATGGTAGTAGTTCTTGGTGATGACACTGACTATGCTCGTATTCGCTATACAAATCCATTGTATTCAGCCTCGGCTTACGCTAAACCTGTCATCGCTTGGGTACGAAAGAAAGACCTCACAGACCCATTTTCAGAGAAATAACTGTCTCGTCGACTCCGAGAAAATGTTGGTTGCCTGAGGAGCCGCTTCGGATCATAGTAGGGACAACGGTATCGCAGATGACACTGGCGCGCAACCGGGGTGGTTAGGTGCAGATCTAAAACTGAAGCTATTGCAGCAGCGATATGAAATAACGAGACTGGTCGACGGAGCATGCAAGTAACCGTTATTGAAATGAAGCAACTTGTTGGCTGCCTAATCGTGGGCCTGATGACGGCATTGCCGCTTACGGCCTGTTCGGAGAGAGCCATGAATCTTGATGTCGCGGTTTATAACTATTGGCCGCGTGCTATTAATGATGTCGTGGTTAACGGTCAGTATGCCGGTGGTGCATTTATGGCGTATCATCCGAGAGGGGTTGGTGGGAAAATCGTTTGCTGTGTGATGGTGAAACCCGGCCCGATAACCATTGAATATTCACTTGGAGGAGCGGAGGGTGCACCCAGGTTGGGCGAAAAAATTTACGCAACAACTGTGCTACGAGAAATCCCTGGTGATGCCAAAGTTCTCACGGTGCACGTCTATCCGAACAAGACTATATCTGCCGAAGCATCTGCAGAATATGTTGATGAGCGACCACAACCGGGGGCGCAATAATTGGCATTATTATGCCGTTCCCTTGAATCGTGAGCAGGCCGTGAGAAATCGTGCTTTATCCCGGGTCCGCATGGAAGAGCGGGAATCCCAGACCAAGTGGTTCTTTGGCTCAGGCGGGATGCGAGGTGCAGACGCCGGCCGTTGGTTTCAACTGGACAATCACATCGTTGAGAATTAAACAACTGGTTTTGCTTGTACCCTTGTAGCACTTTAGTTCGCTGCAACGTCACTTCGGCCAGACATTGAGAATGATTGACCATCAATCATTGGTGAGCGCCACCGTTCAGGCTGGTTCTGAAGTCACACTCTGCATCACGAAATGCTACCCACGCCTGTTGCGCAGCAACGATCTGACTTTGAGGCATCGTATCTTGAACAGGCGCGAGGCCAATGAGCACTATAATCGTTAAATGCAGGTTATTTAAATCAATACAGATCTGATTCGATGTATCGGGGGTTCGAACTTGAATGGACAATAAGATAGCGTTCATGCTAATGACCTTCGCGGCTTCACAGATAGTACATGCAACCACTCTTTGTGACGCCAACGAGGTAGCGGTATTTAACTGTCAGTTAAAGGAAAACAAGAAGTTCGTATCGTTGTGTTCGTCTAGAGATCTGTCTGATAAGTCAGGTTTCTTGCAGTATCGGTATGGCACACCTGGAAAAATAGAACTCAAGTACCCTGAAAGTCAGACCGGCTCCCAATCCCGCTTCGGATATGATTCATACTTACGCCCAGACTTGAGCACATTCGTGCTCGGCTTCGACAACGCGAACTATCGGTATGAAATCTCCGAAACGACGGAGGGCGGCGATGACGATGGCATCACCGCATGGACGCTGCTAGTGAGTTCTGAGGACAAAAAACACAGTATGAAGCTAACCTGCTTGGGCGACAGAAATCTGGTTTCAAATATCTCGACACTTGAGGGTGTCGTATCTTGTGACAAGAAGCACGAGATTGTCGATGGAAGCTGTAACTAAATCGCCGACCATATATTTTAAAGTGAGGAATGGAATCAAAATTATTCATCCAAGCCATAATATCTATGATATCAAGGATTCGACCAATCTCGTAATTTTATATAAGGTCATAAGGAAAGAATATAAGAAGACTAAAGAGGTGGAAATAGAAAAGGTGGAAACAGGACGTTATGATCATGTTTACGATTCAACAGCAGGTATCGGTGGCACAATCTTTTGGAAGTACAATCAGCAATACCTGGACGTTACGCGCAGGAGCGAATATCGATGAAGAAAATCAGTTTCGCTGCAATGATCATGCTCGCTTCCAGTATCGGATGGGCAGCTCCCCCGAGCGAAAATTTGGTTAAAAGTTGTCTTCAGGCACAATCAGTTGCTTCCTCTGTTGTCATCCGAAACATCAACGTCAGCCAGGTTTTTCAAGAGGATGACTACGCAGACGGATTCAATGCAACCTACATCTTCAAGTATGAAGGCGCCGATATGGGTTACGCTGAAGGAAAATCAGATCAGGCGCTGATTTACTCTGGGAAGCTCTATCGATTGTCTAAATCTATACCCATTGGGAATAACGGGGGAGTGAAGCCTGCTGCATTCAACCCTATGTTGGCGGAATGGAGCCTTGCAAAGGACGGCCGCCAGAAGTACTTATGTGTTAGCTTTAATTTTGATGGACTTGGGCAGAGTGGTTCGTTTCAGAATGTGCATGGTGGTTATCTCTTGAACTCAAAAACAAAAGATTTATATTTTACTGTGCGTGACCCTAGGTAGGGAAGAGTCTTTCTGCTAGTGACCGACATGTACATACAGGATATGCAATTTTCCCGGACACGTTGGATACCCTGGACGCAGCCTTGCCTGACAAGGGTTTCATCCGTCCGGGTACGATAAAGGCGCATTCAAGGCATGGTGATCTGGATGCGAGATGGGTCGTGCCGGAGGTCGTGCGGTGGGAACGTGAGTATCAAATGCGGAACAACTTCAGAGCTGCAGCCACTCAAGTGCAACGCGCGGAGAAGTTGTTCGAAGCCGAGTGAGGGATTTCGGACGAATCTATCAATGCGGCCATGGCAGCCAAAATTGATCGCGAGCTTCAGGAGTTGGGTATTGTCGTCTTATCGTGCAGTTCCTGCTAGCGTAGATTGATCTTCGATCGTGCGCAGTGCTTGTTTTCGGTTGTGGTCGTCGGTGATTTCCCGCTTGTCAAGGTATTGCCCGAATCGGCGGGGCGTGTTTTTCGAATAGCCGTTTTTTGCCCTTCGTCAAGTGAGGGAAAAGCTGAGTTCCACCGTTCGCTTTGACACTTTCAATATAGATGAAGAAGCCAGATTGCAGCACCACCTCCGGAATCGGAACCTTCAGGATTGAGTTGTGATTATTGGCGACATCGTCTTGAATATCGAAAACTCAAACCCTATCCGATTTCACGATGCGATCGAGTGGCAGGCTCGTAATTTCTTCAAGCCAGGCACTGGTGTAAAGCGCGAGAAATGGCAACCAGTAATAGCCTGGTTTATCGAGGAAAGCACAGTAAGCTGACTCTTCGAAGACGACTGCGAGTTCTTCCTCGGTGAAAGGCTGGTAAGACCGAACCTGCTTCTTCAGCTTTGCCTTGGTCGACACCTTTACTTTCTCAAACGGGTTGGTCGCGAGGTAGATGTTGTTATCGACCGCATACTCGAACAGCGCCACATGTCGATTTCCCGATAGCCGGTTCGTCGTGTGAGTAGGGCGGGCGGCGCAACGAGGCCAGGCCTTCAAGCGCCGCTTTCGCTCCCCGATTTTCCCGAAACCTTGCAGGAGGTGATGGATGATTTACACGGACGGATTTTCGCAGGGATTGAAGCCTGCGCGGCTGCTGGCCTTATCGAACCGGCGGTTTCCAGGCGAGAGCGCACAGTACCGCGACGCGCGCAACGCGCTGCTGGCCGAAGAAATCGAACTGCGCCGCCACATAGAACGGGTCGCAGCCCAGCGGCGCGCGCTGCCGCCCGGCGGACCGGTGCCGCAGGACTACCGGTTCGAAGGCGAGCATGGGCCGGTGACATTGTCGGAGATGTTCGGCGCCCACGACACGTTGGTCACCTACAACTGGATGTATGGGCCGCGCACCGAACGGTCGTGTCCGATGTGCACGTCTTGTCTGGGCGCGCTGGATGGCGAGATGGCCGATATCCAGCAGCGCGTCGCCTTCGCGGTGATCGCCCGCTCGCCGATCGAGCGCCTCGTGGCGTTCAAGCAGCAGCGCGGCTGGCGCCATCTGCGCGTGTATTCGTCGGGCGGTAACAGCTTTAACCGCGACTATGCGGGCGAAGATCCCGACGGTGAGGACACGGCGGGCTTCAACGTGTTTACGCGCACGGACGGTGTGCTGCGGCATTTCTGGGGCGACGAGATGGGTCCGGAGACGGCCGACCCCGGCCAGGATCCGCGCGGCGCGCCCGACATCATGCCGCTCTGGACCGTGCTCGACATGACGCCGGGTGGTCGCGGCACGAACTGGTATCCGCGACTGGAGTACGGTGCGCCGGCTGTGACGGCATCAGCGGGCGCATCGGCGGGTGGCCAATGCCATTGCGATCCGGAGGCGGGCAGCGTCTGAGTCGGAGCCGGGAGTCGGCGCAGAAGCGGCGCTGTGGAGCCACCGAGCGCCGCTGAACCGAGGGGCGTAAGATACGCGTTCGCATAACGACGGGACGGCCGCATCGGCGAACCACGCTGAGCGCCGCTCCGTTCCCCTGGTTTCCGCTACGGACGGCGTCATTCATGTTTCAGGCTTCCACCCCCTCATCGCAACTTTCCAAACCGGCTCAATATGACGAACTGGTCGCCCAGGCGCACTCGCTGATGGCCGGCGAAACCGATCGCATCGCCAATGCGGCGAATTTTTCGTCGCTGGTGTTCAATTCGCTGCAAGGGTTGAACTGGGCGGGCTTTTATTTCTTCGATGGTGTCGAACTGGTGGTCGGGCCGTTTCAGGGCAAGCCGGCCTGTGTGCGGATTCCGCTCGGCAAGGGTGTGTGCGGCACCGCAGCGCAGACCCGCGCTACCCAGGTGGTGCGCGATGTCCATGAGTTTCCGGGGCATATCGCTTGCGATTCGGCATCGCAGTCGGAGATCGTGGTGCCGCTGGTTGCCGCCGACGGCGCCTTGATCGGCGTGTGGGACGTCGATAGCCCGCTGATTGCGCGTTTCGATGACGAAGACGCCAGGGGCATGGAGGCATTGTGCCGGGTGTTTGTCGAGCTCGCGTGGGTGCCGGCGGCTTCGAGGTAACGATAACCGGGGCCGTCCGCTCAGGACGGCCTTTCACCCCTGATTCCCCTTTGATTCCGTTCTGGCTGCCGCGGCAATTTACCGTGGCCGGTATTCACGCTATATTTCCTTGGATATAACGTGAGCTGCAAGCGACATGCAGCCCTCCACTCACCGGCATAAGCATTTCACGCTCGCATGATGGCCGCGGCGCGTAGACAGATAATCGGAACGAGGTAATCTTTGAATAGCAATTTGAAGCAGGCGGTCGGCGAAAATTTTTCCATCGAAGCGATGCATCACGCACGCGCCATGACGTGGAAAGTGGTCGATGAAGTGGCGCAGAAAATCCGCCCAGGTATGCGCGAGTCGGAGGCGAATGCGCTGTGCAAGGAGATTCTGCGCGAGCTCGGCATGGAGCGGATCTGGCATCCGATCCTGATTCGCTTTGGCGAAAACACGCTCAAGACCTTCAAGCAACATTCGCAGACTGACCCGCAACTGGCTGCTAACGATATTTTCTTCGTCGACCTCGGCGTCGTATGGGACCGTCACGAAGGCGACGCCGGAGCTACTTTCGTGGTGGGCGACGATGCGGAGATGAAGGCCTGTGCGCAAGCGGTGAAGACGATTTTTGCGGAGGTCGAGCAGCATTGGCGCATCACCGGCGCGGGCGGCAAGGCGCTCTACGATTATGCTGCGCAGCGGGCCGAGGCATTGGGCTGGCGTTTGAACGTGGACATCAAAGGGCATCGCGTGAGCGACTTCCCGCATGCCATCTATAAGGCCGGAAACCTCGGCGACTACGACGAGCGGCCCGATCCTGGCCTGTGGATCCTGGAAATACAGATCGCGCATCCCACGCGGCCGTTCGGCGCGTTTTACGAAGACCTGCTTGGCTAATCGAGCGGGCGGGTTGCAGCACAACGTCGCGCTCCTGTGAGGTTGTTGCAGTTGGTTTTGCCAGCCGCAACAACCCGGTGCAGGGCGTTAAAAATTTCCCGGCCCGCCGGTCCAGTTACTGCGCTTCGATCTTCTTGGGCTTGGGCGGCGATTGCACCTTGGCGTACTGGAACGCGGGCGTGGCCTTGAGCGCGTCTTTAGTGGCGCCCGGCAGGTATAGGTTGCCACCGCGCACGTCGAGCGCCTCGATGGGCACCGCGACGTCGTGCGTGGCGACGCCGAGGAAGCCGCCTGCCGAGACGATGGCGGCGGAGACCGAGCCATCCGGCGCGACGATCAGATCGCGCACCGTGCCGATTTTTTCATTCTGGTCGTTATAGACCGCTTTGCCGAGCACGCTCTTCTTGACGCTCCAGCCTTGCAGAAGCGCCTGGGATTGCTCGACGGTGACGCTCAGAGGCTGAGTGCCGGCGACCTGGGCGTGGGCATCGATGCATGCTGCAAGTGCCACTGCTACGCATACTGTCTTATACAAAGCCATATCGTTCACTCCGTGGTTGGATCCGGTTTGTGCCGCGCCATCCATCATAGCTTTCAACTCGCCTGCGTGCAGCGTAGCGCCCGCCCGTTACGCAGCGGCGCCACGCTGATTTCCACGGTGTCGAGCGAGATCGCCTCCGGCAACGCCGACCTGTCGCGGCGTACCGAACAGCAGGCCACGGCGGTGGGCGAAACGGCCTCCAGCGAGACCTGCTCTTGCAACACTTTATGTCACGCGATGTCACGCCGTTTGGGCCGCGCCCGCGAGAGGCCCGCTCAGCAGGTGTTCCAGCACCTCTCCGGGCGATGAAATCGCACGACATATCTTCTCGATAGTTCAAGTTCATCCGTCCTTCTATATTCCGTTCGTCGCCACGCCGAAGTGCTCCATGTGGCCCGAACCGTGAAGGACATGTCGTGAACATCTCATCATTCTCTCTGCCTGCTGCCGGCGCTTCGCTGGCTTCTCTTGCGAGCGCCACGCGCGCCCGCCTTACCGTGCAAAAACTCGCATTCGCAGCGACAGCCGCGGTGTTGGTGCTGGCGAGCGCGCCTGCGTCCGCGTGGACCTCGCGTGGCACGGCCTACACCTCGCGCGGCGTCTACAACGGCGCGCACGCTGGCTCCTGCGGCGGCGGAAGCTGCTCGCATGCGGGCGGCGTAGTGGGTCCGTGGGGCGGGGTCGCCACCAACACGGGCACCGTGACGCGCACCGCGCCTGGCCAGTTTTCGAATTCGGGTACGGCGACCGGACGCTATGGCAATTCGGTCCAGCATTCCGGCGATACCAGTTGCGCGGGCGGCACCTGCGCCCACACCGGCACGCTGACCGGGCCCGACGGCAAGACCGCCACCACCTCCGGCAGCGTGACGCGCGATGCGCCCGGTCAGTATTCGTCGTCCGGCTCTGTCACGGGAGCCAATGGCAACACGGTCAGCCACTCGGCCTCGACCAGTTGCGCGGGCAATTCCTGCTATCGCTCGGGTAGCGTGACCGGCGCCGATGGCGGCACCGTCGATCACTCGGGTACCGCGACGCGGGTTGCACCGGGTGTGGTGACAACCTCCAGCAGCGTGACCGGAGTGCACGGCACGACCGTCACGGGCAGCGGCACGGTGGTCGCCGGTGGCGTCGTCACAACCGGCACGGTCACAACCGGCGGCGTCGCGGTGGTGGTTCGCCCGCCGGCGGCGGTTGTCGCGCCCCCGGTCGCTTACGTTCCGCCGCCGGCTGTGTATGTGCCGCCTCCACCGGTTGTCTATGTCCCGCCGCCGCCTCCCGCGCCGGTGGTGTATGTGGCGCCGCGCGTGGTCTACGTCGCACCGCCGCCGCCGCGGCCGGTGGTCTGGGTGCCGGGCCATTGGGTCGGAGCGGTCTGGATTCCCGGGCGCTGGGCATGAACGAAGACCTGCAACTCGACTCGCAAGCGGGCGCGACGACGCTGTGCTCGCCCGCGTCCGGCTCACAGAAACGTGGCTCACAGAAACGTGGCGGCATTGCGCTGTTGCTGGCGGCACTCTCGGCAGTGGTCGCGATTACCGCGACAACCGGCGGTGAGGTAAACGCCTTCGCGCTGCCGGTGCCGTTTGCGGAGATGCCGCTTACGGAGTTGCTGCCGTCGGACGATTTGCCGCTGCTCGACCGGCAGGCCCCATCGCCGGATTCATCGTCTTGCGGCTTGCACTACGCAGCCGTGCTCGACCTTGCCGAACTCGCGCGTCAGTACGGCAAAGGCTCCGGTGCCTATCGGCATGCATTTGGCAGCATGGCGAATCAGCTCGACGCTTGCCGCCCCGACGAGCGCTATGCAGCCGAGTCGTCCGGTCCGGCGGATGCGCTTCGCGCCGGCGTGGCAGTTTCTTCGTACGACTGAAAATAGCGGCTCGGCGTCGTGCCCATGGCACGCTTGAACATGGCGATGAAGGCACTCACGTTGTCATAGCCGAGCTCGAGCGCGACAGTCTTGACCGGCAGGTCGGCCGCGAGCATCTCGAGCGCGCGCAACAGGCGCGCCTGCTGACGCCATTCGGCAAAACTGAAGCCTGTTTCGTCCACAAAGCGGCGGCTCAATGTGCGCGGCGAGACAGCCGCCCACGCAGCCCATTCTTCGAGCCGCCGGTTATCCGCGAGGTTGCGACCTAGGGCTTCGGCAATGCGCTGCAAGCGCGCATCTTCCGGCATCGGCAAGCCGAGGCGCTCGCGCGGCAAGCCGCGGATTTCATCGACGATCACGCCCGCTATGCGCAGTTGCGCTTCGTCGAGGACCGCGCTGTGCCAACCGGCGGCACGCTTCACCGCTTCGCGCAGCAATGCGGACATGCGGATCGTGCAAGGCTCGGCGGGGAGCCGCGCGCAGGCCGTTTCTTCGATATAGACGC
The DNA here is from genome assembly GCF_056619545.1 of Paraburkholderia sp. SSBN10T. NCBI lineage: Bacteria > Pseudomonadati > Pseudomonadota > Betaproteobacteria > Burkholderiales > Burkholderiaceae > Paraburkholderia > Paraburkholderia sp. SSBN10T. The sequence continues at coordinate 340,742 of NZ_JBWQQI010000004.1, forward strand.
TCCAGCCCGAGTAGGCGCCGTGCGAACGCAGCGAATGAGCGCGATGCGGTGGAATCCAGACTGCATGGACGGCCGGTACGACCCACTGCTGGTTGTCGACGCCAACCGACAACAACCCGCGCATCGCCCCAAGCAACTGGCCGCGTGCGTGACGGTGCGAGGCCGTGACGCGAGCCTCCATGCCGACCTGTTCGACGGCGATGAGAAAGGGGCCGCTCGCGGACTCCGCTCGACCTGGGGAAATCAAAGGATTGGACATGGCCGAAACAACGTATCGAATGGCCTTTATACCGGAGACACGCCGGGGTCGTCCATCTACAGTGGGATCTCGCCACACGGCGGCCTCAGCGCCGCAAACCGGCGGACGATCGAGCAGCCACTTCACCATTGACCACCCACTTACCAAGGAAAACAGCGATGAGAGCGGAAGAGCTTTTGCCGGACCATGTGAATCAAGCGAGCCTCGACGGCGTGACCGTGCGCAAGGGCACCGTCGGCGCCTTCCTTTTCAACGCCAGGGTTTGGACCGATCGCCATGCCAGCGTTCAAACCAGGGTGGCTGCCGAGCGCGATATCGTCGATGCCTTGCCGGCGTTGCGGGCCTTGGGCATCTTCGAGGTGATGGAGATTCGCGATGCCGCGCTGCGTACGCTGATCGAAGCGCATTGAATTTGCGCAACTTGGCAGGCAGCGGCCGGTTTTTGCATCCGGCGTAACGCATTTATCCGGTGCCGCACTGGTCGGCGCAGCCGTTGCCGTATCGGTTGCCGCACTAAGGACGCGCGGTTCCACCTGCCTCGGGCCGGCTGGTGGAGCCGCGCGCCAAGTCGAGCCTGGCCGCGCCTTTGCCGGTCAGGCGGACCGTCGCGTCCGCGCGCGCTGTGCCGTCTTCGCACACCATGTCCACCAGTCCGCCGGTGGTGGCGTCTTCCCAGGCGCAGAGCCGCGGACAGGAGGTTCGCCAGGCATCCATCGTTTCTCCGTAGGTCCGCGGTTGCGCCGCCACCCATGCGAGGAACTGCAACAGGTTGCCGGCATCGGAGCCGGTCTCCGCTAGCGTTGGCGTGCGAGTCATGGTTCTCTCCGGGAGCGTCGTCAGCACGCTTCCAGAATAGGTTGGCGCGCGGCGTATTGCCAATGCACGCAGCGGGTGAAATGCATACCCTGCGGGTATGGCTGCACCAGGCCATAATCCTCAGCCCGTTCAACCGATGATGCCCATGACGAACCCCGCCTTTTCCCCCTTTGAATATCTTGCTGAAACCTTGCTGTCGCACGCCGGCGCAGCGAACGACGACGGTTCGCATGACACTTCGCACCTGCAGCGGGTCTGGAAGAATGCCGCGGCCATTCACGCCGGGGAGGGCGGCGACGCACAGGTGCTGTTCGCCGCGACCGTTTTGCACGACTGCGTGCCCACCGAGAAAAATTCGCCGCTACGCGCGCAGGCGTCGCATCTGTCGGCGCAGAAGGCCGCACGCCTGCTGGGTGCACTCGAGTGGCCGCCGGAAAAGATCGAAGCGGTAGCGCACGCGGTGGTGGCGCATAGCTTTTCTGCAGGCGTGACGCCGCTGACGGTGGAGGCTAAAACGCTGCAAGATGCGGATCGCCTCGATGCGATCGGCATGCTCGGAGTGGCGCGCTGCTTTTACGTGGCGGGCCGCATGGGCAGCGCCTTGTACGATCCGCTTGACCCGCACGCATCGCAGCGGCCGCTCGACGACACGCGCTATGCGCTCGATCATTTCCGCGCCAAGCTGCTGAAACTCGCAGCGGGATTTCAGACGGAGACGGGCGCGCGCCTCGCGCGGCTCAGGCATGAGCGGCTACAGCGCTTTCTCGACGAATTCGCGGATGAGATCTGAATGGAACGGGGGCACTTCATAAGAGATCAGGTGTCCTGCTGATACAACATGACGATGCGATACCCGATGCGGGGAAGCCGTCTCGCCATTCTGTCCTCTGACGAAAAATGGCCGCTCCGGTGGCTGAGAAGGGGAACCGGAGCGGCTTGAGAGGAACTGGAGTATTGCTGCTGACTCTGCTACGTCTTTAGAACTTGTACGTCGCGCCGATCTGGGCAAAAACGCCGACGTAGTTGTAGATCGAGGTGTCGTAGCCACTCTGATCCAACGTGCCATTTGCAAAGATCGGATCGTACGGAGGCGTGCGGTTGAAGATGTTGTCGACGCCGCCGTAAATCGTCCAATGCTTGAAGCCCGTGTACGTCACCATCAGGTTGAACTGGCTGTACGAGCCGACTTTGTTCGGCGCGGGTGCCGGCAAGAGATTCTGCGCGTACGGGCCCGTGAATTCCCACGTCAACGCTGCGTCCCACTTGTGGTAAGCCCAGTCCAGGGTGGTGTTGCCCTTCCAGCGCGGGAAGCTGCCGCCGAACGGTTGCGTGATGGTGAAGTTGTTGCCCGCGCCATTTACCGGGGTCCCACCTGGGAAGCCGATCTTGAAGCTATTCACATAAGCCCAGTCACCCGAGAGGGTGAACGTACCGACCTTCGTCGGCAGAGCTTGACGGAACGTGCCTTCGAAACCGTTCGTGTCGAGGTAGCCCAGGTTCTGATACGGGATGACCTCGTAGAGGAGGTTGCCCGACGAGTCGTTGACGATCTGCGAAGGCGCGCCCTGGCCGATCACGTTGTCGATGCGAATCTTGTACCAGTCGAAGCCGATATCGGTCGTACGCGTTGGCGACAGTTCGAAGCCGATGTTGAGGTTTCTCGTATGCTCAGGCGACAGATTCGGGTTGCCCTCCGTGATCGACGTATAGTTCTGGCCGGTCTGCGAATTCACCTGGAGGCCCAGCGTTTGCGACTTGCTGTCCTCCACGAACGTCGGTGCACGGAACCCGCGGCTGTACGACGTATACATCGTCAGCGCTTGCACCGGCTGATAACGCAGGGCGAAGCGCGGTGAGAACGCACCGCCGACGTCGCTATAGTGGTCGTAACGACCCGACTGGCTGAACGTCAGGTTGCGGATGATCGGAACGTCGATCTGGTAGTACACGGCGGCCACGTTGCGCTGGCCGTCCACCGTTTGAAGATTCGGACTGGCGACGATGCCCTGCGAAAACTCGTAACCCGGCGTGAGGGTTTCGCTCTGGTGCGTAAACTGTGCACCGAACCCGATACCCACATCACCGGCCGGCAGATGGAACAGGTTCGGCGTCGCAATCGTCGCGTCAACCGTATCGAGCTTCGAGATACCCAGATTGTTCGCGTTCTGGTAAAGGCCGTTGAACGCACCAGGCGTCGCTGCCGGATTGGCGAAGTTGAGCGCGCCGTTCTGGTAGATGTTGGTCAACTGGTTGACGTTCAGCTCGTTGGTGTACGTGTTCGACACCGTGCTTTGCGAGTGGCTGACCGATGCCGACCAGTCCCAGTCGCCGTACGGCAGGGTGAACGAACCTTTCACGCCTGTCGACGCACGGTAGTAGTTGGCGTCCGTCTTCTCCGATACCGCGTTCGGGAAAGCATAGGTGAGCGGGGTGGCCGCTCCGGTCGTGTTGTACGGGTTGCTCACCGGCACGGTCGTGTTGAATGGCGTGAGCAGTTGCGTCTGTGGATTCCAGACGAGCGTGGGCGCCTGCGGATTGCCGACTACGTTGCCCCACAAACCGTTGTTCTGGGTGGTCGTGTTGTTGCTTTCCAGAAAATCGGCGTACGCGGTCGTGCTGTCGTTGATCTTGAAGTCAGCGTGAATCTTCGCGTTGAGGCGCTCGGTCATCGGCGCGATGGACATGCTGTTCGCCGTGTTGTAGCTGCAGACCGTGCCCGCCGCGCCTGAAGTCAGCGAGTTGGTGGCCGCCGGATGCACCGCACCGCCGAACGGGCAGCCGTTCAATGCCTGCACGCCGCTGGCCGTATTCCAGTACGACGGCGCGAGCAACGACAAACCGCCCGGCTGATTGGTGAAGTCCTGGTTCGCCGTCGAATCGCGGTCGGCCAGTGTGGAGCCGTTGTCCTTGTAGGCGCTCGCCGCTATGGTGACGTTGAAGCGATCGGAGTTGAGATCGCCGAAGCCGCCGAGCACGCCGAACTTGTACGTACCATTGCCCGCGCCGTTGGCGATCGAGCTGCCTAGGCCGCCGTCGAGTTGCAGGCCCTGATAATTGTGCTTGGTGATGATGTTGACCACACCGGCGACGGCGTCCGATCCGTATTGCGAAACGGCGCCGGTCTTCACGATTTCGATCCGGTCGATGTCGTTCAGCGGAAGCGTGTTCAGGTCGAAGAACGAATCGACGCTGTTCGAAAAGAACGCGAACGGTGCGACACGCTGGCCGTCTACCAGAACGAGCGTGTATTTTTCGCTGAGACCGCGCAGGGCAATACCGGCGGCGCCCGCAGCAAAGTTCCCGGACTGGCCTTCGCTCCAGCTATTGGCCGAGTTGGCCGAGGTCGAGCGCAGGAAGTCGGAGACAGTCGTCGAGCCGCTATCCTGAATCTGTTTTGCCGTAACCGTCTGAACCTGGTTGTAGCCGACCTTGTCCGAACTGCGGATCAGCGAGCCGGTCACTTCGAAGCGCTGCAGTTGCTGCACCTTGCCGGTAGCGCCGGTCGTGCCGGTGGTGCCATTGGTACCTTCGGTGCCTGAAGTGCCGTTTTGCGCAGTAGTTGTGCCAGGTGTGGCGCTCGTGGCGCCGCTGGTCGTGCTGCTTTGCGCCGTCGCGGCAGGTGTTGCTGGTGCGGTTCCCGTCGTAGCAGGCTGGCTTTGCGCGAACGCCGGAACGGCGATTGCGGCTGAGAGTGCCAGTTCCGCCCAGATTATTCTTCTGATGGCGATTGCTAATGCCCTTTGTTTCATTATTCCCCTCACACTTGTCAGTAAGGCCATACGCTGTTGTGCGAAGAGAGGCCTTTTGGACCTCTCCACTCGATGTACGGCGTCACTCCGCCGTGTTCCTTCAAAAGCTCCCACGCGTTGCCGCATGCCTCCGCCGCCGCGCACGAAACGCGGTAAAGGCAGAGTGGAGTCTGTCATTAGTATCGCAGTACTAATTGTTTGTTATCGAATTGCGCAGCGTTTTTTATCTTGCCAGGCCGGTGTCGGAGTCTGACTTTCATGCCATCTCGCTGACATCTTCGCCTGCTGTTCAAGCACACAAAACTCTTCTGCATTCCTTACGAAATGCTTTAATATTGCCTCACGTGTTGCACCAACTGGACCACATGACGGGAAACGAACTACCGGGAAAACCCTGCCTCGTAGCGAGATTCGGCGCGCCTTGCCTCACTCGCATGTGATACGCCGCGGCGCGCCGCGATCCTGCGCCACGGTCGTCGAGCGGTTTGTAATACACCTCTTTCCATGCCTTACGAGTAGTTGCAAGACACTACCAAGACACAATGCCCTAGTCAAAATTTGTTTGATAGAAATAAATCTTGTTGTTTTCTTGCCGATGCGTCAAAGCATGTAGAGCGACCGGTGATGCCGATATCGTCGTCGGGATCGGGAGCCGCTCATGGCGGATGAGGCTGTCGCCGGGCCGGCCGATGGAGGCGTTTAAGGCAGCAGCCGGAGATGCCGGACAGGACGCACGATGCGCATCGCATCGGCGGATTGAGTGTCTAGAGTCATTCTTCTAATTGTGTCCGGTCCGGCCACCGTCGTTGGGTGGCCTGTCAGGCGTCGCCGGAGCGGGTGCGAAGGCGCGACTCCTTACATGCGTTCGTCTCGGGCCGCGCACCGCGAGCTCACATCGCTTCAAGCACATCGATGCCCAGCAAGCCGAGTCCTGTGCGCAGCGTATCGGCAGTCAGGCGGCATAACTGCAGGCGGCTCGTGCGAATCTCGCCGGTTGCATTGAGCACGGGGCACGCTTCGTAGAAGCGCATCAGGCTGGCGGCCAGCTCATAGAGATAGGCGCACAGGTAATTCGGCAGTGCATCCTCGGCGACGGCAAGCACCGCGTCGGCAAAGCGCGCGAGTTGCAGCGCAAGCTGCCGCTCGGCAGGTTCCGTGAGGAACACGCTGCCATTGGCGTCCCATGCGCCGGCGCGGCGCAGCACGCTCTGGATGCGGGTGTAAGCGTACTGAAGGTAAGGCGCCGTATTGCCTTCGAACGACAGCATGCTGGCCCAATCGAACACGTAATCGGTACTTCTGTTCTTGGCGAGATCGAAGTACTTGATCGCACCGATGCCGACCACCTGAGCCACGGCCCGCTGTTCTTCCTCCGGCAATTCCGGACTCTTTTCGGTGACCAGATTGAAGGCGCGTTGCGTGGCCTCGTCGAGCAGTTCGGCGAGCTTGACGGTGTCGCCGCTGCGGGTCTTGAACGGCTTGCCGTCGTCGCCCAGCACCACGCCGAATCCGACATGTTCGAGTTGGAGCTGCGGCGGCGCGTAGCCCGCCTTGCGCGCGAGAGCGAACGCCTGCTGAAAATGCAGTTTCTGCCGCGCGTCGACGACGTACAGCATCCGTTCGGCCTTGAGCGTACCCGTCCGATAGCGGATTGCAGCGAGATCGGTGGTGGAGTAGAGATAACCGCCATCCTGCTTTTGCACGATATACGCGGCGGGCGTACCGTCCTTGCTGCTGAACTCGTCGAGAAACACGACCTGGGCGCCGTCGCTCGTCACGGCGAGGCCTTTTGCCTGGAGGTCGGCCACGACCACCGGCAGATCGTCGTTGTAGGCGCTTTCGCCGTGCACATCGGCAAGCGTCAGGCCGACGTTGAGCCGGCGATAGATCTCCTCGCAATGATTCATCGAGACCTCGAGAAAACGCTTCCAGAGGTCCAGCACGCGCGGGTCGCCGCCTTGCAGCCTGACCACATAGTCGCGCGCCCGGTCGGCGAAGGCGGGGTCTTCGTCGAAGCGTTTCTTCGCGTTGCGGTAGAACACTTCGAGGTCGGCGAGGGCGAGGTTCGAGGCGTCGTCCGGAGCGGCTTCGTCCATGCATGCGGTCAGCATGCCGAATTGCGTGCCCCAGTCGCCGACGTGATTTTGCGCGACCACCTTGTGGCCGACGAAACGCAGCACTCTTGCCAGCGCGTCGCCGATCACGGTGGAGCGCAGATGTCCGACGTGCATTTCCTTGGCGAGATTGGGCGACGAGTAATCGATCACGACGCATTGCGCAGCATCCGCGGCGACGCGCGGAACCGCGAGATTGCCGCCGTCGTCGAGCGCTGCCGTCACCCAGCGCGCGAGATAGTCAGGCGCCACGGTCAGGTTGATAAAACCGGGGCCGGCAATTTCGACGCGGCTGACGATGCCGCCGAGTTGCAGGTGATCGACCACGGTCTGCGCGAGCGCGCGCGGATTGAGCTTGCGCGATCTGGCTGCGGCCATGATGCCGTTGGCCTGATAATCTCCATGCTCGGGACGGCCGGCGGGCTGAACGTTCGCAGAGGCATCCGCACAGCCGGCTGCCGCGAGGGCATCCTGGACGCGGGCGTTGAGAAGCTGGAGCAGGGTCTGATTCGGCATCGATCTGGGGTTTTGAATTTTTTGAGGTGACGCGACCGGACGGGGTTGAGCGGTCTCAACCCCGTTGTGCTGCGGAGGAACGGAAAACCGGGCCGCTGGCGCTTTGCCCATGATGGGTGGCGCTGGGTGCAGCGCCGACTTTGCAGCGAGAGGCCCTCGCAGCGATTCTACATGGGCCGGTCAAACCCTGAACCGCGATACCGCCAGTTGTAGCGCCTTGGCCTGTTCATCCAGCGAGAGGGCGGCAGCGGTAGTCTGTTCGACGAGCGCCGCATTTTGCTGGGTCACTTCGTCCATCTGCGCGACGGCCCGGTTGACCTGTTCGATGCCGTCGCTTTGCTCGCCGGAGGCCGCGGCGACTTCGGTCATGATGTCGCTGGCGCGGCGGATCGCCTGCACGATCTGCTGCATCGTGGCGCCGGCGTTTTCGACCAGGCCGGTGCCGTCGCTGACGCGGGTCGCGGCGGCCTGGATCAGCGCCTTGATTTCCTTTGCCTCAGCGGCGGAACGCTGCGCGAGCGTACGCACTTCGCTCGCCACGACCGCGAAGCCGCGGCCCTGTTCGCCGGCACGGGCCGCTTCGACGGCGGCGTTCAAGGCGAGGATATTGGTCTGGAAGGCAATCCCCTCGATGGCGCCGATGATGGCCGACATCCTGCTCGACTGGTCGTGGATATCGGCCATCGTGCCCACCACGCGATCCATCACGCCGCCGCCGCCCACGGCGATCTCGGACGCTTCCTTCGCCAACTGGCTGGCATGGGTCGCGTTGGCATTGTTCTGCCGCACGGTGGCGGTCAGTTGTTCCATGCTGGCGGCCGTCTGTTCGAGGGCGGCCGCTTGCGATTCGGTGCGGCGCGACAGGTCCGCGTTGCCGGCGGCAATCTCCTGGGTTGCCGTCACCATGGTCGCGCTGCCGTCGCGCACCGACGACACCGTGCCCAGCAAACCGTCGCGCATCGCTCCCAGCGCGCGCGTCAACTGGCCCATTTCGTCGTGTCCGCCCGGCTTGATCGAATGGGTGAGGTCGCCCTTCGAAATCGCCGAGCAGGCGCGCAAGGCCGCGGCGAGCGGCACGGAGATCGCTCTTTGCAAGCCGAATGCGCACAGTGCGGCGATCGCAATGCCGAACAGCAACACGACGGCCGAGACGATGCTCATGGTTTTGAGCGTCTGCTGGAAGCCGTTATAGTTGTCCGCGCCGCGCTTGAGCAGATAGGCGTTCAACTGCTCGGTGCTTTTGGTCAAGGCGAGCGAGAGGACCGGCATGGTCGTCATCGTGATCGTGTCGGCGGTCTTCGGGTCGCCGCGCTGCAGCGCCTGCAAGGACGGCTCGATGCCTTCGTTGAGCAGCTTGTCGAAGTTCGCGGAAACCACGTCGACAAGGCGCTGTTCGTCGGCATCGTGGGGCTGCGCGAGGTAGCGCGCGAGCGCCTGCTTCGAGGTGGCGACGTAGCCCCGCGTTTTGGCGAGCAGGGTTGGCAGATCAGGGGATTCGGGGTGGAGCAGCGCGCGGTCCATCGACACGCGGGCAATCGCGAGGTTGTACTTGCTGTCGCTCATGGCGACTGCCGAAGCGAGCTGCACCGAGTAGGTATCGCGCAGCGCGGCCCGGCCGGATTGGGTGCTGAACTGGTCGACTGCGCCGATGAGCAGCAGGAGCGCGACCAGGCATCCCACCGTCGCCCAGATGCGAATTTTGATCGAGAATCGAGAGAACATCGTGGGGTAAAGGCTCCGGCAGGTTGAAGTCTGGACTAGCATTGCGGTCCTATTGTCATTATCGGCCGTAGGATGCAAAACTTTATGCGTGCCGGTTGAGTCCTGCCTGCTCCCTGGACAACCCCTACCTACTCGTGACAGGTGCAAAGCTCGAATTCGTGGCCATCGGGGCTGGCTAGTACGATGGACTTCATGAATTCATTCGCGAGGCCGTCCAGAACCACGCTTGCCCCCAGTGCCTTGGCGCGGCTGAGAAACGCTTGCAGGTGCGCTGTATCGAATTCGAACACAGGCAGGCAGCCGCTGCCGACGAGTTCCTCGCCGAAGTCGTTCAATAGCAAGCCGAGGCGCACTTCGCCCACGAGGAACTCCGTCCACCGTTCCGACTGGCGGCTGGGCGCTTGCTCCAGCAAGCGCTCCCAGAACGTCGTGGCGCTTGTCATGTCGGTGACTTTGAAATACGCGGTTCTGATACGCATCGGCGGCTCCAGGACAGGGTGTGCCGAGAAACTACAGACAATTCAGATGCGGGGCAAGAGGCCATGCGTTGCTCCGGTTCGCAGCCGCCGCCGGTTCGCTCCATCCGCAACGAGTAGTTCGCCCATCGCTTCGCGCGACGACGAGTCGGCGCATCAAACGTATCGGCCGTATCGGAGCATGATAGAGTGCGCCCGGCCTGCCGCCGGCAGGAGGCCGTGGGTCGAGCGCCGAAATAAAAGCTCCCCAGCCTGTAAGAAAACGCGTTTTGAACCGACCAACCCTGACTGACTTGTGCGAGGCACAACTGGCGGGGCGGTCCCGCAGGGTTGCGAGGCACGAAGCAGGATGGCGGACAACTCACTGCGGTGCGCGGTGCAAGGCTGATTGAGCATGAGTATGGATATCGATTTCGGGTGCACGATGTGCGGCAAATGCTGCCACGATCTGCGTTTGCCGTTGACGGTCGCAGAAGCGCTCGCATGGCTGGGACGCGGCAATGAGGTGCAGGTTCTCTGCGAGGCTTTGCCCTGGCCCGAGGAACCGGCACCCGACAATCTACAGGCGGCGCATAAACGGCGCCGCTCGTTCGCTGCGATGAGCGGCAGCTTGCCGGTGCGGATCGTCGTGATCCTGACGGGCGCGTTTGCCGGCCCGTGTCCGAACCTGCAGGCCGACATGCGCTGCGGCATCTACGAGGCACGGCCGCTTGTCTGCCGCATCTATCCGGCGGAAATCAATCCGTTTATCGAGCTCGACCCGGCCAGCAAAGGGTGTCCGCCGGAAGCGTGGACGCCCGGCCTCGCGCCGCTCCTGCGCGGCGGCCAACTGGTGGATGCGACGGCTGCCGAACTGATCCTGCGCTCACGCGCGGCGGATACCGCCGACGCACCGGCCAAGCAGGCGCTGTGTACGCTGCTCGGCATCGATGCGGCGGCGCTGGCCAACGAAGGCTTCGTGGTCCATTCGCTGCCGCGCGCGACGTTGCTGGCGGCATTGCAGCAGGCGAGTCGCGCAGCCCCTGCAACCGGAGCGGCGCTCGGCGCAACCAGTGCCGTGTCCGGATCGCAAGCGTCTGAAGATTTGCCGGTATGGCGTTTCGTGTCGAACCGCCAGGCCACCGTCAATACGCTGGAATCGGTGGGCGCGCTCGGCGCCTGGGTCGACCCCTCCGGCGCGGCGCCGTTCGAGTATCTCGGCTTTTATCCGGCCGCCGCCTAGCCGGGCAAGCTGCCCGCCCCGAGGACGCAGAGCGTTATTCGTTCTGCATCAGACACTTGGGGCGTATGCGCCCAGGTTGTCCACAGCCTTGCTCACAAAAATTGGGGATAACTCGGTGCCGGGCCGCGCGTCGGGGAAAGCCGCGTGCATTGTGCGGCAGCGGGCGCAGCGGCGCTAGCCCAGCGCGCTTTGACCCGGCGACCCGGGACCCCACCCGGACGCGACGAGGCGATCGCGTCCGTTCGCTTTGGCGACATAGAGGCGGCGGTCGGCTTCGAGCAGCCACGCGGTGATGTCGCTCATGGCCGGGCTGAATTCGGCCAGGCCCGCACTCGAGGTGCAGCGCAGCGCTTCGCCGGCGTGGCCCGCGCGGGCGCGCAGATTGAACAGCAGCCGTTCCACGATGCGCTGGGCTTCCGGCAGGCGCAGCCCCGGCATGATGACGCCGAACTCTTCGCCGCCATAACGGCCGGCAATATCCTGCGGGCGCAGGCCGGCACGCAGGAACAGCGCGAAGCTGCGTAGCGCGGCGTCGCCCGCGGCGTGGCCCTCGGTGTCGTTGACGTCCTTGAAATGGTCGAGATCGAACAGCACGAGGCAACAGGCTTCGCCGTCGTTGCGGCAGCGTTCGAAGATTTCGGCGAGCCGGTCTTCCCAGTGTCGACGATTCCATAAGCCGGTCAGGCCGTCGGTCTGGCTCAGGCGTTCGAGTTCGCGAGCCTGTTTCGCGAGCTTTTGCGACATGCGATAGGTCAACAGGCCGAGCGCGAGCGGATACAGGATCAGGAACGGCAGGCAGGCCAGAATGGTCGGCAGGCGCGATTGCGGCTCGAACACGAGGCCCAGCAGGGCCGCGCCGAGGAGCGCACCGAGCAGATGCGCGCCAACGCCACGCACGAACAGCCGCACGCCGCCGGCGGCGATATTGTCCATGCTCAGCATGGCGAGAATCAGCACACTGGGCAGAATATTGAAGCGCATGGCAATGAGCCACAGACCGCCGAATGCGGAGTCAACCATCAGATTGAAACGTTCGCCGCGATACGGCACGGTCCAGGTGAGCGCGGCGCGATATGCGAGGTGTGGCCAGAGGAAACCATGAAAAATCAGCAGCGTCCATAACCAGGGGCTGACGCGAGGTTGCGCTTGCGCAAACACTGAAGCCACACAGAAAAAGCCGATGCCGAGGCCGATCATGCGCATTCGATAGAGGCGTGCGGCGAAGCGCTTTCCTTTCCCCGCAAGGCGATTCGTTTCCAACGTTGTTCCCGTGTCTGTTCCCGTGTGTCAGCGGCGCCGCTTAAAAGCGGGAGCGCCGGCCACATGGCATTGGGGGCATTGACAGGCGCGCCTGGCTTTAAAAAAAGCTCACACGACACGTCCTGCGTTATTCAGCCCATTCATGCATAACGGCAGATTGGTTTAAAACCGTAGGATAAACCGGAGCACGTTAATCGCGGCGTACGCCTTCGGGTTTACTAATCGGATTAATTGGGGCAGGGCGGTTTTGTTGATTATGCAGACGGGTGGGAACCGTTCGGATTGTTAAGCGCCGCGCAAAACGCACGAAGGTCCGTTTTGCCCGCACCCGCAACGGCCGGACATAGTCGTCTCGCATCAGGCACTTAGATGGTGTGCCACCAGGTTGTCCACAGGCTTGCTCACAAAAAGTGGGGATAACTTTGTGGTTTGCGAGGCATCCTGCCGGGGCGTAAGAGGGGCGTGAGAAGAGCGATGGCTGCAACCACACGTGCATGCGTGCACGTGTGGTCGGGTTATCGCTCGCGAGTCCGGTTAGTTCGTCAACGACAGATAAGGCGAGGTCAAAGGCGTCGGCGGGAACGGTTGCAGTCCGGTCTGCTTGGTAAAGCTATAGCGCACATACACGGCGGCCAGATACTCACGGTATTGATAGGCATTGCCGAGCGAGGCCATTGCACCGACCGCGATCTGCGGCCCGAGCTGATATTCACCCACCGCGCTAAACGAGTAGGCGATGCCGGTCTTGCTCTGGGCTGGATAAATGGCGCCTGAATCCGGTGCCGTGCCTGCCGTGATGAGCGCGCTCTTCAGGGCGGCAGAAGTACTATCGCCAAGAGGGAAGTAGTTCGACGCATCCTCACGATAGTGCTGAACGCCAATCGAGCCCTTCACGTCATAGGTGAAGGCGCCGTTGCGGCCGATCCATTCCACCGGTAGATTCAGGATCACATATTGTTGCGGACTGAAGTAACCGCCCTGGCCGTACGTAAAGTAGGAGAGGTTCCGGTTATAGCCCATCAGCGTCGTATTCAAGCCGACCGTTAGCGTCTGGTCCGCATCTTTCAGCAAACGCGTATAGACGCCTCCGCCGCCTTTGATTGCTGTATTGGTTGCGACGTTGTGGCCGTCCAGAAACTGATATTCCGCGTTTGCGTATAGACCGCTCGTGCCGTCGTCCCAGGCAAGCGTCGCGAGAGCTCCACTGGAAGTCACTCCACCCCACTCGAGGTTCTTAAGCTGATCGCGAGTGCCGGCGTAAGACAGCAAGCTGTCGGTTACAGCACGTCGGGCGACGGCGAGTGAATACGATACCTTGTCAGTCACGCTGCCGTTGTATTCCAGGCCGCCAACGGCATTGACTTCGCGAAATCCCAGAGGCGTTGTGCCGATATCGCCATTCAGGCTGTTGCCCTGATACCCGAGCGACAGGCCTACGCCGTTTGCGGTCTGCGAGCCGTATTCGCCGGCGCTGGCGGCGGCGCCCGAACCGAAGCGCGAAAGCGTCGTCGACTGGTTGCTCGCTGTCCCGGCATCCAGCGTGACCGGCGTGGCGGTAACAACGATATGGCCGTTGCCAGCCTGGATGCGCCCTTGAACCGGTGCTTCAATGTCGGTCAGGTTCGACAAGCCGTCTTCGCCGGTGCGGTTGCGGAACACAATGCCGCCCGACACCGTACTCGTTTGCTCGCGATTGACCTGCGCCAGCTCTTCGGCGACACCGAGCGTCTGCGAGTTGGCGACGTTGGCCGGCGAGGGCGCATAGCTGCCACCATTGCTGGCAGGCGCTTGCGGATAATAAGGCTGGACATAACCTGCCGGCGGCTGCGGAATATATGGTTGCTGCGCGTAATAACCTTGTGCCGGGTAACCCTGATTGCCGTAGTTCTGGTTCGGATAGGACTGCTGGGCATATCCCTGTTGCTGCGGATACGGCTGCTGCGCATAGACTGGCTGTCCGTAGCCCTGTTGCTGCTGGGGATACGGTTGCTGCCCATAGTAAGGCTGTTGTGCATAACCCTGTTGCCCATACGGCGCCTGCGCATAGCTCGCGCCCTTGGCATTGCGGGTTGCGGTCTGCTTCTTGCTGTTCTTGCGTTGCGCGTTCGGGGTCGCCGCCGGGAGTGCCGGATAGTAGGCCTGTGCCTGCTGAGCAGCAGCGTTGGCCTGCGCTTCGCGCGCCGCCGGCGACATTGGCCAGGGCGTAGCCACATAGGGCGCCGGTGCGCCATAGGGCGGCGCGGCTTGCGGGTAAGGTGCGTTATACGGCAGCGGCGCCTGCTGAACCGGCGCCTGACCCTGCCCCGGGTACGGCTGCAGGGGCGCCGCGGCAGGCACGCCGGTCTCGCTTGAACCGTAGTTGTCGGGGCCGTAGCCATCCGCTGCATTGCTGGAGCTTGGCGCGGCCGATGGACTGGCGGGCGCCGTGGACGGCGCCACATAAGGTGTCGTATACGGCGCCACATAGGGCGCGGGCTGCGAGGGCGGCGGATAGTTCGGCACGGTCTGCGTCGGATAGGAAGGCTGCGTACTCGGATAAGCGGCCGGCGGGTAGGCAGCAGGCGCGCGATATGGTTGCGCTGTGCCGTTTGCGTTGAACCCGCCGCTTGCGCTCGCGAAGCCGGAACTGCCGGACGCGCCTGCCGCGTCGGCCGGCGAAACGATCGCGGTTTTTCCTTCGAACGGATTGGTGCCGGGCAACGGCGTCGCGCCGATCCGGCGCATCGCCACTTCCCAGCCGCGCGGCACATTGCTCGCCGAGCCGGCGCGCGGCGCGGCCGAACCCACTGGTGTGTTGGCCGCGATCAGCGAGCGCTGCAGGTAGGTCGAGGCGAGCGACAGCTTGCCTTCGGCACGGTACATGCGGCCGACGGCGGCGAGCACGGCGGGATCGTCCGGCGCGGCATTCAGCGCCTGCGTCGCCAGCGATTCGGCGTAGCGGAAATCCTTGCTGCCGGTCGCCGCCGGGATGGCGGCGAGCATCAGGCTCAGGTCGTCGGGCCGGCGCGTGAGCGCCACGCGGTAGCTGGCGAGCGCATTGCGGTCGTCGCCCGCCGACGAATAGAGACGGCCGAGCGCGGCCTGCAGGTCGGGATTGTCGGGCATCGCCGCGAGCCACGGTGCAATCACATCGTAGGCGCTCGCCAGGTCGCCGCGCTGGCGCACGGCGTCGCACTGCCGCACGACGATCGCGAGATTCAGATTGCTGAAATCGGTGCGCTGCTGCGGTGTCAATTGCGTCGCGGCAAGCTGGCGCATCACGTTACCCAGTTCGGCATCCTGATGACTCGCGAGCAGGATGCCGGCGTACTGGAGCAGCAGATCCGTATTGCCGGGCGCGGCGTTCATGGCGCTGCGCACGAGCCACAGCGCGCGGCTGGCGTCGCCGGCCTGCTGATAGGCCGACGCCACCACGCCGATCAGTTCCGGGTTGCCGGCGGCCACCGGCTCTGCGGCGGCGAGCGTCGCGAAGGCCTGCTGGGTTTGCCCGCTTTTCGCCATCTGGATGGCGAGGCTCGCCTGCTGATGGACCCACAGGCGGTGCTGCAAGGTGGTCATCGCATCGGTGCGCTGAGCCACGGGAATGCGGTCTAGTTGCGCGAGGCCCGTCGACCAGTCCTGGGTTTCCGCCGACAGCAGCGCACTCGCATAGAGCGCGTCGGTCATGTCGGGGTGGCTTGCCAGCAGCCCGTCCATCATGCTGCGTGCGTTGCCGACCGCGCCCTGGCGCACATAGATGCGGGCAAGGTCGAGACGCAGCCAAGGATCGTCGGGATTGCTGAGCAGGGCATCTTCGAACAGGCTGCGTGCCGCGCCGAGATCGCCGCGCGCTTCGGCGGCGCGCGCCTGGGCGGCCTGCGCCGCGCCGCGCAGGCGGTCGATGCCGCCCGCTTTGGTCTGCTGTTCGGTGTTGAGCTGGTTGGCGAACTGCAGCGCTTCGTCGCCGCGGCCTTGCGCGGCCAGCGCGCCGACGAGGCCGCGGATCGCATCGGGATTGTCGGCCTGGCGGCGCAGCGCCATCCGGTACGCCTGTTCGGCGCCGGCCGGGTCGCCGTTGTTCAGCAGCATCTCGCCGAGCAGGACCTGGGCCGTGACGTCGGACGGATTGAGCGCGATCGCGCGCTCGAACAGCGACTTGGCCTTGGCGAATTCGCCGTTGCTGCGCGCGCCGATGGCGTCGCTGGTATAGGTCCAGTAGGTCGCGCTCAGCAGCGCGTCTTTCCAGCGCGCGGGATTGCCGCTGCGCGAGGCCCGTTCCAGGTAGTCGCGCGCTTCGGAGAAATGCTCCTGCTTGAGCGCCGCGATGCCCATGCCGCCGAGCGCGTCGCTGTCGTTCGGACTACTCGCCAGCACCGACGAGAATTTGCCGCGGGCGGTGGCGATGTCGCCGCGGTCGAGCGCCGCAAAGCCGTCGGCGATGGTGCGACCGCGCGCATCGGTGGCGGCGTTTTGCTGCGCCCGTTCGCGCGCGGTCGCGTCCTGCTGCACCATCGAGTCGTAGCGCGCCTTGACGGCGGAGTCGTCGGGCGCGAGCTGCAGGTAGCTCTGATAGAGCGGCGCGTCGGAGGCGCGGGCGTCGAGCCACAACAGCGCCTGGCGCCAGCTCTTGCGTGCCGCGGCGCCCTCCGCGTTGTCGCCGGAAAGCTTTTCGAGCTGGGCGATGCCTTCGCGGCGCGTAACGTCGCGGTAGGTCAGGTGCTGGGCGTAGGCGAGCGCATAGCGCGGGTCGTCCGGATTCTGCTGCGCGAGCTGCTGCAGGCCGCGGCGTGCCTGGTCCCAGCCTTGCGGAGTCGCGGCGAGCGCCTGGTAGTACTCGAGCTGCAGTTCCGGGGTAGCAGGTTTGCCTTGCAACGCGCGCTGATATTCCTGCACGGCGCTGGCGGCCTGGCCGCTTTGCTGCAAGCGCCGTGCATCGTTGACGGTCTGGTCGCGCAGGCTGCTTTCGCCGAGGCGCCGGCCCAGTTCGTCGATGCTCGGATAATTCGGCGCCACTTCGCGCAGGCGCGCCAGATACTGTTGCGCGCCGCTGCCGTCCTTGCGGTCGGCGAGCACCATGCCCATGCCGAACAGCGCATCGGGTTGCTTCGGATCGATGCGCAACACTTTCTGCCAGGCCTGCTCGGCGAGGTCGCCGCGATGGTGCGCCTGCCAGTACTTGCCCTGGTCGATCAGCACATTGAGCGGATCGCCCGAGGTCTCGGCAAAGGCAGCGGTGGGCAGCGTCGCCGCAGCGACGCTAAAGAGGCTCAGCGCCAGCGCGAGGGCGCTCAATCGCATGCGTTTCTCCAACTCGGCACGAGCGAGCCGGCATCGTCGAAGCGATAGCGGCCGTCGATGAATCCGGTGCCGAACAAGCCCAGCACACGATCGTAATAGACAGGTTCGTGACCTGCAACGGGGTTGTCGAGCGCCGCCAGATGGGTGCGCGCGAGCGCGAGTCCGCGCTCGTCGCCGAGCGCCCTGAAGTAGGGCGCAAGGGCTCCCCAGTAGCTGAGCGGGCCTTCGCCGCTCGCCGCGCCGGTGGTGACCGCGACCTTCTCGGGCGGAAACCCGGCCTGGGCGACCTGGGCGCGCATGCCGCCGAGCGCCGCGAGCCAGAGCCTGGCGAGCGGATCGGCGCTCGCCGTCATGCCGGCCCACAGATAGACGCGGATCGCGTCGTAGCTGCCGGTGTCGCCGCTCTTCGGATCGACCACGAACTGGCCGGCCCGCCACGCGGCCCAGTCGGGCGCGAAGCCCTGCGGCGCGGTGGTCTTGATGAGCTGCAAGGCGTTCTCGGCCAGCTTGCTCCACGGGCCGCCCGGCTGCGCCTTGGCCAGCGCGCGCAGCACCGGCAGCGGGAAGTAGCTGGGATTGACGCGCGTCACGCCGCCGCTCTGGAAGCCTTGCGGGCCAGGCAACAGCATCGGGCCGAGGCCGGCCAGGTTCGTGACTTCCTTGCTCGCGATCTGCGCGGCAAGCGCAACGCCCAGTTTCGTATAGCCGGGGTCATGCCACAGCCGGCCCGCTTGCAGCAGGTCGTAGGCGATCCACAGATCGGAGTCCGAAGCGGAATTCGGATCGAGCACGCCGTACGAGCCATCCGGCCGTTTGCCCCATTGCCACGAGGGCAGGCGCAGGTCCTGCGCATCGAACTGGTTGCCGGCGAGGTTGGTGCGGGTCCAGCCGAGGAGCCGGTCGAAGGTGGCACGGTCGTTCGCGACCAGCGCGAAGAACATGCCGTAGGACTGGCCTTCGGAGGTGGTCTGCTGGGTGGGCGTCGAATAGTCGATCACGCGCCCGTCGGCCTGCACGAAGCGTTCGACGAAGCTGCGGTAGGCCGGCCAGTCGCATGGCGCGGCCGTGGCGGCAGCGGCCGGAGCCGGGATCGACGAGGTGAGCGACGCAACCAGACCGACTGCGAGCGCGAGAGGTGCCGTGTTGAGTTTGACCGGCATATCAATCCTTCAGGCGGCGCGCCGCGATCGAGCGCAACGCACGGTAAAACAGCGCTGCGATGATCAGCGCAGCGAGGATGCCGGCGAGCAGCAGCAGGAGTGGATGCGACGACAGCGCCCAGCGCAGGTATTCCTGCGGCGACAGGTGGCCGATGTAGTACGCCACGCCGTTCGAGGTGATGGTGACGCTGCGGCCATGGATGACCGCCATTGCGCCTTGAATTTGCGGCAGCACGTCGGCATCGAGCAGGGCGGAGCTCAGGTCGGCATCCGACTGGCCGGCCGCGCTGACGAACGCGACCGCACTGCGCCCCTTCTGCAACGGCGATTCGAAGCCGGTCAGGAGCGCCGCGCCGTTCGAGCTGACGAGCGACAGGTCGGCCCGCGCCGGTGCGCGTTCGACGCCGCGCTCGCCGTGCCACCAGTCTTCCAGCTTGAAGACGATATCGGACAGCTCGAAGGTGCGCGAGTCGCCGTCGCTCGAAAACGGCATCGCTTTGGCCCAGCGCTGCAGGAGCGGCTGGCGGCCGGGGGCGCCGAAAATCAGCAGGTCCTTGCCGGCGAACTGATCGACCTGGTCGGCGCTCGTCACCGTTACGCCGGTGGCGGGGTAGCCGGTCGAGGCGCCCATGCGGCCCATCTCCAGCAGGTACAGGCTGTAGTCGCTCGAATCCGCGTCGTTCGGCAGGATCACGACGGTTTCGGAGAGGTCGGCCATGCGCGTGAACGGAAAGCCGCTATTGGCGAACGCCGCCAGATCGGGCAAGGCCATGTAATGCGGGAACGACGACAGGTCGATGCTCGAATTCGGATCGATCGAGCCGACCACGTTATCGAGCAGGCGGCCGTGGCATTCGCCGGTGTTCGGGATGTCGTAGTAGAAGTGCAGCCGCAACTGGGCACGCGGCGTCAGCAGCAGCGGCGGAATGTAGACGGTGCGCCGCGTGTCGGCGCTGTGGTCCGGCAGGATGTTGTTGAAGTAATGGCCGAGATCGAATACCGAGGCGGCCCGCGCCGGAATCGGCAGGGCCTGCACGAAGCCGTCGTTGATGCTGATGTTCAGCGACGAGCGGTCCGGCGCCGGACGCACCGTGTAGCGGTAGCGCAGGTCGATCGGCGCGCCCTTGGTGTGCCACATGAACAGGTCGGGCGGCACGCGCAGATTCACGCGCACCGCGTCGGCGTCGTAGCCGGACACGCTCAGGTCGCGCGCGTCGGCGAGTTCACCGAACCGCACCGGGCGGTTGGTGGGCAGCCAGTTGGGCGCATCGTACGGGAGGCGCGGGGCGAGCTCGTTGAGTTGCGTGATCGTCGCGCTTTCACCGGACAGCACGCTCTGGCCGACGCCGAGCGCCTTGGCGGCGGTCTTCAGTTCGGCTTCGTTGCGCCCGAGCACCAGCAGCAGCTTGCCGCGCGCCGGCGCTTCGCGGTCCACCACCGCAATGGTCGGCCCGGAGATGGCCGGGATCGTCACGCCGGCGGGACGCTGGTCCGCGGTGGCGAACACCACCGCATTGCCCGACAGCGGCGCCTCGTCGACCTGGGCCGGGAACAGCGCGCCGCGATAGCCGGCCAGCGCACCGAACCACGAGGCGACGATGCCGGCGGCTTCCAGCGTCTCGGAGCCCGGCTTGGCCGGGAACACGAACGGCAGTTCGAGGCGCCGCACGTCGCGGCGATCGAAGAACGGCTGCGGCAGCGCCGCCAGCTCAGGCTTGCTGGTGAGCGACGCGTAGGTCAGGTCGAGTGAGCTTGCATTGCTGACGGTAGCCCATAGCGACGAATTCGCCGGGTCTTCGCACTGCTGCGTGTAGTGGCCGATCAACTGCACGTTGAGGTGGTTGAACTCGGTGATGAAGCGCGGATCGATCGAGACATCGCGCGCCACCAGCATGCCGGCCTGCTCGTGCGGCACCGGCAGCGTCGCCGCCACTTCGCCGTTCACCAGCACCTTCAACTGCGAGATCGACGGCAGCAGGGCCGGCGAATAACTGTAGACCAGATGCAGGATCGCCCCGGTGACCACTTCGTCGTTGCGTACCGAGAAGGCGATGCCGTTCTGGCCGTCGACGCCGCGCAACTGCAGCGGATCGCGTGCGCCGTAGTCGGCGAAGGTCAGTGTCTGGCGGCGCCCGCCCGGCACCAGCGTGCCGGGTTCGGCGGTGGTCGGCGTCCTGATGCCGAGTGCTTTGACCGAGGACGCCGCGAGCGCCGGAGTCGGCGTCGCCAGCGCCGGCTGGACGATGGCGTTGGCATCGAACGGCACGGCCTGGCTAGGAGCGGGCACATTGCCGACACCGGTTGCGACCGGCGTGCCCGGCGCCGCTACCGCGTGCGGCGAACTCGCGGCGAGTCCGGCGGCCGACGCCAGCGGCCCCGCGAACGCGGTCTGAAGAGCCAGCCAGCAGGCGAGTGCGCGAACGAGGCGGCGCGAACGCAAACGCGTCGTTCCCTCCGTCATGCCGCGCTCGCCTTGCAAGTGTTGTGAGTGTGTCTGCGCAATCCCTTGGCCCATAAGTCAGTCTTTTTTCGTTTTCAGCTTTTTGACGTCGATTGGGCGGCTACGCATCGAGCCGCGCAGGTCTTCGTAGAGGTGTTCGAACAGGCCGGCGATGCCGCGCACGCCGACCAGCAGGACGTGCGAGAGTCCGCGCAACGGCGTGTCGGTCGGACGGCCTTCGGCCCAGCCCATCCAGGCGTCGGCGCGGGCGAACGTGGACTTGACGAACTCGTACTCCTGCTCGCGCGACAGCGCATCGAAGCGCAAGCCGACCCGGCCCGGTTCCGCGAAGCCGACGGTGGCCGGGAACGCGTATTCTTCGTCGCCGCGGAACAGCGATACGGTGACGCGTTCGTGCATCGGCACCTGGATGCCGTTCGGCAATTCCACGCCGACACCGCCTTCCGAGTAGTCGATGGTCTGGCAGGCCAGCGTGCGGCCAGTCGAAAATTTCAGCATCACCGGCATTTTCATCGCCACGCGATGCACGGCGCGAATCTGCCGGCGCTCGCTCGCCGCGGCCACGCTCGCGCCGAGGATCAGCATGTTGTAGCAGGTCCACGCCAGATTCAGCACCGTGGTCTGCACTTCGCTGTGCACGTCCCACTTGAGGTAGATGTGCACGAGCCCGGTGAGGAAGCCGACCAGGTTCAGCAGCAGCAGGAACAGATAGGGACGCGAGATGGCCCAGTCGAAGTAGTTCTTTTCGATCTGGCCGCCCTTGGCCGTGACGTTGAATTTGCCGAGCTTCGGATTGATCAGCGCGAGCAGCGTCGGTGCGGTGATGTACGACGCCAGCACCGATTCATACACCTCCGCCCAGAACGAGTGGCGGAACAGGCGCTGCATGCGCGAGTTGGTGATACTCGCATGCATCATGTGCGGCAGCGCGTAGATGGCGATGGTGCTGGCGGCCGCCTCGATCACGTGCGCGCCGAAGAACAGGAACGACAGCGGCGCGGTCAGGAACACGAGGCGCGGCACGCCGTAGAAGAAGTGCATCATCGCGTTCAGGTAGCACAACCGCTGGCCGAGCTTGAGGCCGCGGCCGGTCAACGGATTGTCGATCCGGAAGATCTGCGTCATGCCGCGCGCCCAGCGGATCCGCTGGCCGATGTGGCCCGACAGGCTTTCGGTGGCCAGTCCCGCCGCCTGCGCGATGGCGAGGTACGCGGTGGTATAGCCGAGGCGGTGCAGCTTCAGCGCGGTGTGGGCATCCTCGGTGACGGTCTCCACCGCGATGCCGCCGATCTCCTCGACCATCGAGCGGCGCAGCAGCGCGCACGAGCCGCAGAAGAAGGTCGCGTTCCACAGGTCGTTGCCGTCCTGCACCAGGCCGTAGAACAGCTCGCCCTCGTTCGGCACCTTGCGGAAGGTGCCGAGGTTGCGCTCGAACGGGTCGGCCGAGAAGAAATGGTGCGGCGTCTGCAGCATCGACAGCAGCTTGTCGCGCAGGAACCAGCCAAGGCCGATCTGCAGGAACGAGCGGGTGGGGATGTGATCGCAGTCGAAGATCGCCAGGTATTCGCCGCTGGTGATCTTCAGCGCTTCGTTGATGTTGCCGGCCTTGGCGTGGCGGTTGTGGGTGCGGATCGTCCAGTGCACCCCGACTTCCTCGCAGAACGCCTTGAACTCCTGGCGGCGGCCGTCGTCGAGCACGTGGATGGACAGCTTGTCGGCCGGGTAGTCGAGCGCCAGCGCCGCGTAGATGGTCGGTTTGACGACCGACAGCGGCTCGTTATACGTGGGAATGAACACGTCGACGGTGGGCCATGCGCTGCGATCGGCCGGCAACGGCATCGGCTCGCGCTTGAGCGGCCAGGCGGTCTGGAAGTAGCCGAGCATCATCACGACGGTCGAATAGACCTCGGCCGACACCAGCAGCATGCCCCAGACGGCGTCGAGCGGGTGTTCCCAGTACGTGGTGGAGGTCAGCCGCCAGTACATATAGCGGCCCGACGCGATCACCGACAGCATGATCATCACGAGCGTCGCATAGCGGCCATGCAGGCGCCGGAACAGCAACGCACAGATAAAGCAGCAGGTGGCGAACGTCAGTTGCTCGTAGAACGCCAGCGGCACCGTGAAGACGAAATACAGGATCACGATTGCAAACAGCGTCAGGCAGACCACGACCGGCGTGCTGCTCCACAGCCGCGCGTCGACGATGCGCTCGAGCCGCGAGGGTGGCGCGGCGGTTTCTACACCCAGCGGTTGCGGCGTGCTCATGCGACACTCCCCGGCGAAACGGCGATCGCGTCGACCCGCGACATCAGCCACTGGCCGCATGACCGGAAATCGGCGGCGGCCTGGCTGAGCGGATCGTAGTGGATCAGCGTGGTGTCGCAGGCGAGCGACTCGCTGACCCCTTCATCCTGGTGAATGACCCCAGGGAACAACCTGTCGCCCAGCAGATGGCGCAGCACCTTGAGGACATCTTTGCTCAACTGGCGCGACTGGTCGACCTGGTTGACGAGGTAGCCCTCACCGCCGAAGTCGGGGCGCGGCGCGGCGTAAGCCTCGATCATCCGCTCCATTTGCGGAATCGCCGCGTAGGAGGCGGCGTCGGCGAGCACCACGTTCAGCGCGAAGGTCGCCGCGCACAAGGCGGTGCGGGTATAGACCGAGGAGCCTGGCGGCGTGTCGATGATCACGATGTCGGATGCGTCGAGCCGCAGCGTGGCGAGCGATTGCGCTAGCCACAGCGGATCGTGATCGATGTACGCCTCGAAGCGGCGCCGGTCGTCTTCGATCACGGCGCCGTACGGCAGCACGGTCACGCCGTCGACGCCGTCGAACATGACGCTTTGCCACGCATCGCCGCTCAGGGTGGCGCGCGACAGACCGTCGATGCTGTCGAGCGGCACGCCGAAATGCAGGCGCAGCGCGTTTTGCGGATCGAGGTCCAGCGCGATGACGCGCCGGCCGCCGGCGGCGAGCACGGAAGCAAGGTTGGCGGCGAGGGTGGTCTTGCCGACTCCACCTTTTGCGGACACGACCGCAATGACTTTCATGAGCGACGCGGGCCGTTGGCCAGCCACGAATGGGGCGCGGGCGCTGCCGGCGCGGAGGCGTTGCCGCGCAAACGGGCGAATACCGAGCTGAGCGGCGCCGGTGCGGCTTCAGCGGCGGTGGGGGCCGCGACAGATGGCGTGGCTTGGGGCGCGGCCGGTGTGAACAGCTTGCCGAGAATCGACGGCGGGTGCGCGGTGGGCGCCGCGGCACGTGCTACGGCCGCGGGTACTACGGGCCTGGTGGGCGCAACTGACGCCACCGGCGGTGCTGGCTGCGGGCGCGTGCTAGCGGGCACCGCGAGCCTTGCCGCAAACGACGGCATCGCAGGCGTGCGGAATGTGGGTGCGCTGGCCGTTGGGCGGGCGATAACAGGCGCAACGCCGGCGGACGGCCACGGCGTCACGGCAGCGGGCGCGACCGGCGGCGTTACCGCGGGCGCTGCAACCACCGGCGTCGGTACTACCGGTGCCGCCGCCACCGGCGCTGCCGCCACTGGCACTGCCACTACCGGCGCCACAGCCGTTACCGGCACAGCGCCCGTCCCGGCCTCATGCGTGGCAGACACCGCTTCACTGACAGGCGGAATGGCGGAAAAGCGTTCTGCGCCGCGTGGCGCCGCGGGTTTGACGGCATTGCCGACCGGCGGAATGGTGCGCCGATGCGCGCGTGTGAAGAGCGGCGCCTTGCTGCGCAGCCGCGCGCTGCCGGTTTGCCCCGGACGAGCAGAACCCGCCGCCGGCGTGCTGTCTTGCCCCGCTTGCACTTCCCCTTGCGATTGCGGCTCGGTTGCGCCGGCCTGCTTCTCTGCAGAGTCGCGCCGTTGCACGATGGCCGGAATGGACGGTTGCTTCAGATCCAGTGTGACGAGCAGCGGCCAGCGCGTGCGCGCCGAGCTCGCTTCGTTCTCGCGGCCAATTTCCTGGTAGTCGCCTGGATTGCCGCCAAAATGCCCGAAGAGTGTTTCGATGTCGCTGGAATGACTCATGTTGCCGCCGTCTTGTTCAAGTCTGTCTGGTCTCGCGTTGCCCGCTTTCTACCCGCCGTAACAGCCGGTAAAAAATCCCCCGGGCAGCAGGGCTCACGCGGGGTGGTGGCCGAGGCGGAATTCGATGGTTGCATGCTCATCGAACTCGCTTGCCTGAGCGACCGACAGACCCTCGGCTCCCAATGCGCTGAGCCATGTCTGGTACACGCCTTCGAGGAACGCGGGCGTCCAGTTGAGCGCCGTGGCGCCGAATGCCAGCAGCGGCGCGCACGAATGGGCGATGCTCAGATACTCCGGCTCGTCCGATAACTGGACGTAGCCCCACTCCGCTTCCTGCCAGCGCGCGTTCAACGCGTCGGCGAGATCGGCGGTCGAGCCGCACGGCGGTAAGGGGGAGGCGGCAGCAAACCGGCAACCGACGCGGTACATCAACTGACGCAGTTCATCTTGCCCGATCTGCGCTTCGAACTCCTCTGCCAGAGCGGTGAGCAAGCCTCGCCATTGAGGGGAAATCTGGCGTTGCAGCAGATAGTCGAGAATAGGAACCATGTTGTCCGAAAAGGATGACCGTTTGCCGTCAAGCCGTCGTAAGACGAATGTCTGGAGCCGGACATCTGAAATGTGTTGCAGGTAAGGCGCGCATTGCACGCGCCAAGCCGTTACTTTTACTGGTGATGCTCGATTAAAGGTGACCGGCGCCTGATTATCCGCAGTCTACTGAATGAATTAACATTCCGCTACCATCGTTCTGCTAGGCGGTATATGGCTTTGCGCACACTGCGAAGCAACAGATGTTGAGCGGGCCTGAAATTTTTGCCGATCCCCGATCTAAACCGCCGCACAAAAGGAAGAAGCGGGGCGATGACGTCAAA
This sequence comes from Paraburkholderia sp. SSBN10T, assembly GCF_056619545.1. Lineage (NCBI taxonomy): Bacteria > Pseudomonadati > Pseudomonadota > Betaproteobacteria > Burkholderiales > Burkholderiaceae > Paraburkholderia > Paraburkholderia sp. SSBN10T. The sequence continues at coordinate 366,685 of NZ_JBWQQI010000004.1, forward strand.
ACGCATCGGCTCCCAGGCGGCGCCATGCCCTGTGCGAGTGTTGTGCAGTTGCATCAGCGGGCAGGGAGCGGCCTTGCTTTTGATTGCGCGCAAGCATGCGCAATCGAGGTTGCTGTAAGTAGCGAGGCCAATCACTGCACGGATCACGCCTGGGCATCCCGGCGCAAGGGTACAGCGCCATAAAGTTTGTTTGTGTCGTGGGCATTAATATTTGTCAGACAGTTGCCGTTATACATCGGCAGAGTGACGGGACTGGCCTGATATCTATCAATATGCTTTCCACCTCAACGCAACACATGACCGATGCCCATTTGCGTCACCGCTTTCATCGTCGTTCGTTGGATCAGCAACGCCCGCTTTCGACCGTCACCATGGGCTTCACGGTCGTCGCTTCGCTCCTGTTCGTGTTGGCACGGGGCCTCGTAGCAGGCCCAGCCGTTTCGCTGCCTTACCGGCTCGCCTGCATCGTCTGCCTGGCCTTGCTGGTGGCAGGCGTGCGCAAGGCGCGCACGACCTGGTGGTTCGGCGCGTTCGGCGTCGCTTACACGCTGGTGCTGGTGATCGTCATTGCCCTGAACAGCGCCGGTCTCGAACAGCCTTTGCTGTGGGCGCTGCCCGCGCTCGCGGTGATCCCGATCTGCTCGGCGCCGCTTTGGCTTACGCCGGCGCACTTTCTCGCCGGCACGGCGGTGTTCTATGCCGCCGGTCTGCCGTTGCTGTTCCGGCAGCCGCAGGCGCACGACCTCAACGTGGTGGCATGGCTGTGGGTGGCGATCGGCGCGCCGACGGCGACGGTGTTCCACCTCAGCTTCTACTGGTTCCGGCGCGATCATTTCCTGCTCGAGAACCGCCTCGCGCAACTGGCCGCGACCGATCCGCTGACCGGCCTGCAAAACCGCCGCGCCTTCATGGAGCAGGCCGAGCGGCGGCTAGGCGGCCTCGACAAGGAGGCCAAGGCTTGCGCGATCTTCCTCGACATCGACTATTTCAAGTCCTTGAACGATCAGTTCGGCCATGCGGTCGGCGACCAGACGCTCTACGAAGTCGCACAGGTGCTGATGGATCAGACGGTCGCGCAAGACAGCGTGAGCCGTATCGGCGGCGAGGAGTTCGCCGTGTTGCGGCGCGAGGGGCTCGCTTCCGCGCTCGAGCTGGCCGAGCGCTTGCGCGGCGCCATCTCCCGCATCGCGCGGCCGGACGGTTACGTGACGGCGAGCTTCGGCGTGGCCGAACATCGCCCCGGCGAAAGCATCATGGCGCTGCTCGACCGCGCCGACGAAGCTCTGCTGCGCGCCAAGCAGTCCGGCCGCAACCGCGTTTGCGTGGAACGGGCGGTCCCGTTCGATCCCATGCAACTGCTCTATCCCGGCGACCCGAACGACCCGTCGGCAGAGGCGCGGCCGCGCTGGGAGGACTACTATCTGACCTCGCATTTCCAGCCGCTCTATAGCCTGTCGCATCAGAAACAGGTCGGCTTCGAGGCGCTCCTGCGCGGCGAACAGTCCGACGGCTCGCTGGTGCCGCCGGCCGTCCTGTTCGCGCCGCGGCCGCTCTCCGACGAGGGCGCGCTCGATCGCGCCAGTCACGCCGTCCACCTCGCCAATGCGCAACGGCTGATTCCCTGTGAGGCCTGGCTCTTCCTCAATATCCTGCCGGCTACGTTCGTGGCTCAGGGCTATGCCGATCAGCTTGCCGGCATCGCGCGCTCGGCCGGGCTCGAGCCGGACAAGATCGTTCTCGAGATTCTCGAGTCGCACGGCGGCAGCGTCGACGATATGTCTCGCGCGGCGGCCCGCTATCGCGAGCACGGTTTCCTGATCGCAGTGGACGACTTCGGCGCCGGCCAGTCGAATCTGGACCGGCTGTTCCGTATCCGCCCGGACTTCGTCAAGCTCGACGGCGAACTGATCCGCGCGACGATTCCGGGCACGCAGCAGTCGATCCTGCCCAAACTGGTGTCGTTGCTGCATCAGGCGGGCATGCTGGTGGTAGTCGAAGGCGTCGAGACGACCGAGGAGCTGAGTCTGGCGGTCGAGTCGAACGTCGATTTCGCCCAGGGCTACCTGCTGGGGCGGCCGGCCGCCAGGATCGCCCCGCCGGAGTCGGCCAACAGCCTGATCGACCGCTCGTTCGACGTGATCGCGCAAGGCCGCGCGCATCTGCATGCGCTGTTCGAAAGCGAAGTGGAGCCGTACCGCTTCGCCTTGCGCAACGCCGCCGATGCGTTGCTGAGCGGGATAGGCATGGACGACGCATTTGCCGATCTGGCACAACAGGAGCTTTGCATCAGTTGTTTCATCCTCGATGAGCGGGGCCGGCAGATCGGCCCCGAGGTCACGGGCGTGGCGAGCGCGAATCTGGGCGATTCGCTTGAGCCGGTAGCCGATCCGCGCGATGCCCGCTGGGATCACCGGCCCTACTTCAGGAACGCGGTGCTGCTGCCGGGGGTGCCGGTTGCCAGTAGTCCTTACCTGTCGCTCGCGAGCGGGCGGCCGTGCATCGCGGTGACCGTGGCGATCCAGTCGCCGGAAATGCGCTCGGTGGTGGGCACCGAACTGGACTGGTCCTCGCCGCATCTGCCCTGGCCGGCGAGCGAATAGGCGCTTACGCGTGGTCGGCGCGGGGCGCAGCCGTCGAGGCGCGCACCACCAGTTTCGGCGCCGACGCCACGCACATCCGCGGCGCTCGCGCCGCCGCCCGGATGCCGCGCGGCGACGCTTCGATCAGTTCGCGCAGCAAGGACACCGCCAGCTCCGCCGCTTCGACGGTCGGCACGGCGACCGTCGTCAAGGCAGGGCGCGACTCCTGGGCCAACTGAATGTCGGTAATGCCGACTACCGAGAGGTCCCGCGGCACCTGCAAGCCCAGATCGGCCGCCGCGTGCAACGCGCCGAGCGCGGGCAGGTCGTTGGTTGCGAGAATCGCCGTCAACTGCGGATGGGCCTGCAGCAATTCGCGTGCCGCGCGGTAGCCGTCCTGGGTGGTGTCCGGCGCGTAGCGCACCGGCTGATTCGCGACCTCGAGACCGGCGGCGCGTAGCGCGTCGAGAAAGCCTTCATAACGCGCCGCATGGATTCCGGCCGCCTTGCTGCCGACGATGGCGCCGATCCGCCGGTGTCCCAGTTCGAGCAGATGCTGCCCGGCCAGTTCGCCGGCGAGCCGGAAATCGACCGCCACGCTGGGCAGGCCCGGCGGTTCGTGCGGCCGTTCCCACATGCACAGCACGACCGGCGCGCCGCGCGCCTCGGTCTTGTGCAGATCGGCGAGGTCGAGATTCGCATTCATCACCAGCACACCTTCCGAGAGCGTCCCGGCGATCTGTTCCAGATACGCGCGGCCTGTCAGCGGATCTTCGTTCGTATTGCAGATGATCAGGAAGTGGCCGCTGCTGCGCGCAGCACGCTCGACCGCCAGCGCGAACTCGGGATAGAACGGGTTGGCGATGCTCGAAACCATCAGCGCGATGGTCGGCGCGCGGCCCTCGGCGAGGGCTCGCGCGGCCAGATGCGGCTGATAGCCGAGTGCTTCGACCGCCTCGAGCACGCGCTGCCGGGTCAGGGCGCCGACCCGGCCGCGATTGCGCAGCACGTTCGACACGGTGGCCGGCGTGCAACCGGCACGGCGTGCGACTTCACTCAGGGTTGGCATGGTGCAATCACTATTTGGGATGGTTTCTCAAAATTTGCGTCCCGTCTCAAGGCGCGGCACCATTTGCCGCATAGACAGCACGATATCGGAGACGCTGCAGGCTGTTGATCGCACGCGGTCATTTTTTTCGGCCCTGCAGATTAAGCGCTTAATCTCCGACTTCGGGCCGATTAAATCACGGAGACGAAGCGATGGCGAGCATTTCGTTAAGAGGCGTGCAGAAATCGTACGGCGACGGCGCACCAGTAATTCGCAACGTCGATCTGGAGATCGGCGAGAACGAGTTCTGCGTGTTTCTCGGGCCGTCCGGCTGCGGTAAATCCACCTTGTTGCGCATGATTGCCGGCCTCGAAGACGTCAGCGACGGCGATCTGTCGATCGGCGGGCGGCTCGTCAACGACGTGCCTTCGGCCCAGCGTGGCGTCGCGATGGTGTTCCAGAGCTACGCGCTGTTCCCGCACATGACCGTGTTCGAGAACATGGCCTTCGGCCTGAAGCTCGCTAAAACCCCCAAAGACGAAGTCGACCGCAAGGTGCGGGAAGCAGCGCGCATCCTGCAGCTCGAAGCGCTGCTGGAGCGGCGGCCCAAGGCCTTGTCGGGCGGCCAGCGCCAGCGCGTGGCGATTGGCCGCGCGATCGTGCGCGAACCGGGCGTGTTTCTGTTCGACGAGCCGCTCTCCAATCTCGACGCCACCTTGCGCGGCCAGACCCGGGTCGAGATCGCGCGCTTGCACAAGCAGTTTGCCAGGGCGAGCGTCGTCTACGTGACGCACGACCAGATCGAAGCCATGACGCTCGCGGACAAGATCGTGCTGCTGCACGCTGGCAAGGACACCGAGCGCTTCGGCAGCATCGCCCAGATCGGCGCGCCGCTCGAGTTGTATCACCGGCCGAAGAGCCGCTTCGTGGCGGGCTTCATCGGCTCGCCGCGGATGAATTTTCTGCCCGGCAAGGTTGCTGCGATCGATGCACGCGGCGTAAGCGTCAAGCTCGACGGCAGCGGCGAAGGCGTGCGCGTGAGCGTGGACGGCGCGACGCTGGGCGTGGGGCAGGCTGTGACCTTCGGGGTGCGGCCTGAACATCTGGAATTGGCTGCGGGCGGGGCGGCCGTGGCGGCGGCCGGTGGTGCGGGTCAGCAAGCCGGCGGCGCGGTGGCCGGCCCCACTGCTAACGACACCTCGGTGCTGACACGCACCGTATCGCTCGTCGAGCAGCTCGGCGAGCACAGCTACGTTCATCTCGAAGAAGCCGACGGCGCGGTGCTGATTGCCAAGGCGCCCGGCGACACGCGTCTGCAGCAGGGCGAGCGCGCCGCCTTCTTCACGCCGGCCGCCGTCTGCCACCTGTTTACCGAAGACGGCCGGGCGGTTGCGTCGCTCGAATCCGTCGAACACTACGCATAAAGGACAAGGGATGCGCCTCGGAGTCTGCTATTACCCGGAACACTGGCCGGAATCGATGTGGGAAGACGATGCCCGCCGCATGAAAGCGCTCGGCATCGAGCAGGTGCGGATTGCTGAGTTTGCCTGGAGCCGGATGGAGCCGTCGCCCGGTGAATATGACTGGGGCTGGCTCGACCGCGCGGTCGAGGTGCTCGGCGCGGCCGGCCTGCAAGTGGTGATGTGCACGCCGACCGCGACGCCGCCGAAGTGGCTGATCGACCGTTATCCGGACATTCTGCCGGTCGGCGCCGATGGCCGCCCACGAGCCTTTGGCTCGCGCCGTCATTACGACTTTTCGTCGCCGTCGTACTTCGCCGCCTCCGAACGGATTTGCACCGCGCTCGCCGAGCGCTACGGCAAGCATCCTGCCGTTGCTTACTGGCAGACCGATAACGAGTTCGGCTGCCACCACACTGTGGTCAGTTATTCGCGGGCGGCGGTGGTGCGTTTTCGCGAGTGGCTGAAGGCGCGCTACCAGACTATCGACGCGTTGAACCGCGCGTGGGGCACCGTGTTCTGGAGCATGGAATACCGCAGCTTCGACGAGGTCGACGCACCGGTGGCGACCGTCACCGAGGCGCATCCGTCGCACCGGCTCGACTATCGGCGCTTCGCCTCGGACGAAGTGGCGCGCTACAACCGCATGCAGGCCGGGATCATCCGCGCGCATTCGCCGGGCCGGCCGGTGGCGCATAACTTCATGCAGTTGTTTACCGAATTCGACCACTACAAGGTTGCCGCCGATCTCGACGTGGCGGCATGGGACAGCTATCCGCTCGGCGCGCTCGAAGAGCAGTGGTTTGCGCCCGAGATCAAGGCGAAGTGGCTGCGCACCGGTCATCCGGATTTCGCTTCGTTCAATCACGATGTTTACCGCGGCATGTCGAAGCTGCCGTTCTGGGTGATGGAGCAGCAACCGGGGCCGGTCAACTGGGCGCAATGGAATCCGGCGCCGCTGCCCGGCATGGTGCGCCTGTGGAGCTGGGAGGCATTCGCGCATGGCGCGGGCTGCGTGTCGTATTTCCGCTGGCGCCAGGCGCCGTTTGCCCAGGAGCAGATGCACGCCGGTTTGAACACGCCCGACAATCGGCTCGATGTCGGCGGCAGCGAAGCGTCCCAGGTGGCCGGGGAAATCCGCGACGTGCTGGTGGCGCGGGCCGACGCAAACGCGACGATCCGCTCGAAGGTCGCGCTCGTCTACGACTACGAGGCGAAGTGGCTGTTCGAGATTCATCCGCAGGGGGCGGACTTCCACTATCCGCGCTTTGCATTCGAGTATTACTCGGCGCTACGCGGGCTCGGCCTGGATGTCGACGTCGTGCCGGTGGGCGCGCCGCTCGATGGCTACCAGATGATCGTGGTGCCGCCGCTGCCGGTCGTGCCCGCGGAGTTTGCCGAGCGGCTGGCGCGCTCGGGCGCGCAGGTGGTGCTCGGGCCGCGTACCGGTTCGAAGACCGAGGATTTGCAGATTCCCGCTGCGTTGCCGCTTGGGACGCTCGCCGCGGCGATGCCGGTACGGGTATGGCGTGTCGAGTCGCTGCGCCCCAACGTGACCGAACCTGTGCGGATTGCCGGGAGTGCCGGTGTCGAGGACGGCGTAGGGCGGCATTGGCGCGATTTCGTCGAGCTGGATGCGGCGCAGCACGCGGCGCTGGAAGTTCGCGCACGCTTTGCCGACGGCCATCCCGCCTATGTTCGCAGCGGCGCGATTCACTACTTTGCGAGCCTCTTCGACGATGCGTTGACCACGCGGCTCTTTGCGGCTATCGCCCGCGAAGCCGGTCTCGCTGTCGCTGCGCTCGACGACGGCGTGCGTATCAGCCGGCGCGGCAACCTGACGTACGTATTCAATTACGGCGAGCAGGTTCACACGCTCGCCGAGGTAGCCGACAGCGCGTTCGTGGTCGGCTCGCGGCAGGTCGCCCCGCAGGGCGTGGCGGTTTATCGCTCCAGTCAGGTTTGAAGCACCCATTGCAGTACCCCGGCAGCACCCCAGCAGCACCCCGGCACTACCGAAAACCACGTACAAACCAAGGAGACAGGCATGAGATTCAAACTTCGCAAGGTTCTGGTTGCCGTCGCGCTGACTGCGGCCACCGCGGCAGCATCGATGGCCGGCAGCGCGCAGGCGGGCACGCTCGCGATCAACATCGCGTTCAAGGGCGCCAGCCAGCGCGCGGTCTGGCAGCAGGTGATCGACGAGTTCAAGAAGGCGCATCCTGGCACGGACGTCAACGTGTCGTTTATCGACGAGGAAGCCTACAAGGTGCAACTGCCGGGCTGGCTCTCGACGGTCGCGCCCGACATCGTGAACTGGCATGACGGCGAGCGTATGGCGTATTACGCGCAGCGCGGCCTGTTCGAAGACCTGAGCGGAGACTGGAGCAAGAACGGCTGGAACAATACGTATGCCTCGACCAAGGAAGCTTCGTCGTATAAGGGCAAGCAGTACGCGGCGCCGACCGTCTACTACTCCTGGGGGATGTTCTACCGCAAGGATCTGTTCCAGAAGGTCGGGATCGCGGGCGAGCCGAAAACGTGGGACGAGTTTCTGGACGCCTGCAAGAAGCTGAAGGCCGCCGGGATTACGCCGATCGCCGTTGCTGGGCGCGATGCCTGGACGCTGGCAGGGTGGTTCGACTATCTGGACCTGCGTCTGAACGGCAACGCGTTCCACCAGAAGCTGATGGCAGGCGAGGTGCCGTACACCGATCCGCGCGTGAAGAAGGTGTACACGGCGTGGAAGCAACTGATCGACGCCGGCTACTTTATCGACAATTCGCTCTCCTACGATCTGGACGCGGCGCAGCCGTTCCTGTTCCAGGGCAAGGCCGCGATGATGCTGATGGGCACGTTCATCACGGGCGGTTTCCCGGCTAATGTGAAGCCGGAGATGGGCTACTTCCAGTTCCCGATCATCGACCCGAAGGTGCCGACCGCGGAAGACGGTCCGGTCGAGTCGCTGCATATTCCCTCGAAGGCGAAGAACAAGGCCGACGCGCACGCGTTCCTCGCCTTTGTCGAAACGCCGGAGATCGGCGCGCAGCTTGCGACCGGGCTTGGCTCGTTGTCGGCGAACAGCAAGTCGCCGGAACCGGATGATCCCATTTCGAAGATCGGTTTCCAGATTCTGGCCAACACGAAGGGCGGCATCGCGCAGTTCTACGATCGAGATATGACCAAGGAGATGGCTGACGAGGGGATGAAGGGCATGCAGCAGTTCATCGCGGATCCTTCGAAGCTCGATGACGTGCTGGCGCAACTCGAGCAGACGCGGCAGCGCATCTACAAGAAGTAAGCGTATTGAGAAGTGAGCGCGGGCGGCCTCGTGCCGCCTGCGCCCGATCGAGATTGAGCAGGAGACTTGCCGTGGTTCACTCCGTCAGCCGTCAATCCATAACCGGCGATGCCGGGCCGGGCGCATCGGCCCCGTCGGACGGCGTCGCGCCATCTGCCGCGCCGCGTGTTGCGACGCGCCGGCGCGGTCCGTCGCCCACTGCGCGCCGGCAACAGCGTGCCGCATTCCTCTTCCTCGCCCCCGCGTGCGTGATGGTGGCGATCTACGTCGTCTGGCCGATTCTCTCGACCATCCGCATCAGCTTTTTCAACTGGGACGGCATGACCGATCCCAGCTTCGTGGGTCTCGCGAACTATGTGGAGCTGTTCCATGCGCCGACCTTCTACACCGCGCTGAAGAACAATCTGATCTGGCTGCTGCTGTTCCTGCTGGCGCCGCCGATGGGGCTGGCGGTCGCGCTCTATCTGAATCAGGCCGTGGCCGGCATCCGCATCGTCAAGTCGCTGTTCTTCGCACCGTTCGTGCTGTCGGGCGTGGTGGTCGGGCTGATTTTCTCGTGGTTCTACGATCCGACCTTCGGCCTGCTGGCGCTGATACTCGGGCACGGCGTGCCGGTGCTCGGCGATGCGCGCTACGCGACGCCCGGCATCATCTTCGCGGCGCTTTGGCCGCAAACCGCCTATTGCATGATCCTGTATCTGACGGGCCTGACCTCGTTGAACTCAGAGCAGGTCGAGGCGGCGCGCATGGAAGGCGCACACGGCTGGTCGATGCTGTGGCATGTGATCCTGCCGCAACTGCGGCCGACTACGTTCATGGCGATCGTGGTCACGGTGATCGGCGCGTTGCGCAGCTTCGACCTGATTTCGGTGATGACGGGCGGCGGCCCGTTCGAGAGTTCCACCGTGCTGGCGTATTACATGTACGACCAGGCTATCAAGTACTACCGGATCGGCTATTCCGCATCGGTTGCGGTGGTCCTGTTCGCGATCATGCTGGTCTACATCGTCTATCACCTGCGGCGGATGCTGCGCGCTGAGCAATAAGGAGGCCGATATGTATCCGATGCCGATCGCCAAATGGAAACCGGTCTCACGCCGGCTGTACAAGCTTTCGCTGCCGGTGGCGCTGCTGATCTGGCTGCTGCCGTTGATTGCCGTTTTGATTACCTCGATTCGCTCGTCCGATGAACTGAGCGAAGGCAACTACTGGGGCTGGCCGAAGCAATTCGCGATGTGGGCCAATTACCGTGACGCGCTGACCACCTCGCCGATGCTGCATTACTTCTGGAACAGTGTGCTGATCACCGTGCCGGCGGTGATCGGGTCGATCGCGCTGGCCGCGATGGCGGGGTTTGCGCTGGCGATTTATCGGTTTCGTGGCAACAGCACGTTGTTTGCCACTTTCGTGGCGGGCAACTTCGTGCCGGTGCAGGTGTTGATGATTCCGGTGCGCGATCTGTCGTTGAAGCTCGGGTTGTTCAATACGGTCGGTGCGCTGATCCTGTTTCATGTGGCGTTTCAGACCGGTTTCTGCGCGCTGTTCCTGCGCAACTTCATCAAGCAGTTGCCGTTCGAACTGGTCGAGGCTGCGCGGATCGAGGGGGCCAACGAATGGACCGTGTTCTTCCGGATCGTCCTGCCGTTGATTCGTCCGGCGCTCGCGGCGCTCGCCATTCTCGTATTCACGTTCGTCTGGAATGACTACTTCTGGGCGCTGTGCCTGACGCAGGGCGATGAGGCGGCGCCGATCACGGTTGGCGTGGCCGCGCTGAAGGGGCAGTGGACGACAGCGTGGAATCTGGTGTCGGCAGGGTCCATTCTGGCAGCGTTGCCTTCGGTGGCGATGTTCTTTGCAATGCAAAAGCATTTCGTCGCCGGGTTGACGTTCGGTGCGACGAAGGGTTAGTCGGCTGGGAGGTTGCTATGCAGCAAGGTTGAATCGATGTTCCGAGTTCTCCCCCGAGAGGGTTGCCCGCTGAAGCGGGCTTTTTTTTGCGCGTGCCTGGCGTCGCTCTGTCCCATTAGAAACGCAAGAAGAAGGGAGGGAAGGTTGCGTTCGAGACGCTATTGCGCGCCACTTATCTTGGGAAAAGAATTCGCCTTTAGAGGGCAGAAAGACCAACGGCCACCTTTCGGTGGCCGTCGCATGCGGGGCTCTCTATCTGTTCTTCAACAGAATTCCCACTCCAGGTGAGACCCGGTTTCCCGGGCGGCACTACGTTTTTCGCACCCGCTTGTACGTAGTCTTCAGCTTGTTATCCTAACTCTGCCGCGTGCCTGGGTCAAGCGGCGCCCTCCCTCAGACGAAAAGGTTCAGATCGCTGCTGCACCTCGCCCTCAAAAAATCTCAAAAATGCAACTTGACAGTATTTGACCTGTCAGATAATATGCTTTGCAACGATCAAGGAGTCGCTGATGGACCACTACACGAGGGAAAGCTTTACGAACGGGCAGAGCATTGGGTTTGCCATCAACAAGGCGCGCAACCTCATGGTGGCCGAGTTGGACAACGCGTTGAAAGACCTGGAGATTACCTCCCAGCAGATGGGAATCCTGTTGTCCATGCAACGCGGTATCGCCTCCACGCCGTTCGAGTTGTCGAAGTTGCTGGGTATCGACACCGGTCTCATGACCCGCATGCTCGACAAACTGGAAACCAGAGGACTGCTGGAACGTTCACGCAACCTCGAAGATCGCCGGGTAGTCAACCTGACGCTCACGAAAAAGGGTCTCGAAGTCGCGGACCAGGTTCCTGACATCGCGCCCACCGTGCTGAATGCACGCCTGAAGCGCTTTACGAAGGAAGAGTTCAAAGAGTTCGGCCGCCTGCTTAACAAATTCCTCGAAGCCTGAGCGGCGTTTTTTTACCTATATATCTGACAGGTCAGAAAATGAAATCGCAGCTAAACGAAAAGAGAGCCGGTACACGTATCGCGAAGGCCGGCGTGACGCTCATCTGCGCAGCCGTGCTGTCTGCGTGCGTGAACTACGCGGGCATCTCGAGCGACAAGCAGATGGCGCAGCCCCAGAGCTTCGCGGGCCAGCAGAGCCTGCCGTCGGACCACGGCCGCTGGCCGGCGGCCGATTGGGCCGACCAGTTCGGCGATGCGCAACTCAAGGCGCTGTTGGTCGAAGCGCTGCAGGGCAGTCCGACGCTCGAGCAGGCGCGTGCCCGCGTTGTCGCCGCCGCCGCGTATACCGAAACGGCAAAGGCGGGCACGCTGCCGAAAGTCGGCGCCACCTACTCGTTCACGCGTGAGCAGTATTCGGGCAACGCGCTGATCCCGCCGCCGTATGCGGGTTCGTGGCAATCGGAAAACGAGGGGCTGCTCTCGGCCTCCTACGACCTCGATCTGTGGGGCAAGAATCGCGAGGCGCTCAAGGCATCCATGTCGCAGTTGCAGGCGAGCGAGGCGGATGCCGAGGTCGTCAAGCTGACGCTCACCTCGGCTATCGCCCGTAACTACAACCAGTTCGCCCGTCTGTACGCGTTGCGTGACATTGCGCAACAGGAAGTCGCGCAGCGCGGGCAGATCGACCGCATTACGGCTGGCCGGATCGCCAACGGGCTGGATACCGAAGTGGAGCGCAAGACCGCGCAGGCAAACCTCGCCAGCAGCCGGGCCTCGTTGGCTTCGCTCGACGGCAGCATCGTCACGACGCGCTATCAACTGGCCGCGCTCCTCGGCGCCGGTCCGGACCGGGGCTTGTCGATCGCCCGGCCGACGCTTGGCGTCGGCGACGAGGTGCGGTTGCCCGACAACCTTCCTGCCGATCTCGTGAGCCGCCGTCCGGATCTGGTCGCGGCCCGCTGGCGCGTCGATGCGCTCACGCACGACGTGAAGGAAGCCAAGGCCGAGTTTTACCCCGACATCAACCTGAGCGCCGCGATCGGCCTGGATGCGTTCGGTTTCGGCCGCTTTTTGACCGCTGCCAGCCGTACCGCCAACGCCGGCCCGGCGATCCATCTACCGATCTTCGACGGCGGTGAACTGCGGGCGCAGTTGAAAGGGCGTTACGCCGACTTCGACAATGCAGTGGCCGGTTACAACCAGACGCTCGTCACGGCGCTTTCGGAAGTTGCTACGCAACTCGCCCAGATCCGTTCGACCGATGCTCAGCTCGACGATGCGCAAGCCGCCCAGGCCGCCGCGCGCAGTGCCGACCAGTTGGCACTCACGCAATACCAGGCCGGCCTCACGAATCAGCTCACGGTGCTGAACGCCGATACCAATGCACTCGCCGCCGACGAAGCCGTGGCCAATCTGAAGATGAACCGCCGCGATCAGCAGATCGCACTCGCGCAGGCATTAGGCGGTGGCTACACCGAGCAAGCCGGCGCAAGCAGCAACGCGAATGCCGGCGCCACCGCGAGCATTCCCGCGAGCGGCGAGGCAAATCCATCCGTACTTCGAACCAACCCAATCGTCGCCGCGCGCTAAAGCGTTTTTCGCGACCCCTTCATTCTTTGCCAGGAGCCATTGAAATGAGCGATACCATCACCGAGCGCGCGACGGAGCAAGTCGAACCCCGCGATCCAGCCGAGCAGGCAAACCATAGCGAGCAGCAGAACCCCGGCAAGCGCAAGTTGCTGCTGACGCTGCTGGCGGCCGCCATTGTCGCCTCCGGCGCAGCCTATGGCGCGTACTACTTCACGGTTGGGCGTTTCTACCAGTCCACCGACGACGCATACGTCAGCGGCAACCTCGTGCAATTGACTCCACAGGTCAGCGGCACGGTGGTCGCCGTCAACGCGGACGATACGCAGATTGTCAAGCGGGGCGATCCGGTGGTCACCCTCGACGGCGCCGACGCCAGGGTCGCACTGTTGAACGCCGAAGCGACACTGGGGCAGACGGTGCGGCAGGTCAGCGGCCTGTATGTGAACAACGACTTCTATGCCGCCAACATCGCCCAGCGCGAGGCCGACCTGGCGCGCGCGAACGACGATCTGAAGCGTCGCGAAGCGGTGGCCGGCACCGGAGCGGTGTCGGGCGAAGACATCGACCACGCCCGTGACGCGGTCAACTCCGCCGAAGCCGCACTCGAAGCCGCGCGTCAGCAGGCCGAAGCCAATCACGCGCTGACCGATCGCACGACCGTAGCCGGACATCCCGATGTGCAGGCAGCCGCCTCGAAGGTGCGTGACGCCTACCTCAGTTACGCGCGCAACACCTTGCCGGCACCGGTTACCGGCTACGTCGCGCAGCGTTCGGTACAGGTGGGTCAGCGTGTCGCTCCCGGCACGCCGCTGATGGCGATCGTGCCGCTCGATGGGGTGTGGGTGAACGCGAACTTCAAGGAGGGTCAACTGCGGCACATGCGCATCGGCCAGCCGGTCACGTTGACGGCCGACGTCTACGGTTCCAGCGTCAGGTATCACGGCAAGGTGGTGGGCTTTTCGGCCGGCACCGGCGCGGCCTTCGACGTATTGCCGGCGCAAAATGCCACCGGCAACTGGATCAAGGTGGTGCAGCGCCTGCCGGTGCGCGTGCAGCTCGACCAGCGCGAACTCGACGCCCATCCGTTGCGGATCGGCCTGTCGATGCAGGTCGATGTGAATACGCACGACGAGTCGGGCACCCAGTTGGCCGCTGCGACGAACACCACATATCGCACCGATGTGTTCGCCCAGTACGGCGCCGAGGCGGATGCGGAAATCGCGCGGATCATCGCGCAGAACATGCCGCTCGGCCAAAGCGCAGCCGCAGGCGCTGCGCAAAAGACCGCCGCCCGCCGCAATGCCGAACGCACCGCCGGTTGACTCGCGCACTCATGCATACAGAGACGAATTTTTTTTGCCCAATTAGCTGACAGGTCAGATAGAGGCTCGCTTCTTCTGACCGTTGTCCCTTTTGAACGGTGATGACATGAATCAATCGACCCATCCCGCCGCACTCGCGCCGCTCTCCGGCGGCAAGCTGGTGCTGGCGACGCTTGCGGTGGCGCTAGCCACTTTCATGAATGTTCTGGATTCCTCAATTGCCAATGTCGCGATACCGACTATTTCCGGCAACCTTGGCGTGTCGGTGGACGAGGGGACCTGGGTCATCACGCTGTTTTCGGCCGCAAATGCGATTTCGATCCCGCTCACAGGCTGGCTCACGCAGCGAGTCGGGCAGATCAAGCTGTTCGTCTGGGCGATCCTGCTGTTCGTGCTGTCCTCCTGGATGTGCGGCATGGCGCCGACGCTGCCGGTGCTGCTCGCCGCACGGATCGTGCAAGGCGCGGTGGCGGGTCCGCTGATTCCGTTGTCGCAGGCGATTTTGCTCGGCTCGTATCCGAAGGAAAAGAGCGCCCATGCACTAGCGCTGTGGGCGATGACGGCAACCGTCGGTCCGATTGCCGGCCCGGCATTGGGCGGCTGGATTACGGACAGCTATTCGTGGTCATGGATCTTCTACATCAACGTTCCGGTCGGCATCTTCGCGGCGGGCGTCACGTGGGCGATCTATCGCGACCGCGAAACGCCGACAAGGCGCCTGCCGATCGACAAGGTGGGGCTGCTGTCGCTGATCGCCTGGGTCGGCTCGCTGCAGGTGATGCTCGACAAAGGCAAGGATCTCGACTGGTTCAACTCGCCGGTGATTGTCGCGTTGACGGTGTTTGCGCTGATCAGCTTCGTCTTCTTCCTGATCTGGGAGCTGACCGAGAAAAATCCGATCGTCAATTTACGGCTGTTTGCGGGCCGCAATTTTCTGGGCGGCACAGTGGCGATTTCAGTGGCGTATGCGGTGTTCTTTTCGAACCTCGTGCTGTTGCCGCAGTGGATGCAGGAGTATCTGAACTATCGTGCGGTGGATGCGGGCTTAGCCACTGCGCCGCTTGGCATCTTCGCGGTGCTGCTTGCGCCGGTCATCGCGAAGCTCATGCCGAAATCCGATGCGCGGGTGCTCGCCACATTGGCGTTCGTCGGCTTTGCAGGTGTGTTCTTTCTGCGCTCAGGCTACACGACCGGCGTCGATACCTGGACGCTCGTGCTGCCGACCTTGCTGCAAGGTTTCCCGACCGGTTTCTTCTTCGTGCCGTTGACCGCGATCATTCTGTCTGGGCTGCCCGCGGAGAAGATTCCAGCGGCGGCCGGCTTGTCGAACTTCGTGCGTGTGTTTGCCGGCGCAGTGGGAACGTCGCTGGCGAGCACGGGCTGGAACGACCGCACAATCCTGCATCACGCGCGTCTCGCCGAACAGGCGAGCGTCAATAATCCGACGTTTGTCGCTTCGCTCGATGCGCTGCATACGACGCTCGGCGGCGGCTCCCAGCAGGCGCTTGCGTTCTTCGAGCGTTCGCTCGGCACGCAGGCGGCCATGCTCGGGCTCAATGACATCTTCTGGCTGTCAGCGGTGATTTTCGTTGCGATCATTCCGCTGATCTGGGTCACGAAGCCGGGCAAGGGCAGTGCGGATGCGGCAGCGGCGGCCGCGCATTGACGAGGCGTGTGGGTTGGGCGGCGGCGCGTGCCGGCACGCGCCGCTTAATGGTTTTTGACGTACCAGATTGCGTAGCTTGCGACGAGCGCAACTTTGCCCATGCACTCGATCAACGAGAGCTTGAACAGTTCATGCGAGATCGTGTATTCGAACGGCAGCGTGGAAGCGACAGCGAGCACGCTCGCACCGCACAGGAACACAAACACCGAACGTGCGTAGCGCACGCCAAAATAGGCGGCGGCTCCCGCCGCGAGCAGCAGGCATTTGGCAAGCAGCAGCGCGACGATGCGTGCCGTGCCATCGCCAGGGCTGACCTCCCAGGGTGTTTCGATGAGCGACCAGACGCACACGAGCGCAATGAAAACCTGCATGGTGCGCAGCGCGGGCGACGCCGGCTCGCGTTGCGTCTTTGCGGCGTCCACGGGCGCACGGCGCATGTGAGCGTCCCATGTATCTTCAATGTTCACGAGTTTCTCCGTCGTTCAATCGTGCGGTTTAAGAAGTCTGCTTGATATAAGACGGGAACCCAATTTAAATTTTGTCAAATGTCGTGATAAATGACTCTATTTGTTGTGCCGATGTTGCACTCGGCGGTTCTGTGTCAGTGGCGTGACGGATTGATGTAGCACATGTTTAGTGTGGCTAATCGGTGTGAGTACCGATTGCAGACAGGAGCGCAGAGGGCATAGCAGCAAGCTGACGCGAACAGCGGCGGGCCCCGCATCCTGCGGGACCGGTTGCGTGCTCGCGTGCTTTGCGGAGGGGGTTATTCGAGTGCGGCCGCCGGACCGAAGAACTCATAACGGCTTTGTGCTTCCGGCACGCCGAGCGTCTTCAGATGTTGCTTCACCGCTTTCATGAAGGCGATCGGGCCGAGGAAATAGGCATCCACGTCGCGCGTTTCCGGCAGCCATCGATTGAGTTGCGCCGCGTCGAGATAGCCGGTTGCATTTGCTTCAGGATCGCCTGCGCGCTGTTCTTCATAGCAATAGAAACGCTTGAGTTGCGGATGGCGTGCGGCCAGCGCGTCGATCGCCGCGCGAAACGCGTGCACGCCGCCGTTGCGCGCTGCGTGGATGAAGTGCACCGGACGCTGCGTTTCAAGCGCGGCCTGCAGCATCGCCAGAGTCGGTGTAATGCCGACCCCGCCGCTAATCAGCACCAGCGGTTTGTCGCTGGGGACGAGTTTGAAGTCGCCGGCCGGTGCGAACAGTTCGAGCGCGTCGCCTTCGTTCACGTGAGCATGCAGATGGTTCGACACCTTGCCGTTGGGCTCGCGCTTCACACTGATGCGATATTCGTGGCCATTGGCCGCCGCCGAAAGCGAATAGTTGCGACGCACTTCGTCGCCGTCGATCAGGAGCCGCACACCAATGTACTGGCCCGGTTCGAACGCGAGCAGCGGCTCGTGGTCGGCGGGGCGCAGGTAGAACGAAGTGATCTCGTCGCTTTCCCGTACTTTGCGTGCGACGCGGAACAGCCGTGTGCCGCGCCATCCGCCCGGGGCCGCTGCGCGCTGCGCATACATCTGTTCTTCGAGTCCGATCAGCAGGTCGGCCAGTTGCTGGTAGGCAGCGGCCCATGCTTCGATCACCGCATCGGTGGCGATCTCTGCGCCGAGCACTTCGCGGATGGCCCGCAGCAGGCACTTGCCGACGAGCGGATAGTGCTCGGGCTGGATATCCAGGGCGACGTGCTTGTTGACGATCTGCGAGACCAGGCCGCCGAGCTGTTCAAGCTGGTCGATATGGCGCGCGTACATCAGCACGGCGTTGGCGAGCGCGCGCGGCTGCGCGCCGCTCGCCTGATTCGCGGCATTGAAGAGCGGCCGGACCTCGGGATGCTCGCTCATGAGCAGCTTGTAGAAGTGCGTGGTGAGTGCCTCGCCGCCGCTTTCAAGCAGGGGGACAGTGGCTTTGACGATGGTGCGATGTTCGGCGCTGAGCATATGCGGATTCCTGTTTCAGTTGAGGTTCAGCCGTCTGCCGGCTGCGGGTCTCTCTATCCATCTTTCGTGCCAGGTGTAAAATTCATTTAAATCAATTATTTAAAATTCGAAATGGTCAATCAGACTCTGGTCAGATCGACTGCGAATGAGGTCGGAATGACTGCGCGTGCCTTGCTCGACGCGCTCACGCCGCTGATGCAGGATCTGTCGCGCGACCTCTCCGATACCGAGCGCTATCGCCGCTTGTTGAGCAGCCTGCGCGCGCTGTTTCCCGGTGACGCCGCGGCGCTGCTGCGCCTCGAGGGCGACACTTTGGTGCCGCTTGCGATCGACGGCTTGAGCAGCGACACGCTCGGGCGCCGCTTTCGCGTGAGCGACCATCCGCGTTTCGCGCAACTGCTGTCGCGCGCTGAGCCGACGCGCTTTGCGGCCGACTCCGACCTGCCCGATCCGTACGACGGACTCGTGCAAGGCGTGGCCGGCCAGCTCGAGGTGCACGACTGTCTCGGCTGTCCGCTGTTTATCGGCGGGCAGCCATGGGGCTTGCTCACACTCGATGCGCTGGACCCAGCGCGCTTCGACGATCTCGACATGCCCTCGCTGCAGGCCTTCGTTAGCCTTGCCGCCGCCACCGTCAGCGTGGTCGAGCGGATCGACACGCTGGCGCGCGCGAGCGAAGAGGAACGCAGCCGTGCGGAAGCGTATCGGCAGGCAAGCGGGCAAAGCCGCCGCGAGATGATCGGCAGCAGCGCGCCGCATAAGCATCTGCTCGAAGAGATCGAAGTCGTCTCAAGCAGCGACCTGACGGTGCTGGTTACCGGCGAGACCGGCGTCGGCAAGGAACTCGTTGCCAACGCGATTCATGCGCTGTCGGCGCGGGTCAACAAACCGCTCATCAGTCTCAATTGCGCGGCGTTGCCGGATACCCTGGTCGAAAGCGAACTGTTCGGCCATGTGCGTGGGGCGTTCTCCGGGGCGTCATCGGACCGGCGCGGCAAGTTCGAGCTGGCCGATGGCGGCACGCTGTTTCTCGATGAAGTCGGCGAATTGCCGCTCGCCGTGCAGGCCAAGCTGCTGCGCGTGTTGCAGAACGGCCAGTTGCAGCGGATCGGCTCGGACCATGAACACAAGGTCGACGTGCGCCTGATTGCCGCCACCAACCGCGATCTTGCCGAGGAAGTGCGGGCAGGGCGGTTTCGCGCGGACTTCTATCACCGGCTCAGCGTCTATCCGTTGCGGGTGCCGCCGTTGCGCGAGCGGGGCAAGGACGTGTTGCTGCTGGCCGGTTTTTTCCTCGAAGAAAATCGCTCGCGGCTCGGCGTGTTGAGCTTGCGCCTGGCAGCAGATGCGCAAGCGGCGCTGTTGCGCTATCCGTGGCCCGGCAATGTGCGCGAACTCGAACATCTGATCGGCCGAAGCGCGCTCAAGGCGCTGGCCGCCAATCGTGAACGACGGCGCATCCTGACGTTGAGCGCGGCGGATTTTGCGCTTGCCGTGCCAATGGAAGTGCATGGCGAACCTGCTACCGACGCAGATGCTTCGCAGCCCGGTGGAGCGGATTTTCGCAGTGCTGTGACTGCGTTCGAACGCACGATGGTGCTCGATGCGCTCGAGCGTCACAACCAGAACTGGGCCGCTGCGGCACGCGAACTCGGGCTTGATCGGGCGAACCTCAACCGGCTGGCCAAACGGCTCGGCTTGAAATAGGTTCAGGCGGATTCCGGCCGTCAAACATGTTCGATAATTTCGAACGACTGCGTCGCTTCTATCGTACGGCAAGCGAGCCGGGGCAGCGCATCATGCATTCACGGTCACTCACCGAACCAAACTCACTGGAGAGAATCATGATTCGCTTTCAAGGTAAAACTGTACTCGTCACGGGCGGCAGCAGCGGTATCGGCCTCGCCACCGCCAGGGCGTTCGCGGCCGAAGGGGCACGCGTGGTCATCACGGGCCGCGATGCGGCTGCGCTCGAGGACGCGCGGCACGTGCTCGGCGCCGACGCGCTAGCCGTTCGCAATGATGCTGGTTCGCTCGCCGCCGCGCGAGAACTGGCGAGCACGCTCGCTCAGGCTGGCATCCGGCTCGACGCCGTATTCATCAATGCAGGTGTCGCCAGGTTCGCGCCGTTCGCGGACGTGGATGAAGCACTGTGGGATCTGACCTTCAACACCAACGTGAAGGGCGCTTATTTTCAGATTCAGGCGCTGCTGCCGTTGTTGAATCAGGGTGCGTCGCTCGTGATCAATGGTTCGATCAACGCGCGCATCGGTATGCCGGGTTCGTCGGTCTATGCGGCGAGCAAGGCCGCGCTGATCTCGCTGGCGAAGACGCTGTCGTCCGAACTGCTGCCGCGCGGCGTGCGCGTGAACGTGGTCAGCCCGGGACCGGTGCAGACGCCGATCTACGACAAGCTGGGGCTCGACGCTGCGACCCTGGAAGCAACGGCAGCCCACATCCTCAACCAGATTCCGCTCGGCCGTTTCGGCACGCCGGAGGAAATCGCCGCGACTGTGCTGCATCTTTCGTCCGCCGAATCAGCGTTTATCGTCGGCACGGAAATCATCGCAGATGGCGGGATGAGTCAGCTTTAAGGCAGCGCCGGGAGAGTCCCGGCCAGAAGGGACTCTCCGCGGCGACCCGCCGAATTGCCCCAGCGAATTGGCCTGCAGCAGCGACCTTGACGACACATGCACCGAGCCGGTTCGTTCCCGAAAGGAGCGGACCGACTCGGTGCATGCACGGCAGCGCTATTAAGCAGGCATCTTGCGGAAAGCGATCGCGAAGCGGTTCCAGCTATTGATCGCGGCGATCAGCAAGGTCAGGTCGACCAGCTCTTCATCGCTGAAATGCGGCTTCACCGCCTCCCAGACGGCATCCGGCACGTGCGCTTCGGACACCAGCGTCACGGCCTCGGTCCATTCGAGTGCGGCGCGTTCGCGCTCGGTGAAGAACGGCGTTTCGCGCCACACCACGACGGTGGCGAGACGCCGTTCGGTTTCGCCGCCTTTGCGGGCGTCGGTGGTATGCATATCGACACAGAACGCGCAGCCGTTGATCTGCGAGGCGCGCAGGCGCACCAGTTCAGCGAGCGATTTTTCGATGCTGCTCTTGCCGATGCGTTCCTCCACGGCGAGCAGGGCCTTGACTGCTTGTGGGCTGGCTTTGTAGAAGTCGAGACGGGATTCCATGATGCTTTCCTCACTTTCAGTCGATGCGCCGGGTGGCGCGACATGAGGAAGATTAGGCGTTTCACTGGCGTTCTGAAATAGCCAATTTTGTGCATTTTCAGGATACCAGCGGCGCGCGCCGACTGTGCGCGATGGCGAGCCGGTAGCGCATTCAGCCGGCTTGCTGCAACAACCCGGCGAGCCGCTTCAGTGCGATGTCGATATCGTCCGCGCTGGTCCCGCCGTAGCCGAAAAGCAAGCCCTGCCGCTTCGGCTCGCTCGCGTAAAACGGCGCAATGCCGTACAGGCCGACCGAGGCCGTTTCGGCAGCGGCGGCAATCAGCGGGGCTTCTTGCAGACCTGACTTGAGCAGCGCCGTCAGATGGATGCCCGCGGCAGACGGCAGCGGTTCGAACCAGCGCGCCAGCGCACCCTGCAAATGCCCAAGCAGCATCTGGCGCCGCGCCGCATAGTGCTTGTGGATGCGCCGCAGATGCCGCGCGAAGTCGCCGTCGAGCATGAAGCGTGCAAGCGCGGTTTGTGTGAGCGTGCAGGTGTGCCAGTCGCCGATCTGCTTGGCTTTCTGCAGCGCGAGATTCAGCGAGCGCGGCGGCACCACATAGCCGATCCGCAACTCCGGAAAGATGGTCTTCGAAAAAGTGCCGACGTAGGCGACGAGGCCGGCGCGATCGAGACTCTTGAGCGACTCCATCGGCCGTCCCTCGAAGCGGAATTCGCAGTCGTAGTCGTCTTCGACAATCACCGCGTGGTGTCGCTGCGCCCATTCGAGCAGTTCGACGCGCCGTTCGAGACTCATCGGCATGCCGAGCGGGAACTGGTGGGAGGGCGTGACATAGACGAGCGCCGCGCGGCGCGGCAGCTTCGCGGTGACGAGGCCATGCGCATCGACGGGGACGCTCGTCACGGTCGCGCCCAGTGCCGCGAAGGCCGCTCGGGCAGGCGGGTAGCCCGGGTCCTCCATGGCGACGATATCGCCCGGCTTGACCACCACCCGCGCGAGCAGATCGAGCGCCTGCTGCGCGCCCTGGGTGACGATCACATCTTGCCAACTGCACGCCACCGCGCGGCTGAAGGCGACGTAGCGTGAGATGCCGAGGCGCAATTCCTGTTCGCCGCCGGGGTCGTGGTATTCGCCGCGGCTGCGCGCCTGCACGCGCACCGCATGATTGATGCAGCGCCGCCAGTCGTCGAACGGGAACTGGGTTTTGTCGGTCACGCCGCCGCGAAAATCGAACGGCAGCGCGGCGCGGTAGCGCGGCATCGACAGATCCTCGGGAACCTCGGCCCAGACGGAGCGCGCGGCGGCCAGACCGGCGGTGTCTGCCGTATCGGCTGCCACGGCCGCTGTCCCGGCGCCGCGTGATGGTCCAGCGTGGTTCGGTACGCGGGTGAGGCCGTCGGCGACAAAGGTGCCGTTGCCGGGTTGCGTGCGCAGATAGCCCTCGGTGATCAGCCGCTCGAACACTTCGAGGGTGGTCTTGCGCGACACGCCAAGCTGGCCGGCCAGGTCGCGCGTGGAGGGCAGGCGCTCGCCGCTGGCAAGCCGGCCGTCGATGATGCCCGCGCGCAACTGGCGATAGATCTGGCCCGTCAGATCCTGACGGCCATGAATGCTGATGTGCATGTCCAAGGCAGCGGTGACCTCGTGTGAAGAAACACTCGCCATTCTGGCATGCCGGCCGCGTTTGCCTGAGCGATGGTCGCGGCGTGACCGGCAACCGCACGTCACCCCTGGACGGGTTTGCGGATAAATCCAGATTGCGTAGTGCCATCGTGGACGCTCGGCCTTGTTTTGCCGTACGCTTTCGCCGATGAACACGTTCGACGGAGTCGCACATGTTGTCTGAAGAAGAACTGGCGTTGCTCGATGCGATTCGCGAAACCGGCAGCCTGTCAAGGGCTGCGGCGCGGCTCGGCAAGGCGCCGTCCACGGTGTCGCATGCGGCAAGGCAACTCGAAACGCGCTTTGACGCGCTGCTGTTCGACCGGCGCCGCTACCGTTTGCAATTGACACCGGCAGGGCACCTTCTTGCGGAGGAAGCGGCCCGGTTGATGCAGGACATGGCGCGCATGACCCGGCGCGTGCGGCAGATTGCGAGTGGCTGGGAGGACCGGCTATGGATCGTTACCGACGAAATCCTCGAGTTCGAATCGCTGATGCCGGTGATCCGTGCGTTCGACAGCCTCGCGTCCGGTGTCCAGTTGCGTCTGACGCATGAAGTGTTGAGCGGGACATGGGAGGCGCTGCGCGACGGCAGGGCCGATCTGATCGTTGGGGCAACGAATGAGCCGCCGGCGATTCCCGGTCTGCGCTGGTTCGAGCTGGGCGTGATGGAGTGGGTCTTTGCGGTGTCGCCGCGTCATCCGCTGGCGGCGGCCCGCGGTCCGCTCAAACGCGATGCGATTTCGGCGCACCGTGGCGTGGTCGTGGCCGATTCGTCGCGCTTGACCGCGGGGCGGGCGTACGGGGTGGTGGGCGGTCAGGCCTCGCTGGCGGTTCCTTCCATGCGTGCCAAGATCCTCGCGCAGCGCGACGGTCTGGGCGTCGGCTGGTTGCCTCGCCAGCGCGTGGCGGGCTTGCTCAAGCGCGGCGAACTGGTCGAAAAGACCACCACCGATCCACGCGAACCCAATGTGCTGTATGTCGCATGGCGCGGCGATCACGAGGGACGAGCGCTGCAATGGTGGCTCGAACAGTTGCGCCAACCGCGTCTGGCGAAGCGGCTGGTGCAGGGAATCGATGCGTTTGCGTGAGATTGCCGCTGGTGCGCCGCACCATGCGGCGATTACCGGATTGCATCAGGCGCGCTGCCGCCGGTTGTTGACGAAACGCCAGAGCCCGCTAACCAGCAGCGAACCGACGCCGAGCCCAACACCGAGCAGGACGATCGAACTCATATGGTCGCGCACCACCGGCACGTTGCCGAACAGATAGCCGGCCGCCACCAGCGACACGATCCAGAGCGCGGCGCCTGCTACGACGAACGAGGTAAAGCGCGTGAACCCCATCCGCGAGACGCCGGCCACGAACGGCGCGAAGGTGCGCACCACGGCGATATACGGCGAGAGCAGGAAGGTCAGGCCGCCGCGCGCTTCGTAAAAGGCGTGGGCCTTCTGCAGGGCGTGC
Source organism: Paraburkholderia sp. SSBN10T (assembly GCF_056619545.1). Lineage (NCBI taxonomy): Bacteria > Pseudomonadati > Pseudomonadota > Betaproteobacteria > Burkholderiales > Burkholderiaceae > Paraburkholderia > Paraburkholderia sp. SSBN10T. The sequence continues at coordinate 390,771 of NZ_JBWQQI010000004.1, forward strand.
TTGTCCAGCCAGCGGTACTCGGCGGTGTAGACCTTCTCGCCGATCGCACGGCCAATCAGGAAGTTGACGATGCTGCCCGCCACGGTCGCTGTGAACAGCACGGGAATCACCAGCCAGACATTGAGCGCGCCGGTCGCCGCGAAGGCGCCGCAGATGAAGATCAGCGGGTCGCCGGGCAGGAAAAACAGCGGCAGGAAGCCGATCTCGACGAAGATGATGGCGAACAGCATTGCGTAGACAGCGGTGCCGTATTGCGCGATCAGTCCACCAAGGTTGCGGTCGAAGTGCAGGGCGATCTGCAGCAGGTGCATCAGATCCATCGTGAGTCTTGGCGGTTCAGGTAACGGGAGTGTAGCGCCGCGGGCAGGCGGGGAGGAGGGTTTTTCGTTGCGTGGCGCATGGCTGCGAGTATGGTGAATGTGTGCATGTAGCACGAGGCCGGCATCGCGCGTCTGTTCGTTTTGCCGCGGCGATGTCAAGATTCGAGGTGGATGCATCCTGCCAACAGGATGCGCGGATCTTATCGTTATCGCTTTGAGCCGAAACGCATGCAGGAATCTTTCGCCTTCACCTTTCGCTTTGCCGTGCCGGACGACATCGAGACGGTGCGCGAGATCGAGTATGAAGCGGCCCAGCGCTTCGTGACGGTCGGCATGACCGGCATCGCCGATGCCCGGCCGATGAACGCGTCGTTCGTGCGCCGCAAGATCGAGGCGTCGGAAATCATCGTCGCGGTGAACTCGCAGGCGCGCTGCGGCGCCTTCGTGATGTTCGCGCCGCTTGCGACGCGGTTCTATATCGAAGAACTCGATGTGCTCACCGCCTGGGCGGGCCGGCGCGTCGGCGCGGCGCTGATCGAACAGGTGGAGCTGCTGGCAGCCAGGGCGGGCGCCCGGCAACTGGTGCTGTCCACGTTTCGCGACGTGCCGTGGAATGCGCCTTACTATCGGCGGCTCGGCTTCAACGTGATGGACGCTGCGTACCTCGACGCGAAGTTGCAGGCGATTCGCGCATCGCATGTGGCCCACGGGCTCGACGAATCGAGGCGCGTGTTCATGTGCCGTGACGTGAGCGCGGCGAGCGCGGCCGGATAACACTCCGGCCGGGCCCGCCGCGCGCTTAACGGCTGGGTGCGACTCATTGCACCGCTTGTTTCAGCCGCTTTATCGCACCCGCTTATGCAATTGCGCTACGCGCAATCCACACTTACGCCACTGCCTCCAGCGCCGGATAGTCCGTATAGCCGGTTTCGCCTGCCGCGTAGTAGGTTGCCGGATTCGGCTGGTTCAGCGGCGCATCCAGTTCGAAACGGCGCGGCAGATCCGGGTTGGCAATGAAGAGCTGACCCCATGCCACCGCATCCGCTTCGCCGGCGTCCAGCACGTGTTGTGCTGATTCCTTGGTGAATTTCTCGTTGGCAATGTACGGGCCGCCGAATGCCGCCTTCAACTGCGGGCCGAGCCGGTTGTCGCCGAGTGCTTCACGGGCCGCGATAAACGCGATCTTACGTTTGCCGAGTTCGCGTGCCACATAGCCGAAGGTCGCTGCGGGGTTCGAGTCACCCATCGTGTGTGCATCGCCGCGCGGTGCGAGATGCATGCCGACGCGCTGGGCCCCCCACACTTCGATACACGCATCGGTCACTTCAAGCAGCAGGCGAGCGCGGTTTTCGAGCGAGCCACCGTAGGCATCGGTGCGATGGTTGGTGCTGTCCTGCAGGAACTGGTCGAGCAGATAGCCGTTCGCGCCGTGCACCTGGACCCCGTCGAAACCGGCCGCCTTGGCGTTGGCGGCGCCCTTACGGTAGGCGTCGACGATGCCGGGGATTTCTGCCAGATCGAGCGCGCGCGGTGTCACGAAGGCGCGTTGCGGACGCACGTGGCTCACGTGTCCTTGCGGCGCAATTGCGCTCGGCGCAACCGGCAGTTCGCCGTTCAGAAAGAGCGGGTCGGAGACCCGGCCGACGTGCCACAACTGCAGGAAGATCTTGCCGCCGGCAGCGTGCACCGCACTGGTGACGAGCTTCCAGCCTTCGACCTGTTCCTGCGACCAGATGCCGGGCGTATCCGCATAGCCGATGCCTTGCGGCGTGACGGAGGTGGCTTCGCTGATGATCAGGCCGGCCGAGGCACGCTCGGCGTAGTACCTGGCCATCAGCGCGTTCGGCACGCGGACGTCGCCGGCGCGCTGACGCGTGAGCGGCGCCATGATGATGCGGTTCTTCAGCGTGAGATCGCCAATCTGAAGCGGGTCAAAAAGAGTCGGCATAAGAGTTCACCTTTCCTGGCGGGCACAGTGCCCGCAGCGATAAGAACAGCGTGATGAAAGAAGTGCGGCGAAGCAGACGCGAGCGTCACAGGTCCGTGTTCATATGCTCGAGAAACGCCTGGATGACGGGCTCGTTGCGCTTGAAAAACACCCACTGGCCGACCCGCTTCGACGTCACGAGGCCGGCGCGCTGCAAGGCGGCCAGGTGCGCCGACACGGTGGACTGCGACAGCCCGCAGCGTGCGTCGATCTTGCCGGCGCACACGCCGTGGTCGAGCGTCAGTTCCTGATCGGCGAAGTGCGCTTGCGGCTCCCGCAGCCACGCCAGAATCTCGCGGCGGATGGGGTTGGCGAGCGCCTTGTGGATCGCGTCGATGTCGATGGTCATCAGGTTGGTTTTCGGGGTATGAACGGTGGACGCGGCCTTGAAGGCGAATGGGCCCCGCAGCTACATCGCAACAGAACGAATCATATATCGTTTTTTTGCGATATGCATTAAAGCACTACTGGCGATGTGGGCGATAGTGTCACCACAAAAAGTCTGCACTTGCCAGTACTGGCAAGCCTTCGCTTGATTACGACCGCAACGTCCGAGAAGTTATGTAGGACGGCTCTGTTCATCGTTCTCGAACTCCTCGCGCTCCTGCTCAACGATTTCGATCAGATAGAGGTCGAGTGCGTGCAAGTCCCAACGCAAGTTGATCATCTTGAGCGAAGCTCAACGACGTGATGGCGAAATTAAATGCCCGGCAGTCGACGGTATTCGGCGATACCGATCAAAACCGAAGTATCGCCTAGCTAGATTCGTCAAAGGCAGTGGCGTTTTGTTCAAGTAGCTCACTGGTCAAATGCGTGGTCTCCCATATTCGCTGCTTTACTTCTCCATCTGATTCTGAGCGGACCCGTATGGAACGCAGGTAATACAGGAGTTTGACGAGCGCATACGGGCGATCGCTGAGTGCGACGGCCTGATGTCGGTCGAGGCGCTGGGGTGCGCGCTGGATGCTTACAGATCTGGCCGCTAGCCAGCGGCAATCCATGTCAGCCGATTTCAAGGCAGTAACCGAGCTGGTATACGGCGCGCAGTTGATCAACTCGTCTTATCGCGACAGAACCCGAATATCGGTTCTGAAGACAATATTTGGGTTGTAAAAAATCTTGTTTAGAAAAGTTCGGCGACCTATGCTGAGCGAGGACGGGCTAAAAAAACACTTCCTTCGTGAGAGATGTATTGGCACATATAAAAATCGACAATCGCCAATCATTCCAGTCATTTAAAAGTCATAAAACAGCGTTGGATCTTGAAAGTTAAATACGGGTCGAAGCTGTAAGAGGCCTCGATGCAATGAGCGATGACGCTGAGCTCGAATGGCATACGGTTCGATGGGCCAAATTAAATGAGCATGTGCTATGCCCGGATCACGGGAACTGGCAGCGCATTGCCGGAGAGAGTTGCGACCAACGCCGAGATGGACGATCTGGTCAAGCGGAGTGACGAATGGATCTACACGCGCACCGGTATTCGTCAGCGTCACATCGCCGCGGCGGGCGAGACGACGGGAACGCTCGCGTTGCTTGCCGCGCGGCGCGCGCTGGAAGCAGCCGATGTGAAGCCGGCTCAGATCGAGCTAATCATTCTCGGCACGACAACGCCGGATTTCATTTTTCCTTCGACTGCTTGCAGGGTGCAGTATGAACTCGGCGTAAGCGGATGCGCGGCTTTCGACGTGAATGCCGCTTGCTCGGGGTTTCTCTATGCGCTGAGCATCGGCGACAAGTTCATTCGGAGTCGACAAGCGAGCAAGGTTCTCGTAATCGGTGCCGAAACGCTGACGCGCATGCTGGACTGGCAGGAAGCCGAGACTTGTGCATTGTTCGGCGATGGTGCCGGGGCCGTGGTTCTGGAGGCGGATACGGAAGCGGGTATTTATGCGACGCGCATTCATGCCGATGGCCAGTACAGAGATTTGCTGTACAGCCCGGTGGGCGTATCGGCCGGTTTTACGACAGGAGCGCCGAATCATGGAATGCGCGTCAGCATGGTGGGGCACGAGGTGTTCAAGATGGCCGTCAAGACATTGAGCGCCCTAGCCGAGGAAACCTTGAGCGTCGCAGGTATGCAGGTGTGCGAGCTGGATTGGCTGATTCCCCATCAAGCGAACCTTCGCATCATCGAGGCCACGGCAAGACGGCTGAATATGCCGATGGAGAAAGTCGTAGTGACGGTTGGAGAGCACGCGAACACCTCCGCCGGATCGGTTCCGCTTGCGCTCGACCACGCCGTGCGGGCGGGGCGGGTTCAGCGAGGCCACATTCTGTTGATGGAGGCATTCGGAAGCGGTTTCACCTGGGCTTCTGCATTGCTCCGATTCTAGGCATGTAAAGCACTTCATATCATGATGAACACATTGGATTCCGATGGGCCGACGTTGTGTGACGCGCTGTACGCGCATGCGTTGGCTCAACCCGATCGTCTCGCTTTTGGCCTGATTTCTCCCGATTGTCGGTTGGAATTCTCGCTCACCTATCGGGATATCGTAACGCGAGGCGAACGCGTTGCGTTGGAACTGATGAGGCATTGCGAACCAGGAGATCGCGCCATTTTGCTGCTGCCGTGCGGCGTGGATTTCGTCGTTGCGTTCGTGGCATGTTTGATGGCCGACGTCATTGCAGTGCCTGCTTACCCGATTCATGGTTCGATCAAGTCTGGCCGGGTATCGCGTGACCTCGACCGGCTCCTGTCGATCGTCGCCCATGCCCGTCCGCGGGTCGCGTTCGCGACGTCCTCGGCGATCGCTGTCGATGCCGAATCCTCGCGGGTCGGGACGCCGTTCGAAGGCGTGCGGTGGCTTTCCATCGATCTCACGACGAGCAATGAGACAAATCGTGCATCGTGCAGGCCGGTCGACGATACCGCCATTGCATTTCTTCAATACACGTCCGGTTCGACCGCTTCGCCGAAAGGCGTCATGGTCAGTCATCGCAATGTGGTTTCGGTATTCAACGACATGCATGCGGCGTACCGGTACGACAGTTCGTCCATCATGGTCAACTGGACGCCGGTCTACCACGACATGGGGCTGATACACGGGATATTGCTGCCGCTGTATTTCGGTTTCCCGTCCTATGCGCTCTTACCGGCGGCGGTGCTCCAACAACCGTTCAGATGGTTGCGAACCATCGACCATTTTCGCGGAACTCATTCGGCTGCACCGAATTTCGCGTTCGATCTTTGTGTGCAGCGTGTCGACTCGACACAGAAGGCATCCCTCGATCTATCGAGTTGGCAGATATGCATGAATGGGGCAGAACCCGTGCGTCCCGCTACGGTCCGGCGTTTTACGGAAGCGTTCGCGCCATGCGGCCTGGCGGCCGATGTTATCCGCCCGGGATATGGGCTTGCCGAATGTACATTGAAAGTCACGAGTGTTCCCACAGGCCAACCTGCCGTGGCGGTCCGGCTAGATGCAAACCTGTATGAACAGAACCGGGTCGCTCCGGCGGTCGAGCATCACAACGAACGCATGCCGTATGAGTTCCAAAGCTGTGGGTGGACGCACAACGGTACCGAAATCCGCATCATCGATCCGGCGACTTTGGAAGAATGTTCGGCCGATCGTATTGGCGAGATTTGGGTGCGCGGTGCCAGCGTGGCGCAAGGTTATTGGCGCGACGAGGCTGCGAGCGACGAAACGATGCGCGCCTATACCGCTGCGGGGGAAGGTCCGTACCTGCGAACCGGCGATCTGGGTTTCGTTATCGACGACGCGTTGTATGTTTCCGGGCGGATCAAGGATTTGATCGTCATTCGAGGGCGCAATCTCCACCCACAAGACATCGAGATGACAGTTGAGATCGCCCATCGGGCGGTCCGGTTCGCACGATGTTGCGCGTTTTCGATCAAGGGAGAGACCGACGAATTATTGGTTGTCGTGGCCGAAATGACGCGATCCGCGCGACATGGTTTAGACCTTTCGGAAGCGTTTTCAGCAATCCGAGAATCGGTCACGCGCGATCATGGTGTTCAGATTCACGATGTGGTCTTCGTTCGGACTGGAACCTGCACACTGACGTCGAGCGGCAAAGTGCAGCGGTATGCGGCGCGAAACCGGTATCTGAACGGAACACTTGACGTCGTCGCTTGCCTGCGCGAAAGGTCCTCCTTGCGGCGAAACGACAATCTGGGCGAACGCTCGAACGAGGAAGCCGAGAAATGGATGGTGTGGCTGGCTGAGTTCGCTTCGAGACGATTGCAGATTGCGCGAGAGGACATTCGATTGAATGAAGCGTTCGCCGCGCTCGGCCTGGATTCGCTCGCCCAATTCGAAATGATCGGCAAACTGGAGGAGCAATCTGGTGTCGCGCTGCCGGCGGAGATCGTTCTTGATTGTCCGGACATCATGCGGCTGGGCGCGTATCTGGCGAGCGTTGTACCGCGTACCGGCCGTGGTTGGCCGTCTGCCATGGGCGGGGACGAGCGGGCATCCGGCCACACGGTGCGTCGATGAAGATCGCGGGAATCCGGGCCGTCGTGCCGTCGCGCGTCGTGACGAATCTCGATATCGCGAATATGGTCGCCCAACATAGCACCGCGATTTCGAAGGACGACTTGCGTACCGCGCTCAATCGCATCAATTTTTTTCTGACTTATTCCGGTGCGCGCGAACGTCGCTGGCTGGAAGACGGTGAGATGCCGTTCGACCTGCTGTCGAAAGCGATAGATGCGGCCGTTGCCGATGCGTGTCTCAAACGGTCGGAAATCGAACTGATTATCTATACCGGTGTCGACCGAGGCTTTCTCGAACCCGCGATGGGCTACCTGATTGGCGCGGCACTCGGCATGCCAAATGCACATTGTTTTGATATCGTCGATGCATGCATGAGCTGGACGCGCGGCGCGTTCATCGCATCGGCATTGTTTTCGGCTGGACAATATCGCAACGCGCTGATCGTCAACTGCGAATGCAATATGCAGCCCGGCGGCCGGGTCAACCCAGCCTGTTTCCGGCTGAGCGACGTCCAGGCAGTCGAACGGAACCTCGCATCGTATACGATCGGGGAAGCAGTAAGCGCGACGGTACTGGTGCGAGATGATGCGTCGCCATGGGAGTTTCATTTCGACAGCTGCGCGCAATACAGCGACTTATGCAGCGTGCCGATGGATGCCTATCGCCGCTACTGTATGCCGACCGAGCGGCTCGGATGCAACGGGCCCAACCAGTTTCATGCGTTTGCGCACGATATGTTCAAAGCGGGCAAGCCCTATGCGATTCAGGTATTCGAAAAGCTGACGATGCCGTTTGAGCGCTTTCGGGCAATCTTTCCGCATGCGGCGTCTTTACAGGCATGGTGGGAAATGGGCAACAAGCTCGGTGTGCAGGACAAAATCTATTTCATCTATCCGCAACTGGGTAATGTGGTGTCGGCATCGGTACCCGTCGCGTTGGCGCGCGCGTGCGAAGAAGATGCCGTCAAAACGGGCGATTGGCTCGCCGGCTGGGTGGGTAGTGCGGGAATGTCCTTCGCTTCGTTCTCGTTCCAGTTATAGCCGATGGAGGCAATTGTATGGATCTCGCGGATTGCACCACACCAGCGTTTTATCAGAATCCCTATCCTTTCTATGTGGAACTCAGAAAGGAGGCGAAATTCGTCAGTTTGCTACCTCACGTCTGGATAACGGGCAGACACGCGATGGCGGATCCACTGTTGCGCGATCGCCGGCTCGGACGATGGCATGAGGAATATGTGCGCCAGCGCTACGGCGAAAGTCATCTCCATGATCCGGTATTCGAGATGTTTTATCGAATGCTGCTGTTCTTGAATCCGCCACACCATACGCGTGTTCGAGCACTACTGATGAAAACGTTCGGCGCGGGACATGCCGATGTGTTCAGGAAAACGGCGAGCGAGATTTCGAACGAACTGATCGACATGTTCATCAACCGACGAAGCGTGGAACTCGTCGAAGCATTCGCGTTACCGTTGCCGATTTTGACGGTCTCCAGGCTTCTGGATCTCGATGAGACGATCATCGGTCCGTTGGGCCGCCAATGGCATGAACTCACTGTGCCGTTGACTTGTGCATTCGAATGGTCTGGTATCAGCGGGCCGGAGATCGACGAAGCCAACGCCGCAACATTGAAGATCGCGGAGATACTGCGCCGGGAAATCGACGCGCGCAGACGAGAACCTCGCGACGACTTTTTGTCCAGAATGATAGAGGCGGAAGACGATGGCGAGCGGTTGACGGATGACGAAATCGTCGCGAACTGTGTGTTGTTGTTCCTCGCCGGACACGAAACCACTGCGAACATGATCGGCAACGCTCTCGTCTCACTGCATCGGCACCCGCGTGAATTGGATCGGGTGATGAGCGATCCTTCGCTGATACCAGTAGCCGTATCCGAGGCATTGCGATACGAGAGCTCGATCCAGATTGCGTTTCGCGATGTATTGGACGATACGGATATCGAAGGATGTCGCTTTCGTCGCGGTTCTACGATCCTTTTTTCCGTGGGATCAGCCAATCGCGATCCCGAACGGTTCACCGATCCGGACACGTTCTCGCTCGACCGGCCCGCTGAAGACTATCGACAAATCGTCAGCTTTGGTGCCGGCCTGCATTACTGCCTCGGCGCGCGGCTTTCCACTATCGAGGTCGAGGTTGCGTTGGAGACGTTGTTTCAGCGTCTGCCGGAATTGCGGATCGCCAACCTGGATCATCTCGTTTGGCATCCGTCGAACACTGTGCGCGGTGTCGAATCGCTGCTGGCGACGTGGTAGATGACGCGCGCGTATCGTGCACTCGAGCTGAATGGAAAGGAGGGCAACATGTTGTTCCATCACCGTTCCAAGGTTCTTTCTCCACCTTTTACGATCTCGATCGCGCGTTTCTTGCGGCTTCCAGTGGTGTGCTGGTCGGGAGTCGGCGCGGTGTTTGTCATGCTGCAAGCGTATGTCTTGCTGTCGTGGCTGATTTCCGGCGATGCGAGCCCTGCTTCGACGGGGATCGATCCGGTACCAGCTAGTGTTAGAGCAGGAGCATGGTTCTCGCAGTCGATCTCGGTCGTAGGCGGAGTGGCGGTCGTCGCATACTGCGTCTTTCGATCGAAACGCGAAGGTAGGCTGACGTGGGATGCGATGCTGGTCATAGCCGGACTGTCCACCCTGTGGCTCGATACGGCCATCAACTATTTCAGGCCGATCGTCGCATATAACGCAGTGATGCTGAACCTCGGCTCATGGAATGCGCGCATTCCCGGGTGGCGTTCCGGCGTGGCCGGCTGCACGCCGGAGCCGCTGTTGTTCGTCGTGCCGTTGTATATATGGTGGTATCTGCTGTTCAGTTGGGTCTTTCATCTAGTCGCACGTCTGCTCACGCGATTGCGGTCCGACATTGGCATGGCTGGCATCTTCCTGGGCGGGGTGATCGCGCTAGCATTGCTGGATACGCTACTTGAATACAGTTTTCTCTCGAACAGACTTTACGTTTATGTCGTCGCCGTTCCCTTCCTGACCTTGTGGAGCGGAACCTTGGGCCAGTTGCCGCTGTATGGCCCGCTGAGCGTCGGCATATTGTGCGGCAGCATGGCCATGCTGCGGGAACAGCATGGCCGTTGGGGTATTTCATTCGTCGAGCGCGGTATTGAGGATGTGCAAATATCGACACGCATGCGGACACCGATTCGTGTGCTTGCACTGACCGGCTTCGCGAATGCTGTTTATTTTGCCGTGATAGGTGTCAATTGGTTAGCGGGCAGCGTGGGCGCGCCCCTATCTTCCTTGCCCAGTTATCTGGGAGGCGCATAGGCACAAGATCTGTCTGACACGGACCATGATTGGAATCGGCGTTGCATGATGGACATTGCTGGAGGTCATCGAGCCATGAATACATCGGTTGCCCGGACGTTACCGCCCGGTAAGCATCAATATCGTCTTGCCTGTGCGTTATTCGATCGCCTCGAATGTGCGCTTCGTCTGCCCGGGGCGCCGGTCGTCCGGCCGCTGCACGCCGGGCCGGGGTGGTTTTCTCACGATAGGGTGGACGTCTGGGTCGCGTCGCATCCGTCGGACAGAGCCGTGCGCGGGTGGTGGTATGACGTGGACGACGAAGCGACGCACGTCTTCAGCGCATATTCGATAATTCGGACATCGGCAGGACAATTAGTCGACGTCACTGCGGCATCCGCCGACCGAGGTTTGCGGCTCTTCATTGAGCATCCGTTTGACATTGTCGGTTTCTTTTTCATGCTGAATCACCTTTCGCCTGACGAGAAGCTGAGAGTGGAGCTGGCGGCGTTCAACGAGCGTCCTGCTCATTACGCTACGGCGTTGGAGCATGATGGCGAGGGCTATGTATGGCATTGAAAAAGCTAAGTTCGTCATGTGACGCTGTTGCAGTAAGACGTTTCGCTATGATGTGCGCAGACACGAAACTGGAGAAAGCGTTTCGCCTCCGCAAGCGGCCGGTGGTCAAGAGTTGGTGCATGGATGAGACGTACATATCTGGTCGAGCTGGGCGGCGTTGGACCTCATCCGGTCGCGAGACAATTGCGCCAGTCGGCAGGGACAACCTGCGCCGTTTCCGCCAGGCGCCCCAGCCTTGTTTCAATGCGCGCCCGCGGCTGCGTCACTCGAACCACCGGCTTTGCTGGGCTTCGTGATCCAGATGAGCGGGATAATGATGATCATGACGATCGCCGCGCCATAGAAGACGTCGTTCAGGCCCAGCATCGCGGCCTGCGACTGTACTGTCTGGTCGAACAACGCATACGATGCATGCTGGCCTAGACCGAGCACCGAGTGGTACGCGTTCATCTGCGCATTGAACAGCGGGTTGGTCGGACTCGACTGCTGGGTCAGGATTTCATGGTGCATGATCGTCCGGTTGTTCCACACCACGCCCGCCAGCGAGGTGCCGATGCCGCCAAAGAACATGCGTCCGAAGGTGGACAGGCCGGCAGCGGCGGGCACCTTTTCGGGCGGCTGCCCCGACAGGATGATCACGGTTAGCGGTGCGAAGAACAGCGCCATCGGAATACCTTGCAGCAGGGTCGGCAGGATAATGTACCCTTCGCTGAGATCCGTGTAGAAATACGAGCGCATGTAGTAGACGATCGCGAAGCCGATGAATGCGAACGTGCCGATGATGCGCGCGTCGGAACGTGGCAGGATCTTGCCCATGATCGGCGCGCCGATGACAGCAAAAATACCCAGCGGCGCCGTAGCGAGCCCTGCATCGACTGCCCGATAGCCCAGATATTCCTGCATCCACTGCGGCAGAAGCACCAGCGTTCCAAAGAAGATCGCATACGCTACGGCAATCGAAACCGTGCCGCCAAGGAAGTTGCGCTGCTTGAATAGCGTCAGGTCGACAATCGGGTTCTTTTCCGTCAGCTCCCAAATGATGAATGCCGCGAGTCCGACTGCAGCGACGATGGTCAGCACGACGATCGTGCTCGACGAGAACCAGTCGAGATCCTTGCCCTTATCCAGCATCACCTGAAGCGACGCGACCCAGACGATCAGCAGCACCAGCCCGACAACGTCGATTGGCAGTTTTTTGGCCGGTGTATCGCGCTTGCGATAGAGAATCCAGACCATCGCGGCAGCGAACAGCCCGACCGGGATGTTGATATAGAAGATCCATGACCAGCTATAGCTGTCCGTCACCCAGCCGCCGAGTGCCGGCCCCACAATCGGCCCGGTCACCACGATCATCGAGAATAGCGATAGCGCCAGCGAGGATTTCGCTTTTGGCCAGGAACTGAGCAGGAGTGCCTGGGACATCGGAATGAGCGGTCCGGCCACGGCGCCCTGCAGCACACGCGCAAGAAGCAGGATAGGCAGTGTCGGCGCAATACCGCACAGCCAGGATGCAAACACGAACAACAATATCGAGCCAACGAACAGGCGAACCTGACCCAGTCGCTGGGTCAACCAGCCGGTCAACGGGATCGCGATTGCATTGGCGGCGGCAAATACGGTAATCAGCCACGTGCCTTCATCGACCGATACGCCGAGGTTTCCGGAGATGGTCGGAATGGCAACGTTGGCGATCGATGAGTCAAGCACGGTCATGAAGCCCGCGAGGCCTACGCTTAGCGAGCCCAGGGCGAGTGTCGCCCCCGTGAGCGGGGGCGGATTCTGATGGTTGGTGGTCATGGTGAAGATCCGGCGATGGGGTGTCTGGCAAAAGGGGCAGGGCGTCTTTCACAGGCTCCTGACCAGTGGAGGCGATCATTCGTTGGCGGCGATGATGTGTGCGATCGCAGCATCTGCGTCGTCGCCATATTTGGCGAATACGTCGGTCTTGTAGGTCGAGGTCGGCTCGGTGCCGAGTTCCGCGCCTCTGGGGTCCTTGACGTCGACATCCACGTTCATCGAAAGACCCACGCGCAACGGATGTTTTTCCAGTTCCGCGGGGGGAATCTCGATGCGCACCGGCAGCCGTTGCACCACCTTGATCCAGTTGCCTGTCGCGTTCTGCGCCGGCAACAGCGCCAGTGCCGATCCGGTGCCCGGCGTGAAGCCCACTACCTTGCCGTGATAGGTGACGGAGGAGCCGTAGACGTCGGCGCTCAGTTCGACAGGTTGTCCGACCCGAATGTGACGAAGCTGCCACTCCTTGAAGTTCGCATCGACCCAAACCTGTTCGAGCGGCACCACGGACATCAACGGCGTGCCGGGAGACACGCGCTGTCCGACCTGCACCGTACGCTGCGCGATATACCCGGTCACGGGCGCCGGCAACGTGGTGCGCGCATAAGCGAGGTAGGCGTCGCGGACATGGGCAGCGCTTGCCTCTACGTCCGGATGGTTCTCGACCGACGTATGGGCCGTCAGCGCGCGATTGGCGCCAAGCTGTTGCCGGGCAGCGTCGAGCGCGGCCTGAGCCGACCTGACGGCGTCGCGTGCATGCGAGATCTCTTCGTCCGACACGGCCCCTGTCATGCCGGTGGAGAGCCGGCGCCGCAGGTCGTCCTGGGCCTTCGAGAGATCCGACTCGCGCTGTGCGATGTCTGCGCGAAATTTGTCGTCGTCGACATACAGACCATGTATCTGGCGCACGGTCTGACCGAGATTGGCCTCGGCCTGTTGCAGCGCGATCCTTGCATCGGCCGGATCGATCTGGACCACCGGTTCGCCCTTTTTCACGACCTGAGTGTTGTCGGCATTGACCGCGATCACGGTGCCTGTGATCTGAGGTGTGATCTGCACGACGTTGCCGTTCACGTAGGCATCGTCGGTATCGACGTGGTAACGGGCGTCGAGAAAATAGTAGGCTCCGTACGCAGCGCCCGCGACGCCAAGGGAAGCAGCCAGCAGCGCAAGCAGCGCTGTGCGTTTTGCGGATTTCTTCGCCGGCTCGGCGGCCGGTGCTGATTGAGGTGTGTTCATCGATAGCTCCTGAAAAATTGGGGAAATGCCGTCCTGCGGCTATGCCTGACGGCCGATCGGGTCGTTCATTGCGTTGTCGTGCCGTTGGACGGCGCGGGAATCGGTGTCTCTGCGGTTGCCGCAAGGCCTGCACGCGAGGTATCGAAGCCACCGCCCAGTGCCTTGACCAGTCCGATCTGCATGTTGCGGCGGCCCATCTCGAGGTCGACGACGGCCGTTTCGGCCGCCAGCCGGTTGTCGTCGGCGTTCAGCACCTGCAGTTGCTGGTTCAAACCGGCCTTGTATCGAACGACAGCGAGCTGGTACGCCTGGGTCTGCGCATCCAGTGCCTGGCGCGCGTCGACCAGTTGACGGTCGGCCGAGTGGATCTGCGTGACCTGCGTGGCAACGTCGGATAGCGCGTTGATCAACGTCTGGTTGTACGTTGCGACGTCGTAATCGAAGTCCGCATAGCGGCCCTTCAGTTGCGAGCGCAGGGCTCCGGCATCGAAGATGGGGAGGTGAATTGCCGGTGCCACCTGAAGCGTTCGGCTTCCAGCCGTGAGCAGACGTCCCCAGCCAAACGCATCGAGTCCCGCCGCTGCGGAGAGATTGACGTCAGGAAAGAACTCGGCCTTCGCTTCCTTCACATCGTGAGTGGCTGCATCCACCTGCCAGTAGGCCGCAACGATGTCCGGACGACGCGCAAGCAGATCGGCGGGCAGGTTGTCGGGAAGCGCGACGCTGGCGCCTTCTCCAAGCGAGGGATTGGCGATCTTGAGGCCGCGGTCCGGTCCCTCGCCAAGCAGGGCGCCCAACTGATAGCGCACGGTCGTGATCTGCCCGTCGAGGTCGCTGACGCTGGAGCGGCTCGTAGCGGTTTCGCCGTAGGCGGTCTGCCGTTCCACATTGGTGTCGAGTCCCGCACCAACGCGCCCATCCGTGATGTGCCCGATATCCTCGCGGTTCGTTACTTCGCGGATCTCGATATCGCGCAACGCATAGAGCTGCGCAAGATGGTTGTATGTGCTTGCAACCGAAGCGGCAAGCGAGATGCGCACCTCCTCGGCTTCGGCGTCGGCTACCTTTTCCTGCGACACGGCCTGACGAAGCTTCTCGCGATTCTTGCCCCACAGGTCGAGATCCCACGAAGCACTGGTGAGCACGTTGTTTTCGCTTTGCCACGTGCCGTTGTAGGGAGGCGGAACAATGCCGTTGCCGGTATAGAGCTGTCGGGTCCACGTATAGCTGCCCGTTACATTCGGGTAGAGGGTCGAGTTGGCGCTGCCGACATATGAGGATGCTTTCTCGATCCGGGCGCGTGCCTGATCGATGCTGGGATTAGCCTGCAACGCCTCGTCGATCAATGCCGGCAGTTGTGGATCGCCGAACTGTCTGGCCCAATCCATGGCTGGCCACTGTCCGCCCTCGGCCGGCAAACTCTGCTGCGTCTCGAACTTTGCGGGAGGGGCGATCTGCTTGTCGCTCTTGATGCCGGCGTAGTTGACGCATCCGGCGAGGCTGAGCGCGGCGACCGCCGCGGCTATCGAGGCCGCCCATGCGCTTGCCCGCAACTGGGGTCGATGGTGATTCATCATGGTTTCGTTTTTCCTTTGGCTAATCTGGGGAACATGTCTTCAAACGGCTTATAGTGCATACGCACACATTAGGGTTCAGGTGTTCGCGTATCAATGCTCGGAACTGAATCAGTTTGTTGTCTTGTGGTTACCTTTCGGACAGCTTTCTCGTCATGCGGAAGAGTTCACTTCGCAGATGCGTTGCCTGCTGCCGCCCAAAGCTACGTTCGAAGCTGGCCTGTGCAGCCGTCCAGTGAGCGGCGGCTTCGTCGAGCTTCGCAGACCCTCTGCTGGTGAGTCCGACGCGCAGTCGCCGATTGCTTTGCCCGTCGGCAGGAGCGACCACGAAGCCACGCCGGAGCAACGGTTTCAGCGCCCGAACGAGAGTCGTTCGGTCCATCACCATTGCGTTGGCCAGTTCCGCCATCGTCAACTTCGGACGACGCCGCAGCGTCCTGAGAATGCTGAACTGCGTGGGCGTGATGCTGGCCTCCGACAGATGACGCTCGTAAAGCTTCGAAATGTGTCGGGAGGCCTGGCGAAGGGCGAAGCAATCGTCGTCCGTAAGATCATTTGAGTGCATACGCACAGATTAATGCAACGGCCGCCGGGAATCGATACGGGCAGGAGTATCAGTTTGTTGTCGTTGCGCGCACCAATGGCGCGTTTCAGCGTCTTTTGCCGGACTACCGCGATGCCGCGGGCGTCGCGAAGAAGGAGGCCGCGTAGTCGATGAATGCGCGCACCTTGGCCGGCAGCAGTGTGCGGTTGCTGTAAGCCAGCCGGATTTCAATGCTTTCGTCGACAAGCTGGAAATCGGTGAGCAGGCGGATGAGTTTTCCCGAGGCTAGTTCGTTCTCTATCAGGTCTGCGGGCACCACGCCAATTCCGAAGCCCTGCAGCACCATTTCGCGGTTGAAGGTGGGGCTGTTCGACGAAACCTCGAAACGAAACGGAATGCTCAGCTCCTGCTCGCCGTCCCGGAAGTTGAGGCAGGGGCGGCGAATCGACGGCGACATCGCCACGAAAAGATGATCGGCCAGGTCCGACGGATGCTGCGGTATCGACGAGGCTCGCACATACTCCGGCGTCGCGGCGATGACAAGCGGAATGCGTTCGAGCAAACGCACGACCGTCGTCTCGCTCGTTACCATGTACGGGACGACGATGCCAAGGTCGTAGCCGTCGGCAACCAGGTCGACGGGCCGCTCGGTCAGCGTCACGTCCAGCGTGACATCCGGATGAGCCCGCTTGAATCCGGCGATCAAGGGAACCAGCCGGTTTAGCGTTGCCGTCGTATGGGAGACAAGGCGCAATACGCCGCTTGCTTTTTGTGTCTGGTTTGCGACGTCCGCCTCGAGCGCATCCAGCTCGTCGAGGATGCGCACGCAACCTTTGTAAAAGCGCTCCGCCGCCTCGGTGAGGGAGATCTGCCGCGTGGTCCGGTTCAATAGCCGGCATCCCATCCGTTCCTCGAGCCCCGCGATTGCCCGCGACACGGCTGGCCGGGCCAGCCCATGAATATCCGCCGCGCGGGTGAAACTCTTCAATTCGACCACCGAGCGGAAGACACGCAGGCTTTCGACATATTCCATGGTGAGCACTCTTCGACGAACGGAAACAAAAGGGTGGACGAAAGGCCGCTTTCAAGGCCATCGGACGTTCCAGTTGCGAACCCTGTCTCACGCGTTATTGCAAAGGATATGCAACGGTTGCTCCGGCGACAGACAGCAGTCTATGCCACAGCGGCTCACGCGGTCTAAAAGCGATACCCGATACCGCCCAGATAGATGTCGCTGTCCTGGTCGTTGCTCGTCATCGCACGATTCCACGATGCCCGCACGTATCAATGCCGGTTGAAGTTATAGGCGGCCGACATCGTCAGCAACACCGAGACGTTTCCGCTGGTATCCGTGCCGTCTTTGACGCGGATTGAGAGCGACTGCACATCGCTATGGGAGGGGGACGGCGGTGGGGAAGGTGAGCCATTGCCGCGATGGAAATGGCTTGCGGTGTGTACCGGCCGCCCGGGAGCGGCCGGTCCCCCGCTTAGAACCGGTGGGTGATGCCGAGGATACCGGCGAGCTGGTGGTTGTCGGCCGAGTAAGCGCTGCCGTTGAGGTCGGCGACGGCCTTCTTGCCCGTCGAATCGATACCCGAAGCCGTCTCAAAGAAGCCGATCGCGTAGATCGAAGTGCGCTTCGACAGCGAGTAGATCGCGCCCAGGTTGAACTGGTTGTACTTCGCGCTGCCCGCATTGTCTGCACCGCTGTTGTGCGTATAGATATACGCGCCGGCCAGCAGCAGCGACGGGTTCAACTGGTACTTGAGGTTGATTTCGCCCGAGTTGAAGGTCGCGGTGCCTGTGTATTTCGTAGTGGAGATCGCGCCGATAGCGTTGACCGTACCCAGGTTCTGGAATTGCGTGTTCGAGTACAACAGGCCGACCGTTGCCGGACCGAACACGTACGAACCGCCCGCCACGATGATCTGCTGCGAACCGGCCGAAGCGTAGCCGCCGAAGATCTTGTTGTTCATGTTGTCGTTCGCGCCCGTGGCCGAAGACGACGGCGTCGACGAATTGCCCTGGTTGCCGAAGAACGAGTAGTACGGATCCTTCACGAACGTGTAGCCTGCACCGAGGCTGATCGGGCCGTTCTGATACGAAACCGCTGCGTCCCAGATCGAGTTCTGCGAGAAATTGCCCGCCACGCCGCCCAGGCTGTACAGCACGCCTGCTTGCAGACCCCTGTAGTTCGGGCTTTCGTACTTGATCGAGTTCTGGATGCGGTTCGACGTATCGACGTTGTCGACGTCGCTCGCGCGCGTGCCGTAGCCAAGACCCGAGGCAGCCCAGTCGGCGCCGGAGGCGAACGAGGCGGTCAGGTCATTGCTGACCGAGTATTGGCGACCGGCCGTAAGCGTACCCCACTGCTTGCTGCTCAAGCCGACGAATGCCTTACGGCCGAACTCCAGGCCGCCTTGAGACAGTGTGCCCGTGCCGGTGGTGAAGCCGTTTTCGAGGTCGAAGACCGCCGAGAGGCCGCCGCCCAGGTCTTCCGTGCCCTTCAGGCCCCAGCGTGACGAGGTGCCTTGCGAGAGCGCGTACTCGTGCAGGCCTTTGACGTTGTTGTTGAACAGCAAGCCCGTATCGACGATGCCGTACAGCGTCACGCTGCTTTGCGCGTGTGCGGCGCCAGCAAAGGCGCCAAGTGCGAGTAGGGCCACCGAGGTCTTTTTCATTTTCATCTGGTCTTCACTTTATTTGAGGAGGAATCTATCGCCCGCATCGCGGGCGTGACCCATTGATGCAGGTTGCTCGGCGCGCGCATCCAAAGCAATGCAAATGTAAGATTCGCGCACCGACCAGCCTGCTACAAGCAAGAACGAACTAAAGCTGCTCTCGCGATTCCCGTCAGGCTTGCGACAGGCACGCCTTCAGGCGGTGCGATGGTGTCGTCGCCAGATTAAATTTCCGTGAAAGTCGGCTGAGCAAAATTGTTTAGGGATGGAAAACTTCACAATGTCTCGTTCTTGCAACACTGAGTCGGATCTATCCAAAATTTCGTCATGTTCTTATGCGATGGTTGCGCAAACAACCGTTCGTCGCGTTGGCGAGTTCGCTCGAGTGACCGGTGCTTACGTCTGCTTACATCGAGCCAAGCCGTTCGAGATACGGCCACGGATAGATGCCGCGTGCGTGTCCATCGCTGAATATGAGCTGCGCGCCGTAACCCATCGTCTGCATATCGATCAGCGTTACATCGGACGAGACGCTCACGGTCCGCCCATCGAGTCTGACGCGGCGGCATTCGGCACACGCACAGGCGAGCCGCAACTGCGCGTGCGTAATTTGCTGCTCGCGCCCGTCTGGCCAACGGAACGCAAGCATGCGGGTGGCGGCGTCGGTGGCGATCTCGCGGGGGATCTTCATGGGGCCGCGCTTTCCACCTGCTGCAAGGCGATGCGCACCGCCTTGCGCACGTCGGGGTCCCGATCGTCGAGCGCATTGCGCAGCGCCTGCAAGGTGCTGGGATCGCGCAATTCTCCAAGCGCGAGCGCGGCTTCCTTGCGCAGGTTGCTGATCGCGTGTGTGAGCAGGGCCGCGACAGCCTGGGCGGCGCCGGCGTCCCCGGTCTGGCCAAGCGCGCGCACGGCGCGCAGACGGACCTGCCAGTAGTCGTCGTCGAGCGCGGCAACGAGCGCGGTGCGGGCGACCGGCGCGCGCAGCTTGCCGAGCGTGGTGGCCGCCTCCTCGCGTACTTTCCAGGTGTGGTCGCGCAATGCGTCGAGCAGTGCGGCCGTGGCAATGGCGTGTGTGGCGGGTGCGAATCCGAGTGAGCCGACTGCAGCGCGTCTCACGTCGGGCTCGGCGTCACCGGTTGCCAGCGCAGCAAGCGGCGCCAACGCACGCGTGTCCTTCAGCCAGCCCAGCACCGCGACCGCTTCCAGGCGCACGCCCGGTGTCGTATCGGCGAGCGCCTGTAGCGCTGGCTCGAATGCATCCGCAAAGCGCAGTTCACGCAGCGCTCTCAAGATGGCCGCTCGGACGAACGGCTCGGGCCGCTCGACCCAGCGGCGCAGCACCGTTCCAGACGCGGGATCCTTGAGTTCGCTCAGACTCTGCGCGGCTGCGGCGCCGACCTCGGCGTCAGGATCGAGGAGCGCGCCGCACAGCGCTTCCACGATCTCGTCACGTTCCCATGACGCCAGCACGCGCGCCGCTTCGCGCCTGACCTCGGGCGCGGGGTCGTCGTGCAGTGCTGCGACAAGCGCAGGTAACAGGCCAGCATCCTCGAGATCCGCGATATCCAGCAATGCTATGCGTCGTACCGCGGCGTCTTCGTCGGCAAGGCGCGCGAGCAACGCTGTGATCTCTGAATCGAATCCGTCCGGGTGAGGGGCGGCGATAGGCGGCACGGTCATTTGAATGCTCATGGGTCGGGTTTGCGTGACGGACTTCGAAATAAGGCGTCGTGGCTCGGCTCGTGCCTATCGCGCAGCGATACGCAACGGAACGGTTGCCGCGCCGCGGCGTGAACAGGCCCTAGCGCAACAGGTACGGAATGTCCACCTTGACTGCCCCGGTTGGGCAGTCTCGCTCGCACGGCATGCAGTACCAGCACTCGTCGAACTGCATATAGGCCTTGCCTTTGCTCATGTCGATGGCAAGCAGGTCGAGCGGGCAGACGTCGACACACACGGTGCAGCCCTTGTCGGCAATGCACAGGTTCTCGTCGATCGTGACGGGGGCGCTGCTGCGCTGAAAGATTTCGTGTGGGGTATAGGACATGGTGGCCCTTGGTCAAATGGCAGCGGCAGGCGCGCCGGATTCGCGGATGCGCAGGTTCTGGTAAGCGCCGCGTTCGTCTTCGGCAAGCGGCACGATGTAAGGATCGACGGCGCGCTTCTCGCTGGTCATGCGGCCATGCTCGTCCTTGCGCAGATGCGTATGGCAGAACCATTGCGCGTCGTCGCGCTGCGGATAGTCAACCCGATGGTGGTACAGACCCCAACGGCTTTCGGTGCGGAACAACGAGGCGCGCGCCGCCATTTCCGCGCAGTCGCGGATCGCGCGAACTTCCGCCGCGCGCATCAGTTCGTGGGGATTGACTGCCTTGATCGCGTCGATGTCGTCGGCGATTTCCGCAAAGCGCTGCAAGCCGATCTCCATCTTGCGTGTGACCTTCGGCGGTTGCAGATAGTCGTTCACCATGCGCCGCAGCTTGTATTCGACCTGTGACGGCGCGTGGCCGCTGGCGCGTTCAAGTGGCGCGTAGACGCGTTCGCGTTCGGCCGCGACCTGCTGTTCGTCGACGCTCGCATGCTCGCGTCCTTGCACATATTCGGCCGCATTCTCGCCTGCAAACCAGCCATAGGTGAACGCGCCGAGCATGTAGTTGTGCGGCACGGCCGCCATATCGCCTGCTGCGTAGAGTCCCGCCACGGTGGTTTCGGCGCGCGCGTTCACATAGACGCCGGAGGCGCTATGTCCGCTGCAAAAGCCGATCTCCGAGATGTGCATTTCGACCATCTGCTGCCGGTAGTCGGTGCCGCGCCCCGCGTGGAATCGTCCGCGGCTGGGCCGTTCGTTGGTGTGCAGGATCTGTTCGATCGTCTGGATCGTTTCTTCCGCGAGATGGTCGAGCTTGAGGAACACCGGGCCATTGCCGCTTTGCAGCTCCTGATAGAACTCCCACATCATCTGACCGCTCCAGTAATCGCACTCGATGAAGCGCTCGCCTTTGCCATTTGCCGTAAAGCCGCCAAGCGGCCCGGTAACGTAGGCGCATGCCGGACCGTTGTAATCCTTGATCAGCGGATTGATCTGGAAGCATTCGAGGTTCGCAAGCGCGGCTCCCGCGTGATAGGCCATCGCGTAGCCGTCGCCGGCATTGGTCGGGTTCTCGTAGGTACCCATCAGATAGCCGGACGACGGCAAACCGAGCCGTCCCGCTGCGCCACAGGAGAGAATCACGGCCTTGGCGCGCACCACGTAGAAGTCCGCCGTGCGGCAGTCGAAACCGAGCACGCCGCAGACCCGTCCCTGCGCATCGGTGAGCAGGCGCGTGGCGACGATACGGTTCGTGATCGAGATACGCGCACGCTTCAACTGGCGGTACAGCACCTTCTTGATGTCGTGCCCTTCGGGCATCGGCAACACATACGAACCCATGTGGTGGACCTTCTTGACCGCGTAGTCGCCGGTGCCGTCCTTCTCGAACTTCACGCCCCAGCGGTCGAGCTGCTCGATCGTCGTGAAGCTGTGCTTCGCATACGCGTAGACGGCCTCCTGATCGACGATGCCGTCGTTCGCAATGGTGATCTCCCGGGTGTACTGCTCGGGCGTCGCGTGACCCGGGATGACCGCGTTGTTCAGACCGTCCATGCCCATCGAGATGGCGCCGCTGCGCTTGACGTTGGCCTTTTCGAGCAGCAGCACCTGCAAATCCGGATTGCGTTCCTTTGCCTTGACCGCGGCCATCGGTCCGGCAGTGCCGCCGCCCACCACGACGATGTCGTACTCCAGTACATGCGTATTCATTGCGTTGTCCTTGCGTTGCGGCGCTGTTTCTGACGATCGGTGCGCAGCCGGTATTGGAACGCGTCGCCGCGGAAGTAGAGATATTCATAATCGATGGGCGTGCCGGAAGCATCGTGCGTGAGGCGCTCGATGCGCAGCACCGGACTGCCTTCTTCGACGTTCAGCGCAGCGGCGATGTCGTCGTCAGCGAGAATCGCATCGATGGCGATGTCGGCGTGACCGAGCGGCACGCCGCAGTCGTTCTCGAGAATCAGGAAGATGTCGCGAGTCGCGAGATCCGCGTTGGCGAGGCGTTTGCCGAATGCCTCCGGGACCCACGTGAGTTCGAGCGAGACCGGCTCGCGATTCAGCAAGCGTATGCGATGGATTTCGGTAACCGGCGCGCCCTCGGCAAGCTTGAGCCTGGCTGCGACGTGACGGTCGGCCTTGACGGTACGAAAGCTGCGCAACTGATTGGCGATCTCGTACCCCATCGACTCCATGGCCTCCGCAAATCCCTGCAGCGACGTCACGTTCTGGAAGGCCTTGGGCTTCGATACGAAGGTGCCTTTGCCGTGCAGCTTGAACAGCAAGCCCTCCTTTTGCAGATCGCCAAGCGCCTGACGGACGGTAATGCGGCTGACCTCGAACATCGCGCACAGTTCGTGTTCCGACGGCATCTGGCTGTGCGGCGCGTAGGTGCCGTCGAGAATCCGCGTGCGCAACGCGTCCTTGATCTGCGCGTAAAGCGGCTGCGGTGAGAGCGGCACGAGATTCGTTTTCGGCATGGTCAACTTGTAATGACAAGATCGAAGCGGAGTGTAGTGACCGGGCCAAACGGGGCAAACGAATAAATTGTGCTATCGATTTTCTGTTTTGCGGACAGCGACCGAGGCGGCGTCGTCATGCCTTGCCGCTCGAGCCTCCACGCGGATGCTTCTTTAGAAATCAGAATTTATTGGTTTTGCTTTGGATAGCGGACTCGCATAGTTCGTTTTGATGGCTATAGGCGGTGACGCTGATGGTTTTTGCGGCGCCCGGCCAGCATCACCGTTCGGTAGGAAACCGAACGGCGACGACAGATGAGCAAGGAGACGTCATGAC
The DNA here is from genome assembly GCF_056619545.1 of Paraburkholderia sp. SSBN10T. Taxonomy (NCBI): domain Bacteria; kingdom Pseudomonadati; phylum Pseudomonadota; class Betaproteobacteria; order Burkholderiales; family Burkholderiaceae; genus Paraburkholderia; species Paraburkholderia sp. SSBN10T. The sequence goes on from NZ_JBWQQI010000004.1 coordinate 414,123, forward strand.
AGTTGAATTGGCAGAGCAGACCACCCACGCGGCGCTGGTAGCGGCACGCGAAGCCGCCGTCGCTGCGGGTTTGCCCTACGCGGGCGGTATTTCTTCGCAGGACGCGTGGGCGCTGTTTTCAGCAGGCGAGGCGGTGCTGGTCGACGTGCGTTCTGCAGAGGAGCGCAAGTTCGTCGGTTACGTGCCGGGCAGCGTGCATGTCGCGTGGGCGAGCGGCACCAGCCTTACCCGCAATCCACGCTTTGCGCGCGAGCTGGAAGCGAAGACCGGCAAGGATGCAGTGGTGCTGCTGCTGTGCCGCAGCGGCAACCGTTCGGCGCTCGCCGCCGAAGCGGCGGCCAAGGCCGGCTTGACCCAGGTTTTCAATGTACTGGAAGGATTCGAAGGCGACCTGGACGCGCAGCAGCAGCGCGGCCGGCATAACGGCTGGCGTTTTCACGGCTTGCCGTGGGTGCAGGATTAAGCGGTTTCAACCTCAGGACGGGGAGCACTGACCTTGGCCGTATTTGACATTGACGATATCGTTCGCTCGCTTCAAACCGTGCGTCAGCAATGGCGCGATGAGCAAAAGCGCTCGCTCGAGCCTGGCGGGCGCGACCTGCCGGCGCGCGAGGCGATGGCCAGTGTGATCGACACCCTCAAGGGCGTGCTGTTTCCGATGCGGCTCGGGCCGCCCGACCTGCGTCAGGAAAGCGAGAACTTCTATGTTGCGAATGCGCTGGATGCGGCGCTTCATGCGCTACTCGCTCAGGCACGGCTCGAGTTGAACTACAAGGCGCGCCATCACACGCGCGCCGACGAGTTTATCGAGGCGCAGGCCAGTGCCGCGGTGCGCAAGTTTGCTGCGCGCCTGCCGGAGATCCGCAGTCTGCTGGACAGCGACGTGCTGGCCGCCTTCCATGGCGATCCGGCAGCGGGCAGCGTCGACGAAGTGGTGCTGTGCTACCCCGGCATTCTGGCGATGATTCATCATCGGCTCGCGCACGAGTTGTACCGGCTGGGGCTGCCCTTGCTGGCACGCATCGTCTCCGAACAGGCGCATGCGGAGACCGGCATCGACATTCATCCGGGGGCGCAGATCGGCGCCGGATTCTTTATCGATCACGGCACCGGTGTGGTGATCGGCGAGACCGCCGTGATCGGCCGGCGCGTGCGCCTCTATCAGGCGGTGACGCTCGGCGCCAAGCGCTTTCCGCGCGATGCCGCGGGTCATCTGGAGAAGGGGCTCGCCCGTCATCCGATCGTCGAGGACGATGTGGTGATCTATGCGGGCGCAACGATTCTCGGCCGGGTCACGCTTGGGCGTGGCTCGGTGATCGGCGGCAATGTGTGGCTCACCGAGGATGTCGCGCCGGGCAGCCACGTGACCCAGGCCGTCTCGCGTAATGAAGCGAAGCAGCCGGCGCCGGGCAACGCGGCGCAGCACGCACGAGCGGCGCCGGCGGCGCTGCTGCCGCTCGAAGTCTCCACTGCCGCGGAGAGCGCCGCACCATGAGCACGCTCGTCAAAAACTTCGGCGCGGCAGTGCGCGAGTTGCGCGAGGCGCGCGCCTGGTCGCAGGAGCAGCTCGCCGAGCATGCTGGCCTGAACCGCTCCTATGTCGGTGAAATCGAGCGCGGCAGTGCGATTGCTTCGATCGTCACGGTCGACAAACTCGCGGCAGCCTTCGGAGTGCCGATCGCGAGCCTGCTGCGCTCGTCGTTTGGCGGCAACGCCGTTTCTGCACCAACCGTCACACCGGCTGCAGCAGCACATCCTGTCTTGTCGACCACGCCGTAAACGTCCAACTGACGTCTATAGCATGTTGAATACGGTCGGGCCCCGTCTTGATAATGACGTCTCGTCATAAGCTTTTCTGCTTTTCTTCTATCAAACCCGGAGCCACATATGTCGACCATAGCGAGCGGCCATACGGCGCTTAGCGATAACGCCGCACGGCAACTAGCCAACGCCACCAAGACCGTTCCCCAACTTGCGACGATCACGCCGCGCTGGTTGACGCATCTGCTCCAGTGGGTGCCGGTCGAAGCGGGGATCTACCGCCTGAATCAGGTCAAGAATCCGGACGCCGTGCGGGCTGCCTGCACGCAGCGCGAGGACGAGACGGTGTTGCCGCGCACTTTCGTGCCGTATGAAGAGCAGCCGCGCGAGTACTTCCTGAATGCGGTGAGCACGGTGCTCGATGTGCACACGCGGATTTCCGACCTGTACAGCAGCCCGCATGACCAGATCAAGGAACAACTGCGTCTGACGATCGAAACGATCAAGGAATTGCAGGAAAGCCAGTTGATCAACAATCCTGACTATGGCTTGCTCGCCAATGTCGCCGAAGAACAGCGCGTGTTTCCGCTGACCGGCGCGCCGACGCCGGACGATCTGGATGAACTGTTGACCAAGGTGTGGAAAGAGCCGGCGTTCTTCCTGACCCATCCGCTCGCGATTGCGGCCTTTGGCCGCGAATGTACGCGCCGTGGCGTGCCGCCGCCCACCGTCAGCCTGTTCGGCTCGCAGTTCCTGACCTGGCGCGGGATTCCGCTGGTGCCGTCCGACAAGGTGCCGGTTGCCGACGGCAAGACCAAGATCCTGCTGCTGCGTGTCGGCGATAAGCGCCAGGGGGTGGTCGGCCTGTTTCAGCCGGGTGTCGCCGGCGAACAGGGGCCGGGGTTGTCGGTGCGTTTCATGGGCATCAACAGTCATGCAATCGCGTCCTATCTGATTTCCCTGTACTGCTCGCTGGCGGTGCATTCGCCGGACGCGCTGGCGGTTCTCGATGACGTGGAGATCGGCAAGTATCATGACTATCCAGACACCTACAAGTAATCCGGCTGGCGTTGGCGTGCCGCACGATGTTGCGCAGACGCTGCCGGCCGGCTTGCCCGATCCGGCGACGCTCGCGCGTCTGGCCGGCGAGTTTTTCGCCGCGCTGCCGGGTGGCGGGGTGTCTGCCGGTTTGCCCGCGGGCCATCTGAACGACGCGGCTTCAGCCACATCGTCCGCCTCGTTTGCGTCGGCACTGCCGGTGGCGGCGCCTGTGCTGTCCACCGCGAGTAATCCAGCTCCGGCGGGTTCGCCGCTTGCGGGTCCGGGCGGTTTCGGCACTGGTGTGCCGGGGGCGGCGCTGCCGCAGGGCAAGGTGGCCGGCGCTAATCTGCTGCCGTCCGCGCCGACGCATGTGCTGTCGCTCGGCAACCGTGTGCCTGCGCTGGTGCCGCATGCCGCTGCGCAAAATGGCTTGCCGGATAGCGCGGTGACGATTGCCCCAGCGCTCGAGCCGCGCTTCGGTGGCGCGGCATTGGGCGTGCCGGAAGGGCATGGTGCGCAACGTCCGTCGGCGGGAGGGGCCTCAAGCGGGGTTGCAGGCGCACCGGCCACGGTGTCGCCGTATTACTTCCTTGACGAGCAGGCCGATACCCGGCGCAGTGCAGGCCCGGGGCATCAGGATATCGTCGTGCCGCACAGCGATCCGGTCACGGCGCAATCGTTCGGGCTGCCAGGCGAAGAGGATCTGCGTTCGCTGCTTTCGGTGCAGCGTTTTCCCTACGATGCCGCTGCCGAGCGCAGCAGTGCTTCACGTTACTTCGTCGATGAAGCGCGGCAGCCCCGCGATGCGGCGAGTGCCTCGCACGGCGTGCCGAACGCAGCCGCCTCCGCTCATCCACCGTTCGACGTCAATGCCATCCGGCGTGACTTTCCGATTCTCTCGGAGCGCGTGAACGGTCGGCAACTGGTGTGGTTCGACAACGCGGCGACGACCCACAAACCGCAGGCCGTGATCGACCGTCTGGCGTATTTCTACGCCCACGAGAACTCGAACATCCATCGTGCCGCCCATGCATTGGCGGGCCGCGCAACGGATGCCTACGAGGCGGCGCGCAGCAAGGTGCAGCGTTTCATCGGCGCGGCCTCGCCCGACGAAATCATCTTTGTGCGCGGCACGACCGAGGCGATCAATCTGATTGCCAAGTCCTGGGGCGTGCAGAACGTCGGCGAGGGCGATGAAATCATCGTCTCGAACCTCGAGCATCACGCGAACATCGTGCCGTGGCAGCAGCTTGCCGCGCAAACCGGGGCGAAGCTGCGCGTGATTCCGGTCGACGATTCCGGCCAGGTGCTGCTCGACGAATACCGCAAGCTGTTGAACGAGCGCACCAGGATCGTCTCGGTTACGCAGGTCTCGAATGCGCTTGGAACCGTCGTGCCGGTCAAGGAGATCGTCGAGATGGCGCACCGCGCCGGCGCGAAAGCGCTGGTCGACGGCGCGCAGTCCGTGTCGCACATGCGCGTGGATGTGCAGGCGATCGATGCGGACTTCTTCGTGTTTTCGGGCCACAAGGTGTTCGGGCCGACCGGTATCGGCGTGGTGTACGGCAAGCGCGCGATTCTCGACGACATGCCGCCGTGGCAGGGCGGCGGCAACATGATCGCCGACGTGACCTTCGAGCGCACCGTGTTCCAGCCGCCGCCGAACCGTTTCGAAGCCGGGACGGGCAACATCGCGGACGCGGTGGGGCTCGGTGCGGCAATCGACTACGTGAACCGCGTGGGCATCGAGAACATCGCGCGCTACGAACACGATCTGCTCGCCTATGCGACGAGCGTGCTGCAGCCTGTGCCGGGCGTGCGTCTCATCGGGACTGCGAAGGATAAGGCGAGCGTGCTGTCGTTCGTGTTGAAGGGCTATGAGACGGAAGAGGTCGGGCAGGCGCTCAACGAAGAGGGCATCGCGGTGCGCTCGGGGCATCACTGTGCCCAGCCTATCCTGAGGCGTTTCGGCGTCGAGGCGACCGTACGGCCGTCGCTGGCGTTCTATAACACCTGCGACGAGGTCGACGCGCTCGTCTCGGTGGTGCGGCGTTTGTCGGCGCGCCGTTAAGGCGCTAGCCAGGCGTGGCAACAGTAGCGGTCGCGGGAGAAGGGCCCTCGTGCATGGACCATCGGTCCGTTGCGCGAGGGCTCTTTGTCATTGAGCGGCGCTTGCGGCCTCCGCTTGCGCCGTAACTTGAGGACGATGTTCAGCCTGCGTGGTTGCGGTGACGGGCGCCTGCGCAGTACGCAACAGGGCCAGCAGGCGGGCGCTTAGCGTACTGGTCTGGCTGGCGATCTCGATGACCGTGCCAGGTTCGATGATCGTGCCGCGCAACGCCGCGCCGAGCACCGACAGGTGTGGCGACACCGTGCCGTCGGCGGCAACGGCGGCCAGTGCACTATCGGCCTTGATGCCAAGACCAACCGGCCCCGTCTGCACGAGCCCGCGCGCAAACAGATTGCGCACAAGGCGCTGCTCGCTGCCCGCATGCCAACGGTAGTCGGGCCCGGTGCAATTGATGACCCCATAAGTCAGGACCGTGCGCTCTTCATCGCTGCCGCGCAACCGGTAGCGCACCTGCACGCCGCCCTCGGGCGACTCGGCAAGATCGATGACGGTGGCCGCCTCGATGCTCAACCGGCCGCTCGCGCGCAGCGCCGCGACCAGCGCCGCACTGACCGGCGGCGCCCGATGCAGAAACACGTCCCAATGTGGCCGCACGTGCCGGAAAAAGCGCCGCTGGTCCGTCAAAGCGGCGCTGCGCCACCACTCGGCGGTGTAGGACCTGAGCGCGCCGGGCAGCGCTTGCCAGTCACCGCCGTGCGCGACGATGGAGCGTGCTTTGGCGCGCAGTTCACGCACGACCTGCCGCAAGCTGCGAGGCGGCCCCTCGCTGCCGAACGGATCGGCCGCCGGCGCGGGATTGCGCCGCTCGACGGGCGTCAGGCCGTGCCGCGCCAGCACGCGGTAGGTGCCGCGATAGCCGAGCTTGTCGAGCGAAACGACGGCGTCGATCATCGTCAGGCTCGCCCCTACCAGCACGAGGTTGTCTGCATCGACGAGCGCCGCGAGCTGCCGACGGTCCCACACGTCAGCCACATAGCGTCCCGCTTGCGTGAGCTTGCCGCTCGGGTCGAAGGGCGGGCGTGACTGGAATAAGCCGAGCGCGAGCACCACGTGATCGGCGAGCAGCACACGGCCGGCATCGAGCGCAAGTGCGATGGCGCGGCCGGTGACGTCGATATCTTCGACACGCGCCTCTACATGTTCGAAGGTGACGTCTTGCGCCGCTTGCTGGCGGGCGCGCCGCAATTCTTCGTTCACGTAGTCGCCATAACGCCAGCGCGGTGCGAAGGCTTGAGCGACGGCCTCACGGGACTGGCCGGCAAATTCGGGTTGCGCCGCGAGCCAGTCGACAAAATGTTCCGGCTGGTCGGGGTACAAGCTGAAGATCAGGGCGGGGCCGTTCACCAGATGGCCGGGCTCCTCGGTCGAATAGGCTAGGCCGCGGCCTAGTTGCGCGGCCGGCTCGACAAGACGGATCGCAAGCGCTTGCCGCGCTTCGCGCAGCAGCTTGATGGCGAGCGCCGTACCGGAAAGGCCGCCACCGACGATGACGATCTGTTGCGCTCCGCCATGATGAGCGACCATGGTGTTCCCCTGTGAATGCTCCGGCGGCCATCGCCGGAACGACAGGAAATGGTAGAGGGCGGCCCTTTATGGCAGAAACGACAAATCGTGATAACGATTTGCGTATTGATGGTTATGGCTGCTTGAGTGAGAAATTGGGTGTTATTGCAGCCGGGCTCGTTTTGGCAGCTTGGCTGGTTTGATCGGCCGGAAGAAGGGCGAGTGAACGGTTTCGGGTGGCCGCAATTGTGCCGCCAAAAAGGCAACTAACGGTCAAGCTCGCCAGCGCCCGCCCAATCCGCGCTGACCCGCTCTCGAGTAAGTGGACGCTCCGCCGCGCGGCTAACGCTAGCTATAAGCGAGCCGCAGCTAGGCAGGGGATCTGGCCAATAGGTCACTCAGCGCTTGCCGTCAAGCAAATCGCCGAGCAATTCGTCGAACGCAGCCTGCGCGTCTTCCAGTTCCTGCAGTGCCGCATCGAAAGTCTGCAGGGCAAATTGCGAGGGCCGGCCTTCGCCGGCGGGCGGAAATTGCGCTTGCAGCGACGTGAACGCCGCCTGCACGCGTTGTGTGGCCGCCAGCACGCGCTCCATGGCGCGCGATTCTTCGGCTCGCGCCTGTTCGTGATTCATCGATAACACTCCGTGGTTCATCCGGCGCCTTCGCCGTGCCGGTCACTATGCCATGACTGGCGTCCTGCGCATGCACCGGGCAAGGGGATCAGATCAGCGGCAAGCCGCCGTTCGCCTTGACCTCGCGCAGCGACAACGCCGATTCCACCGAGGTCACGCCCGGCAGGCTGCGCATCTCGTCGCGCATGAAGGTGCCGTAGTCGTCCAGATCGCGCGCGACGACCTGCAGCACGTAATCCGCACTACCCGAGACGTTATGGCACGAGAGGATGCGCGGGATGGCCTGCACTTCGCGCTCGAAGCGGGTGGCCACCGCCCGGTCGTGCACCGCAAAGCGCACATAAACGAACGCGACCACGCCAAAACCGAGCGCGGAACGCGACAACATGGCCCGGTACTGATCGATGTAACCGTCGTTTTCGAGGCGCTTGAGGCGCCGCGCGCAAGGGGTTTCGCTCAGGCCGACAATCTCCGCCAGACGGGCATTCGACATGCGCCCATCGTTCTGCAGCGCGGCAAGGATGGCACGGTCGACTTTGTCGAGGTCATTCATCGTAAGGGGAAAATGTTATCAGAGGCGGATATGGTAGCGCATTCCCCTAATCGCTCTGTTATTTCCTACGCAACTCGCCAGAAATCCCTCGCGCTCCAATAGCAAGATAGAGCCCTTATCAACGTGAGGTTTACATGATTTCCGCGCATCTCCTGATCGTCTATATTGCCGCGTTGTTCGTCGTCTACGCCGTGCCTGGACCGGACATGGCGCTTTTGCTGCAGACGAGCATTGGGCGCGGCGCCCGCACGGGTTTTGCCACCGCCGCTGGCCTTGGAATTGCACGGGCGACGCACGTGACCTTGTCGGCTTGCGGCGTGGCCGCATTGCTGCGCAACGCGCCGTGGCTCTATGAAGTGGTTCGCTACGGCGGCGCGGTGTACCTGGCATGGGTCGCGGTGCAGATCTTCCGCTCGCCGGTTTTTGCCTTGCCGGCAGGCGGCGCCATGGCGGCCGAAGCGCGGCCGTTGCGCAGCGCATTCGTCAAAGGGCTGTTGACCAACCTGCTCAACCCGAAGGCGCTGCTGTTCTGCTCGGTGCTGCTGCCGCAGTTCGTGCGCCCGGAGGCGGGGCCGGTCGCCTTGCAGATGGTCGAGCTCGGCGTGATCCTCGTCGCAATCGGCGCGTGTTTCGACGCCGTCTATACGATCGGCGCGGCGCGCATTGCAAACTGGATGCGCTCGCATCCCCTTGCACAGACCGTGCAGCGCTGGACCTTCTCCGCCGCCCTGATCGGCTTCGCGCTGCGCCTGTCGCTCGACTAGCCGCCGGCCGTCCCGCATGCCGGCCGCGTATTGGTGTGTCCACCAGCCAGCCGGCGTGCGAGGCCGCCATGCAATCGACTCGCCGGCGAGGTGACTGTGTTAAAAAGGCGCTGAACCCAACGGCGCCGAGCGTGCCGTGGCTCGCCCGCAATCAGCCGCCAACCCGCCCCGTCGATCAATGAAGACTTTTCTGCTGTATGTCGTTACCGCCATCGCTGAGATTCTCGGTTGCTATCTCCCCTGGCGCTGGCTGAAGGAGGGCGGCTCGGCATGGCTGCTGGTGCCGGGCGCCGTGAGCCTCGCCGTCTTCGCTTGGCTCCTGACGCTGCATGGCGCGGCAGCAGGCCGTGTCTATGCGGCCTACGGCGGTGTGTATGTCGCAGTGGCGATCCTGTGGCTGTGGTGGGTCGAACAGGTGCGCCCGACGGTCTGGGATCTGGCGGGCGTCGTCTTCACGCTGACTGGAATGGGGATAATTGCATTCCAGCCGCGTGTCTGAGCGCGGCTGCGAGAGCCGCCCAAGGGCGCGAGCGCAAGGGGCGCTCCAGACTCCGCTCGCGCTGCGCATGCCTTGCGCGTGGGTTGCGCCGGCGTTGCGCTTGTCTCCCGCTTAGCGGCCGCCGAGGTAGTCGAGCTTGCCGAGTTCGACACCGTTATGGCGCAGGATGTCGTACGCGGTGGTGACGTGGAAGTAGAAGTTCGGCAGCGCGAACTGCAGCAGGTAGGTCAGTCCCGTGAACTCGACTGGCCCGCTGCGCATCTTCAGCGTGACCGCGCGTTCTTCCGAACCGTCGATCTGCGCGGCATTGAATTCCTTCAGGTAATCAATCGTTTTCTGAATGCGGGCCTGCAGGTCTTCGAACGTTACCTCGACGTCGTCGTACTTGGGCGGCTCCATGCCGGCGAGGCGCGCGGCGCAACCCTTGGCCGTATCCGTCGTGATGTAGACCTGCCGCACGAGCGGCAGCATGTCCGGGAAAAGCCGTGCGCTAATGAACACGGACGGGTCGATCTGCTTTTCGGCGGCATGGGCTTCGGCCTTGCCGAGGATGGCTTGCAGGCAGGTCAGGCCGCGCACCAGTACGGGCACGGAGGCTTGATACATCGAAATGGACATGGGGCGTTCCTCTGATTCGCTTGGATTCGTGTCGGCGCGTGCAGGTTTGCGCACGGGCCAATGCAACGGCGGGTTTGCCGCTGGAGCATCATAGCGCGACATGTGTGACGCATGCATTGAGCTGGCCATCAGGACAACTGTCGGGCGCGTTGGAACTGTGTTCGAATGGATTTGTCGGACGGCTTGACGATGTCCAGCAACCAGTCACCTGCGCGGGTTGTGCCGCAACCCCGTTGTGTCACGCGGCGCGTGCCCGCCGGGATCAACGCGCAGCCACACGGCCGCGCACCGAGGAGTGTCGAAACTATGGCCAAGCATCCCCTGCAAGGAAGTGAACGAGCGGTAGCGGAAGGTTCAAAACTCATCGGGCATTGCGATCCGGCGGAACGGATCGAAGTCCACGTCGTCCTGCGCCGTCCGGCACAGGCGCAGTTCGATGCGTTGCTTGGCAAGATCGAAGCAGGCGATCCAGATGTCAAACCCCTGTCGCGCGAAGCCTTCGCCAAGGAGTTCGGTGCGGCCGCGGAGGATATTGCGAAGGTCAAGGCATTCGCCGCCCAGGCCGGTCTTACTGTGGTGCGCGAAGATCCGGCTTCGCGCACGGTTGTGCTGGGCGGCACGATCGCGCAGTTTCAAGCCGCGTTCGACGTCGAGCTGCAGCACTACGAGCATCATTCGATCGGCCAGTACCGCGGGCGCAGCGGTGTCATCAGCGTGCCCGACAATCTGTCGGGCATCGTCACGGCCGTGCTTGGACTGGACAACCGGCCGCAGGCGCGTCCGCATTTCCGCATTCGGCCGCCGTTCCATCCGGCCACCGCACAACAACAGTCGGGCGCGTTCACGCCGTTGCAGGTTGCCGCGCTGTATCAGTACCCGCAAGGCGACGGCAGCGGCGAGTGTGTCGGCATCATCGAACTCGGTGGCGGCTACGAGACCTCCGACCTGAAAACCTATTTTTCGGATATTGGCGTGAGCGCGCCTACGGTGGTCGCGGTAGGCGTCGACAAGGGCAAGAACAAGCCCACCGGCGACCCGAGCGGCCCGGACGGCGAGGTGACGCTCGATGTCGAGGTGGTCGGTGCGATCGCGCCGGGCGCAAAAATCGCCGTCTATTTCACGCCCAATACCGACACAGGTTTCATCGACGCGGTGAGCCGCGCGGTGCACGATACGACCAACAAGCCCTCGGTCATTTCGATCAGTTGGGGCGGCCCGGAGACCTCATGGACCGCGCAGTCGCAGCAGGCGTTCAACAGCGCCCTGCAGGCCGCCGCGACCATGGGCGTGACAGTCTGCGTGGCCTCGGGCGACAGCGGCTCGACCGACGGATCGAGCAGCACCAATGTCGTGGATTTCCCGGCGTCGAGCCCTTATGTGCTGGCTTGCGGCGGCACCAGGCTGACGGCTTCGGGGCAAACCATCGCCCAGGAAGTGGTGTGGAACGACGGCGCTCAGGGCGGCGCCAGCGGTGGCGGGGTGAGCACTGCGTTTGCCGTGCCCGCCTGGCAACAGGGCCTGTTTTCCACCAGCGCCGAAGGCGTGCAGACGCCGCTCGCCGGGCGCGGCGTGCCCGACGTGGCGGGCGATGCATCGCCGGTCAGCGGCTACGACGTGCTGATCGACGGTTCCCAGACCGTGGTGGGCGGCACGAGCGCGGTGGCGCCGCTGTGGGCGGCGTTGATCGCGCGCATCAATGCGGCCAAGGGCTCGCCGGTCGGCTTTATCAATCCAAAGCTGTATGCCGCTCCGGGTGCCTTTAACGACATCACGCAAGGCAACAACGGCGGATATGCCGCGTCGGCTGGCTGGGACGCGTGTACCGGGCTTGGCAGCCCCAATGGTCAGAAGGTCGCGGCGGCACTATAGTGTTTTGCTGGCAGGCGCGCGGCGAATCCGGCGCCTGCTTGTGGCATGTTGTAACGCACAGTGGTACATGGCTTGAGACAGCGCCTCCTAGGCGCCTACATGACAAAAACGACGTACCCGAATTCGACGGAGCGAACATGACGAACACCGAGTCAGCTTCCAGCAGTCCGCAGTCGTCTCACAACTCCCATGCTGCTCCCGCCGGGGCGGCCGCGAAGGGGGCGCACCCTGCGGGAGATCAGCCGTTTTTCGATCCGGTGGCGTACGGTAACGGACCCAACGATTCCGTCACCGATACGACCGAGAACGCCGCGATCACCAAACACTCGATCGTGATTGGCGGCCGCAAGATTGCTTACACCGCGACCGCCGGCCATCTGGTGACGGTCGATCCGAGCAGTTCCCAGCCCAACGCCAAGATGTTCTACGTGGCGTTCACGGAAGACAACCAGAAGGAAGAAGCCCGCCCGGTCACGTTTTTCTATAACGGCGGTCCGGGCTCGTCGTCGGTCTTCGTGCTGCTCGGCTCGTTTGCGCCGCGCCGCATCAAGACGTCCATGCCGAGCTTCACGCCGCCCGCGCCGTATTCACTGGAAGACAATCCCGACAGCCTGCTCGACAAGAGCGATCTGGTGTTCATCAATCCGGTCGGCACCGGCTATTCGGCGGCGATTGCGCCGAACAAGAACCGCGATTTCTGGGGTGTCGACCAGGACGCCACGTCGATCAAGCAGTTCATCAAGCGCTTCCTGACCAAGAACGATCGCTGGAATTCGCCTAAGTTTCTCTTTGGCGAATCGTATGGCACCGCGCGTAGCTGCGTGCTGGCTTACATGCTGCACGAAGACGGTGTCGATCTGAACGGCGTTACGCTGCAGTCGTCGATTCTCGATTACACGCAGTCCGGCAACCCGGTTGGCGCGCTGCCAACGGCTGCGGCCGACGCCTGGTATCACAAGAAGCTCGGCGTCGCGCCCACTCCGACCGATCTCGGCGCCTTTGCCGAAGAGGTCGCCCAGTTCTCGCGCACCGACTATCTGGCCGCCTTGCGCAAGGTGCCGGCCACGGACAACGCCACGGTCGAGAAGCTCAGCGAATACACGGGCATCGACAAAGCCACGCTGCTCGCGTGGAGCCTCGACATCGCCGCTTACGACAGCCGCGGCAACTCGCTGTTTCTGACCACCTTGCTGAAGTCGAAGGGCCTCGCGCTCGGTGAGTACGACGGCCGCGTGACCGCTGTCGAGACTGGCATCGCGGGGAAGATCGATCCGAACTCCGGCGGCAACGATCCGACCATGACGGCGGTGACGGGCGTCTACACGACCATGTGGAACGTCTATCTCAACGAGCAGTTGCTCTATACGTCGAACTCGTCGTTCACGGACCTGAACGACCAGGCGTTCCAGTACTGGGACTTCAGTCATATCGATCCGACCGGCGCGCAGAAGGGCGTAGACGCGAAGGGCAACGTGATTCTCTACACCGCCGGCGACCTTGCCGCGGTGATGGCGCTCAATGTCGATCTGAAGGTGCTGTCGGCGAACGGTTTTTACGACTTCGTCACGCCGTTCTATCAGACGGTGATCGATTTGCAGCAGATGCCGCTGGTCAGTCCGCAGGTACGCCAGAACCTGTCGGCACGTTTCTATCCGTCCGGGCACATGGTCTATCTCGACGGCGGTTCGCGTACGGCGCTCAAGGCCGATCTGGCGAAGATGTATGAGGCAGCGGTGTCGGACCCGGCGGCGTTGAGCCGGGTTCGCGCTTTGCAGGCGCGCCGGGCAAGCTAGTAGCCGTTGGACGTGGCTCGGTTAGCCCGATAGCAGGGGCGCGGCACGCATGGTGCAGTGGGCCGGCGGGGCGCAACCCCGCCGGCCACAAGCCGGGGCGCCCTGCGCCCCGGCAGCGCCCAACTGTCGGGCCGCGCCGCGCATCGGTCATTTCTTCCTGCCCTTGCCGGTAGGGTTGCTCAAATGGCCAACCGCGCAGGCCGAATTTTCCTCTCGCAGAGTGAATGTGTTTTAATTGTCCTGCGAATTTAACCATTGCACGCCAAGGCCTGGCGTGCCAAAGAATGAATCCAGGAAAGGTAGGCAGGCGCGGCACACCGCTGCGCAGCAGAAAATCGAGTACCGGTTGCGCGTCGAGAGGCGCCTGTCGTCATGACGGCGTACCCGCCGCACGAGCGGTGCGCGCGGTACGGATTGGTGTCGTAGTCATGCTCGGCGTGGTTGCCGGGCTGCGCGCCGGTCAAGCGGCCGCGCAGAATGCGGCGATGCTCGACGGGCGCGTGACCCAGCAGTCGATCGCCGAGACGATCTGCCGCCCCGACTATGCCGACGCCGTGTCACCGCCTTTCGACGTGATGATGGCGCACAAGGCGCGCTTGCTTGCTCAACATGGCATTGATCCTGGGGATGGCGCCGACTACGCGATCGACCGGCGCGTGCCGGTTTTGCTCGGCGGCTCGCCCGACGCGCCGGCCAATCTCGATCTGCTGCCGTGGGCGGGCGCGAGCGGTGAACGCCGCAAGGCGCGCTTCGTCGTGCATCTCAAACACTGCGTCTGTGCGGGCAAGATGAGCCTGAGCGACGCCCAGACGACGATCGCCGGCAACTGGTCGGCGGCCTATGCCGGCTTCGGCCGTAGCTCGTGCGACGCGAGCGGCGTCAACGTGGCGACCAGCAGCCGCGATAGCGAGCCGTGAAATAGAGCGAGACGCCGGCGCAATCCGATAGATGCGCCGGGCCGGCGCCGCGGTGGGCCAGAAAAGAGCGGACTGACGCGTGTCAGTCCGCGAATCCCCGATCAGACTGTTTCCCCGTTGACTTATTTTCCCCGTACTTTTTTCAAAATATTGCCGCTCGATCAACGCGCGTGTGTTTAGGTATTTGTCTGCGCGTTTATTCGGGTACAGTGCATTCACGGGTTTTGAACGCTGCGTGGTCGCGAGGAGCGGAACCCGTCAACACAGTATTTCGCTTTCCAGCATGGTTCGGTCTACGTTAGCGGGTGCGCGTAAGCGGGAATCGAACCTGCTGAAGACCATCGGCCGCATCGTATCTGCGGACGATTCTGCGTATTCTGATAACAGGACGAAATTCAAGGGAAGATTTTCAAATGGCTGTCTTATATCTGTTATTAACTGTATCCGGAGCCGCACTGATCCATGCTGCCGCCGCGCAAGCGAGCAGGCGCGCGAGCCTCCAGCCGGTTCGTATTCGCGGTATGGATCGCCGTGTCCACTAAGGTGTTGCGACTATGAACCTGTTCGTCTGGAACATCGCCGAATCGTGCTCCGAGCAGGAAGTGCGCGAATTTCTCTCACATGAGCTGGGTCATTACGCGAAAAGCGTGACTGTCCACGAGATTGGAACCCCTAAGGCGTACGCGCTGGTCGAATTGAAGACGGACGGCCCCTATGTCGGCGAAGTGATCGCCAGACAATTGCAGGGCAAGCATCTCGGGGGCATGCCGCTGCTGGCGAGCGGCGAATTGTTCCGCGAACAACAGCCGCCGCCTGCGGGCTAGGCGTTGCGGCGTTGCGGTGTTGCACCAGCAGCGTGGCGAGGCGGCAGCTACGGTCGTACCTGCGGTTTGTGGCCGTTCCCGGCTGGCGCTTCCGTCATTGGGCGCCTGCTGGCGCGTGATGATGCTTCAGGCTTGGGCAGGCCAGTCGAACGGCGTGTATGGCAGTGCCCGCTTGTGGCGCGTGTTCTGATAGAAACGCAGAACGGTCTCGCGGACTGCATCGGTAACCGGCTTGCCCTCCAGGAAATCATCGATTGCGTCATAGGGGATGCCATACGCGTCTTCGTCGGGACGTTGCGGACGCAACATTTCCAGGTCGGCCGTCGGAACCTTGTGCGCGAGCGCATCGGGCGCGCCTAACGCGCGGGCAACGGCGCGCACCCTGCGTTTATTGAGGCCCGCGAGGGGCAGCACGTCGGCGCCGCCGTCGCCGAACTTGGTGAAGAAACCCATCACCGACTCGGCTGCGTGGTCGGTGCCGATCACCACACCCGCCCGCGCGCCTGCCACCGCGTACTGCGCAATCATGCGCTGGCGTGCCTTGATATTGCCGTGCACGAAGTCTTCCTGCGCGGCGTCGGCGAACGGCATGCCGGCCGCGCGCAGCGAGGCGAGCATTGCATCGGCGGCGGGCTTCACGTCGATGATCAGGTTTTCATCGGCGCGAATGAAGGCGAGCGCCTGCTGCGCATCCGCTTCATCCTGCTGAACGCCGTAAGGCAGGCGCACCGCAACGAAGCGCGCTTCATAACCTTGCGAGCGCAGGCGCTCGACGGCAAGCTGCGCGAGACGCCCGGCGGTGGTCGAATCGACACCCCCGCTGATGCCTAGCACGTAGGTCGTAAGGCCGCTTGCCCGGAGATACTGCGCGAGGAAACCGGTGCGCCGCTCGATCTCGAGTTCTGCAACGAATTCGTCGTTGATGTGCATCTCCGCGGCAATGTGCCGTTGGCGCTCGGCGGAATCGTGTTGATCCATGTTTTTCCTCTGCAAGTGGTGTGCAATTTTCTTTCGACGGATGGGCGCAGTTTAAATGCGGCCGGCTTTTGAATTTAAATCCGTTTGCGCCGGGTCACATAAATGTCCGATATTCGAGGTCCAGTCCGCTGGAATCTGCCTGAGCGGTGATCGACAGAAACCGATGTGCTTAGTAAGATCGTGTTCAAATGTATGTCGCATGAGCCGTCGAACGCTCAATGATAAGCAGGTTTTGCTCAATTACATGATGAACCATAAGAAACGGCTTGACCCGCTTGCTCGACCGGGAAATATCCAACGGGGCGAAATGAATCGAAGCACCGCCGATGACCGGGTGCTACGCGTCGGAAATATAAGCCGCGCATTGATTGCCGCATTATTCGTGCTGTCGTATGGGGTGGCTTTTGCGGCTGAGGCGCAGAAGACCGAGGCCGCCGCGCCGGTCGATCTCACGGCTTCCGCCGTCGCGGCCCCGGACGCGGCGGGCGTGGTCGATCCGCATCGGGCGCTGCTGTTGCGCGCCGCGTTCGCCCGCGATGTGACACGGCGTCTGAAAGTGCCCGCAGCCGCGCAGCAGGAGTATGGCGAACGGCTCCAGGCCGCGCTCGAACAGGCTCAACTGGGAAATCTGTCGGGTGAGTACGTGGTGCTGGTGGACCGCAGCGCCAATGTCCAGGCGCTCTTCATCTATTTCCGCCCGACGCCGGCCGACCCGTGGGTGATGATCGGCGCGTCGCCGGTGGCCACCGGCCGGCCCGGCGAGTTCGATCACTTCATCACACCGCTTGGTGTGTTCGAACACACCCCCGACAACATGGATTTCCGCGCCGAAGGCACGATGAACGAAAACGGCATTCGCGGCTACGGCAAACGCGACATGCGGATCTTCGATCTCGGCTGGGCGCAAGGCGAACGGGGGTGGGGCAAGGGCGGCATGTCGCAGATGCGATTCCAGATGCACGCCACGGACCCCGACAAGCTCGAACCGTTGCTCGGCATCCGCCATTCGAAAGGCTGCGTGCGGATTCCCGCGTCGCTGAACGTGTTCCTCGATCACTACGGGATTCTCGACGCCGAGTACGAGGCGTTGGTCGAGTCGGGCAAATCGCTGTGGGTACTGCACTCGGATCGCCAGGTGACGCCTTGGGCGGGTCGCTATATCGTCGTGGTCGATTCGGAGCGCAAAGCGCGTCCTGTGTGGTCGCCGGCGCCGGGCAGCAAGGCCCGTGCGAAGGTGCCGGAGAAGGCGGACACGGCGGATTAAGACGAACAAGGCGAACGAGGCGGCGAAGGCGGACCCGGCCGATTAAGGCGAACGACGCGATGGAGGCAAACGAGGCGAACGGGCGGAACCCGCTCGTCGCACTGCCTCACGAGCGTGCCAGCAGCACCCCAAGCAGTGCCGCGGCGAAGCCCGCGAGCTGCACCGTCAGCAAGGTTTCGCCGAAGCCGATATACCCTTCGAGCGCGGCCAGAGGCGGCGCCAGGAACAGCAGCGCGGTGGCTCGCGCCGCATCGCCGCGCCGGACCATCCATACCAGCAGCGTCACGCCGATGCCCGAGAGCATCACAATGCCCCACGCGAGCGATGCCCATAGCGTAGGCGAGGCTACCCAGCGATGTTCACCCAGCGCGAGCGCGAGCAGCGCCGCAACCATGGCTGCGCCGAAGTTCTGCACGGCGCTGGCGCTGCGAATGTCGGCGCGGGCCAGCGAGCTTTTCTGGAACAGCGTGCCTGCGGTGATCGCCCCGACTGCCAGAATCGATACGCCGACCACCAGCCAGCCGGGCGCGCCGCCTTGCGCTGCATGGGACAGATGTGGCGCGCCGGCTGCCAGTTTCGGCTGCAGTACCAGCGCGACACCCGCGAGACCGAGCGCCATGCCTGCCCAGCCGCGCCGCGACAGGCGCTCGCCGAACAGCGGGGCGGCGAGGGCGGCCGTCAGCAGTGGTTGCAGTGCGCCGAGCAGGGCCATCACGCCGGCGCTCAGCCCTTGCGCAACGGCCCAATATCCCGCGCCGAGATAAACCCCTTGCAGGAGCGCACCCGCGAACAGATGTTTGACGAGGTCGCGTCCGCGCGGCCAGGTGGCGCGTGCGAATCCTGCGGCGAGCGCGAACAGCAGCGCGGTGCCGCCAAAGCGGGCGAGCAGGAACAGGTTGGGATCGGCGAACGGCGTGATCGCGCGGGCGACCACGAAGCCCGTCGACCACAACACGACAAAGACTGTGGCGATAAAGGTAGCAAGCATGAGACGTCGTCAGCGGCGGCGTGCAAAGCTCGCAGTATTGCGTGGGGTGGCGTGGCCTGTCTTGTTCGAAGCTGCACTCGCGGCAGGGAGGCGGCAAGCCGCGCAGCCGGTTCACCCGTGGCGCCGCTTCACCGTGTCATTGCTCCACCGCATCACCGCGCCAGCAGCACGGCCCCCGCGCCGAGCAAGCCGCCGCACACCGCGCAGGCCCAGAGCAGAAGCCGCGTTCGCCGGTATTCCATGCCGATCTCACGCAGCAATTGCTCGTGCTGCCGCGCACCCGCCGCATCATGCCGGCGCTGCAGATAACGCACCGCCAACTGCGGCACGCGCGGCAGCATATGAGCGAGGTGGGGCAACTCCTGGGCGATGCGTTTGATCCAGCCGCGATGATCGATGTCGCGCCGTGCGATGCCGGCCAGCACCGTGCGCGCGACATTCCAGGTGTCCACGCCCGGATGCAGCGCACGCGCCAGCGCCTCGGCCTGCTGGAACGAACGCTGGGCGGTTGCAAGCCGCGGCGAGACGGCGCCTTCGAGCGGCTGCACGGCATGCAGCAGGTGATGAAACAGCGCGCCCGCCGAGCGCTCCTCGGGCTCGGCCGCGAAATGGGCTTCGCTGCGCCGGCGCAGTTCCGCTTCCAGCACTTCTGTGCGCGTCGTCTGCTCGACATGGCCGGCCTCGCGATGCAAATCGGCGAGGCGCGCATAGTCCTGCTCGAACAACGCGGTGGCGCCGTGCACGAAGAATTCGCGCTCGTGCGAGGAAAGGCTCGACATCACCGCGAACTCGGCCAGCACGATGCGGCCCAGCGTGTCGGGCTCGATGCTCACGCGCACTCGCTCGGCGTCGAAGGTAGCGTGGAAAAAGCCATGCTCGAAGGCTTGCTCAGTGACAACCTCGACGAGGTGCGTCGCCAGCGGCGCGAGCTTGACACGGTGCTCGAGCAGACCGGGCAGATCGGTCGCAGCCAGCGTTTCGACGTGCTGCACTGCGAGTGTGTGGGCGGTGCACAGTTCCCAGATCACCTGCGGCACGACGAGGCGCTTGTCGCCGTCGAAGTGGTGACCGGTCTGGCTCAGATTGGCGGCCTCGGCACGCAGGTCGAAGCGCCGCAGCACGTCGTCGGTGAACGACTGCGCGAGCGCGCTGACCTGCAGGCGGCGCGCGCCGCCCGAAAATTTTTCCATCCAGCGCGCCACCCAGCGCAGCAGGGCGAGCTCGTCGCCGATCTGCTGAAGCTGCGCCGCGCGCACGAACTTGATCGCGATATCGCGGTGGCCGTTGATGGGTGTCGCGAGCCGGGCGAGGTGAGTCTGTTCGGCCAGGCCGCTGCGCGCCGGGACCAGCTCGAGTTGCGCGAACAGGCCGGCAGGCGGACGTCCAAGCGCAACCGCCAGAGCCGGCTCGACCTCGTGCGGCGGCAGCGGCTCTTCCAGCCGGCCAATCGCATCGAAGGCGTCGTGCAGGGTGCCGGTGGCGAGTTCCGGGCGCTCCGCGAGGCTCTGCATGAAGTTGCTGGCGAGCGGTCCCAGCACCGGCAGCAGGTTGTGCAGGCTGTCGCGGCTGCCTTGCGTGGCATGCACGCGCTCCACGAGCGTGATCGCCCAGTGCAGCTTGTGCTCGCGCGGCGCCGCGAGCCAGATCAGGCGTGCGCCGAAACGCAGCGCGTGGTACAGCAGCAGTAAGCGGCGAAACAGTGGCGGCATGGGCAGATCGATTGAGGCGGCGCACATCGGGCGAAGCGCTATAAGCGCTCAGGTTAGCAGGGAAGCCGCCGCAATAGGAGCATCCGGGCCGCGCCCGTACTACAATACGGCGCACTCCCGAACCTAAGTGCGCCGCTTGCCGGCCGTCTATCGATGCTTGCTGAACAACGTCATCAATATATCCTCGCGCAAGTCACCAAGAACGGCGCGCTGTCGGTAGCCGAGCTGGTGCGCGAACTGAACGTGTCGCGCGAAACGATCCGGCGCGACCTGAATACGCTGGCCGGACGCGGCCTGATCGTCACCACTCACGGCGGAGCGTTGTCGGGCGACCGGCGCGAACCCGATCTCGACGTGCGCGAAGCGGCCAACGCCGGCGCCAAGCGGGCGATCGGCGAACGCGCGGCCGAACTGGTGCCGGACGGCGCGTCGCTGATCATCGACTCCGGCAGCACCACCCAGGCGGTCGCCCGGGCGCTGACCGGGCGGCACCGGCTCACGGTCTATACCAACGACTGGCGCATCGCGCTGCTGCTCGGCCGCCGCAACGACAATCGCGTCACGCTGCTGGGCGGCGAGCTTTCGGATAACGAGGACGCCACCTTCGGCCTCGATACGGTCCACCAGTTGACCCAGTACCACGCGGATTTCGCCTTCGTCGGCGCGGGCGGCATTTCGTCCGAAGCGTGGCTGACCGATTACACCCGCATGGCCGCCGAAGTGCGCGGCCGGATGATCACAGCCGCGAACCTGGCGGTGGTCGTGGCGGACAATTCCAAGTTCGGACGCGTCACGCCGGTACGCATCAACGGGTTCGAGAGCGCGCGTTACCTGGTCACGGAGCTTGCACCGGACCGCGCGCTCGCCAAGGCGATTGCCACGCGCGGACCGGAACTGCTGATCGCCTGAGCAACGTGGCGTGGCCGCCGGCCACCCATCCGTTGGGCTATTCGGGCGTCTTCACGCGCGCCGCGCCTATTTGACGCTCAGGCCGAGGCAGGCCAGCGTCCGGCCGATTGCGGCAACCGCGTTGTGCAACTCGTTGGCGTCGATCGCCCCGATACAGCCCACCCGGAACGTTTCCACCTCGGTCAGCTTGCCCGGGTACAGCACATAACCCGCCTCCCGTACGGCAGCATAGAAGTCCGCGAACTTCCATGCCGGATCGCGTGGCGCATGAAAGGTGACGATCACGGGCGCCTGCACCTCCGGCTTCAGAAACGGCTCGAAGCCGAGCGCCTTCATGCCCTCGATCAGCACCGCGCAGTTGCGCGTATAGCGGGCGCCACGCGCGGGCTGTCCGCCTTCTGCGATGAACTGGTCGAGCGCGCTGCGCAATGCGGCGACCACGTGCGTGGGTGGCGTGAAGCGCCACTGCGTGGTCTTCTGCATATAGACAAATTGATCGTGCAGATCGAGCGCGAGCGACGGGGAGCGGCCGTCGGCCGCTTCCAGCACGCTGCGCCGCACGATCACAAACCCCATTCCCGGCACGCCTTCCAGGCATTTACCGCTCGCCGACACCAGTGCGTCGATGCCGCCCTTGCGCAGATCGATCGGCAGGGCGCCGAACGAGCTCATGGCGTCGACAATCAGACTCTTGCCGTGCCGCTGACATACTGCGGCGATATCGTCGAGCGGATTGAGCAGCCCGGCGCTGGTCTCCAGATGAACCAGCGCCACGTGCGTAATGCGCGAGCCGCGGTTGAAGGCGTCTTCGATCGCCGCCGCACTGACGGGTTCGTCCTCCCGCAGCGGCAATTCCACATACGAAATGCCGAGGCGTTGCAGGATGCGGACGATGCGCGCACAGTAAGCGCCGTTGTTCGGCACCAGCACACAGCCCCGGCGCGGCACCAGCGTGCCGATGGCGGCTTCGACGGCGAAGGTGCCGCTGCCCTGCAACGGTACGCAAACGTAGTCGTTTTCGCCGTGTACGATCTTGACGAGGTCGGCGCACACGGTGTGGGTCATGCGGTTGAAGGCGGCGTCCCACGATCCCCAGTCGCGCAGCATCGCCTGACGTGTCGCGGGTGAGGTCGAGAGCGGCCCTGGGGTCAGCAGGATCGGGTCGTTTCCAGTAATCACAAAGCCTCCGTCGTCAGATGAATGCAGCTTTCTGCACAAGTCCTCAATTGCATATTATTGGCGAATTGTGTCATTTGTTGGAAATCGACAGAATGGTCACGGCGCTGTCATGGAAACCTGCAATCCTTGCTGTGCCGGTTCAGGCAAGGCAGGCAGCGCCGAGATGTGAGGTTGGCTGTAAGTCTGGCTGGACAGGAAACAGCAGGGTTGTCAGCAATCTGCAATCGGATGAACATGGCAACCGGCTGTAGACGAACGTAATCGGCGCGGCGCTGCCGCCGTCAAATCACAACAGGTATCGGGTCCCCCCGACCGTCTGGTTTTTTGCCTTTCGGAGAGAACGACATGAAAAAGACGAATCACCTTCGCGCGACTGCCAGCATTGTCCGCAAAACCTTGCCGGCACTCGTGGTGGCTGCTGCATTCGGCGGCGCCGCGCTGCCGGCCCAGGCTGCCGACGCGGTGGTGCTGTACACGGCCGACGGCCTCGAGAACCTCTACAAGGACGTGCTGCCGGCCTTTGAAAAGCAGGAAGGCGTCAAGGTCAACATCGTGACGGCCGGCAGCGGTGAAGTGGTGAACCGCGCGACCATCGAAAAGGACCAGCCGAAGGCCGACGTGATCGTCACGCTGCCGCCGTTCATCCAGCAGGCGGATCAGTCCGGTCTGCTGCAGGCTTACCAGAGCGCCAACTACAAGAACGTGCCGGCGATCGCCAAGGCGCCCAACGGGACGTGGGCGACTTTCGTGAACAACTACTTCTCGTTCGCGATCAATCCGGATGTCGTGAAGACCCAACCGAAGACGTTCGCCGACCTGCTGCACCCGGACTACACGGGCAAGATCGCCTACTCGAACCCGGCAACCGCCGGCGACGGCATGGCCGTGATCATCCTGACGACCTCGCTGATGGGTGAAGACAAGGCGTTCGATTATCTGAAGAAGCTCGAACAAAGCGCCAAGTTCCACACCAAGGGCACGGGCTATCTCGACGTGCTGCTGTCGCGCAACGAAATCTCGCTCGCCAACGGCGACCTGCAGATGGATCTGGACGACGCGGCCAACGGCGGCTTGTCGCTGAAGCCGATCTTCCTGGCGGCAGCGCCGGGCGGCAAGCCGACCACGTTCCAGTTGCCGTACGCGATCGGTCTGATCAAGAACGGCCCGAACCAGGCTGAAGGCAAGAAGCTGATCGACTACCTAATGTCGAAGGACGTGCAAGCCAAGGTACCGGACATCTTCGGTATCCCGGGCCGCACCGACGTGCCGCTGGCCGGCAAGAACGGCGAAGCGGTGAAGCAGGCGATTGCCGGCGTGAAGCTGATCCCGGTGGACTGGAACCAGGTCATGGCGAAGAAGGCTGACTGGACGGCACGTTGGAAGAACGACGTGATCGGCGACTCCGGCAAGCAGATCGAAGTCGTCAAGCCCGCGCAGTAAGTCTCGCTGCAAGCCTCGCCGCCCGCTTGCCGGTTGGCTCGATGGCGAGCTGGGCGCCAGGCGGGCGAGGCCTTTACCCGCACTACCTAGTTGGAGGATGAATCCGGTGAATACCGCAACTCTTGCCCCTGGCGCGCTCGGCGCCTCACCGGAGGCGCTCGCTGCGGCGCAACCGGGCACGCCGGGCGGCGTGCAGATCGAGCACCTGACCGTGCGTTTCGGGACGCGCACGGTGCTCGACGACCTGTCGCTGAACATCGAGCGCGGCGAATTGCTGACCGTGCTCGGCCGTAGCGGTTGCGGCAAGACGACGCTGTTGCGTTTCATCGCCGGATTCATCGAAGCGGACGGTCTCGCCGGTACCTTGACCGTGGCCGGCCACGACCTCACGCACGTGCCGCCGCACAAGCGCAACCTGGGGCTGCTGTTCCAAAGCTACGCGCTGTTTCCGCATCTGTCGGTGTTCGAGAATGTGGCGTTTGGCCTGCGCGCGCGGCGCGAGTCCTCGAAAGACATCGCCCGCCGCGTGGCGGATGCGCTCAAGCTCGTGCAACTGGGCGATTCGGGCCATGTGATGCCCGCGCAACTGTCGGGCGGCATGCAGCAGCGCGTAGCGCTCGCGCGTGCGCTCGTGATCGAGCCGGATGTGCTGCTGCTCGACGAACCGCTTTCCGCACTCGACGCCAATCTGCGCGCGTCGGTGCGTTCCGAACTGAAGGCGCTGCATGAGCGGCTGCCGAATCTGACCATCGTTTGCGTGACGCACGATCAGGACGACGCGCTGGTGTTGTCCGATCGCACGCTGCTGATGCGCGAAGGCCACATCGCGCAGCTCGGCACGCCGCAGCAACTGTACGACCAGCCGCACGACGGCTTCGTGGCGCGTTATCTCGGCGCGGCCAATCTGCTGCCGCCGCACGTGGCTTTCCCGCTTGGCGATTCGCGCTACAACGAACGTGAGCGGGTTGCCTGCCTGCGTCCCGAGGCGCTGCGGATCGTGCCGCTCGGTGAAGGGCACCTGCACGGCATGATTACCTCGGTCGAATGGTACGGCGCGGTGCTGTCGGTATCGGTCGTCCTCGACGCGATGCCCAACGAGCCCGTGCTCGTCACCATGCAGCGCGGCCACGGCATGTCGCCCGAAAAGGGCGCGCGTATCTCCTTGCGCTATGAGGCTGACGATGTCGTCCTTATCAACCCCTGATAGTCCCGACGCGTTGCGCGCCGCCACCTTCGCTTCGCATGCAGCCGCGGTTCGCCGCCGCGAACGCGCGGCGCAATGGCATCTGCTGTTCCTCGCCGTGGTGGTGCTGGGGCCGCTGGTGATCTACCCGCTGGTGCGGCTGGTGTTGCTGAGCCTGACTGGCCCGCATGGGGGATTCGGCTTGCAGGCCTACAGCAGCTTCTTCGGCAATCCCGAAACGCGCGGCGTGGTCGGCACCACGCTGTGGATTCTGTTTGCCAGCGCCGGTCTTGCTTCGCTGCTCGGCGTGGCGCTCGCCTCGCTGCTGTTCTTCAAGCCGTTTCCTGGCGCACGGCTCGTCACCCGCTTCCTTGAACTGTTCGTCGCCTTTCCGTCGTTCCTCGTCGCCTTCACGCTGATCTTTCTGTACGGCTCGCAAGGCTCGGTGAGTATCGGACTGCAGCGCCTGTTCCATCTGCAGGCGCCGCCGCTCAACTTCCTGTTTGGCGTAGGCGGCGTGATTCTCGCGGAAGTGGTGTTCTACGCGCCGTTCGTGGTCCGTCCGACGCTCGCTTCGTTCGCGACACTCGATATGCGCCTGATCGAAGCCGCCCGCAGCCTCGGTGCGAACGGCGTGATGGTGGCCTTCAAGGTGATCCTGCCGCTGGCGTGGCCGGGCATCGCGGCCGGCACGATCCTGTGCTTTTTGCTGACGCTCAACGAGTTCGGCATTCTGCTGGTGCTCGGAAGCGCACATCTGATTACGTTGCCGGTGGCCATCTACAGTTCGGCGACGGTCGATCTCGACTTGCCTACTGCCGCCGCCGGCGCGGTCGTGATGCTGATGATGTCTTTGTCGCTGTATGCGTTGTACCGCCAGGTCAACCGACGCAAGGTTAGAGGAGCACGCTAATGGCCGTCGAACTGGACCCCACTGTCTTGCCGGTCATGCACAAGCGTGCGCGGCCGGTGCAGCGCAGTCTGCTCACGCGCGTCGCCGGCGGCGTGTTTCTGGGTTTCGCCGCGCTGCTGTGCTTCTGGCTGTTCGTCTTGCCGGTGGTGGTGGTGGCGCTGTCGAGCGTTGCCGCGCACTGGTCCGGCACGATGCTGCCCGACGGCTTCAGCACGCGCTGGTTCGAGCGCCTCGGTTCAAGCGATTTCGATGCGCTCAGCACGAGTCTCGAGATCGGCTTCGGCGTCGCCGTGCTGGGCACGATCCTCGGTCTTTGGCTGGCGCTCGCGCTCGAAGGGCGCGACCGCCGCGGGTTCGGCGCACTCGTCGATACGATCGCGATGATGCCTAACGGTGTGCCGAGCGTGGTGCTCGGGCTGGCCGTGCTGATCGCGTATCACAAGCGTCCGCTCGATCTGTCGAGCTCGGCGGCGATTGTCGTGTTCGTGCAGCTCGCGCTGGTGCTGCCGTTCTGCTACCGCTGCGCGGCCGCGGCGTTGCGTCCCGAACTGACCGTCCTGCGCGAGGCGGCCGCGAGTCTCGGTGCGCCGCCTTCGATGGTGCTGCGCCGGGTCGTCCTGCCGCAACTGGTGCCGGCCATTCGCGCGAGTCTTGCGCTGGGTTTCGCGCTTTCGCTCGGCGAACTGGGCGCGACGCTGACCGTCTATCCGCCCGGATTTGCGACGGTGCCGATCGTCGTGGTCGGTCAGGTCGAGCGGGGCTACTACCTGCCGGCGTCCGCACTCTCGCTGATCCTGCTGCTCGTCTCGCTCGCTGCGCTGCTGCTGATCGCCGCACGGGTTCCGCGCCGCCGGGCCGACTGACCCGCGGATTGCCCTGACTTCCGGTGTCGAACGTCAAGTTGCCGCTCGACATATGTATCTGTGGCAAAAAATGTCGAAATGACTGAAAATATGGAAAGAGCTTCAGCCGATCCGATTGACGTCGTACGCCGGCATTCGCTCACGGCGCTGGTTCGCGACGAGATCGAGCGCAACATCATCGAGGGTGCATTGGCGCCCGGCGCCAAGCTCAACGAAGCGGACTGGGCGGCGCGCCTGCAGGTCTCGCGCGGTCCGGTGCGCGAAGCCTTTCGTGCGCTCGAACAGGCCGGGCTCGTCACGACGGAAAAGAACCGCGGCGTGTTCGTGCGGATCGTGTCGCTGGCGGAGGCGGATGAGATTTACGCGGTGCGGGCCGTGCTCGAAGAGGCGGCGTGCCGGATGCTGGCGGCGAGCATCGACGCAGCGCAACTGGCCGGTCTGCGCAGGCATATCGACGCGATGCGCAGCGCGCTCGACGTGCATGACCACGACGCTTATGCTCGCGCCAATGTGGCGTTTCACGACGGCATCGTGGCGGCGGCGGGCAACGGCAAGCTGCATGAGACATACCGGCGCCTCGTGGGCGAGTTGAGCCTGTTCCGGCGCGCCGCGCTGGTGGTGCGTGCCGATGCGATGGAGCGCTCGCTCGCCGAGCACCGCGCCATCCTGACGGCGCTGGCGTCGCGCGATGCCGAACGCGCTGCGGCGTTGATGCATGCGCATGTCAACGGCGGGCGGCAACGCGCGCACGAAGCTTGTGAGCCGGCTGGACGACGCGGCGTGCGGCTGCCGTCGTCAGCCCCGATCGACGAAGAACGCGCGTAAGCGACGCGCAGGGAAGAAAGCGATGTCAATTCAGTCCGGGCAGAGCGAGCGCAGCATCGACGTGAATGGCCGCGCGTACCGGCTGTCGTTGTCGTCCAGGCCGACGGTCGTGGTCTGCGTCGACGGTTGCGAGTACGACTACCTGGAGGTGGCGGTCGCCGCGGGCGTCGCACCGTTCATCGGCGAGATGCTGAAAGGGGGCACGGCGCTCAAGGGCGATTGCGTGATCCCGTCGTTCACCAACCCCAATAACCTGTCGATCGTCTGCGGCGTGCCGCCTTCGGTGCACGGCATTTGCGGCAACTACTTCTGGGACCCGCAGGCCAATGGCGGCGCGGGGGCCGAAGTGATGATGAACGATCCCGCCTACCTGCGCGCCGGGACGCTGCTGGCCGCGGCGGCGCAAGCGGGCGCAGCGGTTGCCGTGGTCACCGCAAAAGACAAGTTGCGCCGCTTGCTCGGCTGGCAACTGAAGGGGATCTGTTTCTCGGCAGAGAAGGCGGATACCGTGACGCTGGCGGAAAACGGCATCGCGGATGTGCTCGATCTGGTCGGCCTGCCGCTACCGGACGTATATAGCGCGGGCTTGTCGGAATTCGTCTTCGCCGCAGGCGTGCGTCTCGCGCAAACGCGCCAGCTCGATCTGATGTATCTGTCCACCACCGACTATATCCAGCACAAGTGGGCGCCGGGCACGCGAGGCGCGAACGATTTCTACGCGATGATGGACGGCTATCTGGCCCAGCTCGACGCGCTTGGCTGGGTGATCGGCCTGACCGCCGACCACGGCATGAATGCGAAGCACGATCCGCGGACCGGCGAGCCGAACGTGATCTATCTGCAGGACGTGATGGACGAATGGCTCGGCGCACGCGAGGCGCGGGTGATCTTGCCGATTACCGATCCGTATGTGGTCCACCACGGCGCGCTCGGTTCGTTTGCCACGATCTATCTGCCACATGATGTGAACGTGGGGCAGGTGATCGAACGGCTTGGCGGTCTCGAAGGCGTCGAAGTCGTGCTGGACAACCGCGCGGCCTGCGAGCGTTTCGAGCTGCCGGGTGACCGCGTTGGCGATATCGTGGTAGTCAGCAGGCGCGACGTCGTGCTCGGCACGCGGCGCGACGAGCATGACCTCTCGGGTCTGACTGTGCCGTTGCGTTCGCACGGCGGGATCTCCGAACAGGAAGTGCCGTTGATTTTCAATCGACGCCTGGCAGGGCTAACCGACGGCAAGCGCTTGCGCAACTTCGACGTGTTCGACCTTGCGTTGAACCGCGTGGTGGCATCGTGAATGTCGGGCTGACGGACCATCCTGCGTTTCGCGCCGAAGCGCTGCGCCTGAAAGGCGAGCGTGCGCTGCGTGAACGTACGTTCGACGTGTTCGATCCGTATACGGGATTGCGCGTCGGCACGGTGCCGTTGGCAAGCGTTGATGATGTGCGCGCCGCGTTCGAATACGCCGGCGCCTATCAGTCGACGCTGACGCGCTATGAGCGCTCGCAGATTCTCGAGCGCGCGGCTGAGTTGCTGCGCCTGCGCAGTGAAGCGGCCTCGGACCTGATCTCGCTCGAATCTGGCTTGTCGAAGCAGGATTCGCGTTACGAGATCGGACGCGTCGCCGATGTGCTCAGGTTCGCTGCGATCGAAGCGCTGCGCGACGACGGCCAGAGCTTTGCGTGCGATCTGACGCCGCATGGCAAGAAGCGCCGGGTGTTCACGCAGCGCGAACCGCTGGCGGGCGTGATCGTCGCCATTACGCCGTTCAATCATCCGATGAACCAGGTGGCGCACAAGATCGCACCGGCGATTGCGACCAACAACCGCGTGGTGTTGAAGCCTTCGGAGAAGGTGCCGCTTTCGGCTCTCTATCTGGCCGACCTTCTTTACGAAGCCGGTTTGCCGGAGCCGATGCTGCAGGTACTGACAGGCGACCCGCGCGAGATCGCCGATGAGTTGGTCACGCATCCGCTAGCCGAGCTGGTGACGTTCACGGGTGGCGTCGCGATCGGCAAATATATTGCGGCGAAGGCGGCTTATAGACGCGTCGTGCTCGAGCTCGGAGGCAACGATCCGTTGATCGTGCTGGAAGACGCCGACCTCGAACGCGCGGCCACGCTCGCTGTTCAGGGTTCCTATAAGAACTCGGGCCAACGCTGCACGGCCGTCAAGCGCATGCTGGTGCAAAAGAGCGTGGCGGCGCAATTTACCGAACTGGTGGTGGAAAAGACGCGCGCATGGTCCTACGGCGATCCGTTCGATGCCGCTAACCAGATGGGCACCGTCATCGACGAAGCCGCGGCGCGCCTTTTCGAGGCACGAGTCGACGAGGCAGTGGCCCAAGGGGCGCGCCTGCTGATTGGCAATCAGCGTATCGGCGCGCTGTATGCGCCGACGGTGGTCGACCGCGTGGAGCCGGTCATGTCCCTGGTGCGCGAAGAGACCTTCGGACCGGTGTCGCCCATCATCACGTTTGACACGCTCGACGACGCGATCCGGATCAGCAATGGCACGGCGTTCGGTTTGTCGTCGGGGGTGTGTACGAACCGTCAGGATGCGATCACGCGTTTCATCAATGAATTGCGGGTCGGTACGGTGAATGTGTGGGAAGTACCGGGATACCGGACCGAGCTGACGCCGTTTGGCGGCATCAAGGATTCGGGCCTGGGTTACAAGGAAGGGGTGCAGGAAGCCATGAAGAGCTTTACCAACCTCAAGACGTTTTCATTACCTTGGGAGTAGTGGGGTGGCTTTGAGTCTGGATGATATTCGTACGCTGTTTGAGCAGCACGGCAATCTTGCGTACAGCGGCGAGCCGGTCACGCAGTTGGAACATGCGCTGCAAAGCGCGGCACTGGCAGAAGAGGAGGGCGCAAGCGACGAACTGGTTGCGGCCGCCTTCCTGCACGACCTTGGACATTTGCTGAACCGTTTCGGCGACACGCCGAGCGAACGTGGCATCGATGATCTGCACCAGTACTTCGCGTTGCCGTTTTTGCGTCCGGTTTTGCCGGAGGCGGTGCTGGAGCCGATTCGCCTGCACGTCGATGCCAAGCGCTGCCTGTGCGCGATGGACGACACGTACTTCGGCCGCCTCTCGGCGGACTCGGTACGCAGCCTGGAACTGCAGGGAGGGATCTTCAGCAGGCAGGAAGCGGAGGCGTTCCTCAGGAAGCCCTATGCGGACGACGCGCTGCGCGTGCGCCGTTGGGACGATCTCGCTAAAGAGGCGAACCGCGTGACCCCGGATGTCGATCATTACCTGGACGTTGTCGAGCGGGTGATGGATGCGCACGCTACGGCGTGAAGCGGGGCTTCATTCTTCGATAATGACCTGTGCGTGGCGTGAGCGTCACGCGGGGTTGCCACGCCCGTTATGAGCATCGAAATAACGCTTGCAAGGCGAAGTCTGTCTCGCTAGAATCCCGTTCTTTCGCGCTCCGGAAAGCGGAGCGTGGGGAGCGGGAGAGCCAGCAGTGGCAAGGCTTGCGGCGGCGCGGACGGGTTCAGGCAGTGATAAAAAACCTGTTGACGACGTAGCGGAAGTTCTTCATAATCTCGTTTCTCTGCTGCTGATGCAGCAACGCAGAACGAAGCGGTGCCGGGTAGTTGTGATGTCGACTGTGAGGTTGGCAGTGCGCGGCGCGGTTTTGGTGGTGAATGCGT